>CAZKNR010000317.1:0-34062 GCA_964553925.1 uncultured Acidobacteriota bacterium
CGCTCGGTCCAGAGCGGCGTCTACACCGGCGAACAGGCGGAGCGAGGTGCTGCGCTTTTCGAGGATACGTGCGGGAGCTGCCACGAGCCCGCGGAGTTCGGCGACGGCGCCTACATGGACGGCTGGTCGGGGCAAACCGCGCACGACCTGATCGAGCTCATCCGCGCGACCATGCCGCAGGACAACCCCGGAAGCCTCAAGCGAAAAGAATACGTGGACGTCGTCGCGTATTTCTTCCGGATGAACGGTCTCCCCGCGGGCGAATCCGAGATGGACGGGACCTCGGTGAAGCGGATCCGGATCGAGGGCCCCTACCGTCCGAGCGAGGACTTCTTCTCGAAATAGGGCGGGAGCTTCGCCGGAGCTACTCCGTTCGGAGAGCGGTCGTGGAATCCATGCGAAGGACGCCGAAGGCGGGTAAGAGCGAAGCGAGCACCGTCACCGCGACGAGCGTTACCGAGACGAGACCGAGCGTCAGAGGATCGCGCGCCGAGACCGTCACGAACATCCGGGAGACCAGCTGGCCGAGGGCGAGCGCGAGAAGAACCCCAGAAGAGACTCCGGCAACACCCAGGAAGACGGCCTCCTTCAGAACGAGCGCGACCAGACGCCTCTCGTTCGCTCCAAGGGCGAAGCGAATCGCGAGCTCGCGCGTGCGCCGCGCGACGGAGTCCGCCGTGAGCCCGTACAGTCCCACAACCGTGATCCACATCGCGAGCACAGCGTAGCCGACGAGCTGGCGCGAGAAGAACCGGCTCACCCATCTCACGCGGAAGACCGCTTCCTCCATGGTGAGAACTTCGGACAGGGGGATGCCCGGCGCGGCCCGCCGGAGGCTGTCGCGGAGGGAAGCGGACAGTCCGGCAACGTCCCCGCCTCCCTCTGTGGCCTTCACGACTACGGCGAGCGCCTCCGGCGGTGCTTCGCCGTAGGGTTGATAGAGCTGAACGCCGGGAAGGTCCGCATCGACCATGTCGCGACCGATGTCGACGTCCGAAGAAACACCCACCACCAGATACCCGCCTCTGACGCTCGCCCGTGCGCTTCTCAGCCGGCGGCCGACGACGTCCGTCGTCTTCCAGAGCGCCCGCGCCAGGCCTTCGCTCACGACGACGACGTTTCCACCCTCGCGCATCTCGGTATCCGTGAAGGTTCTCCCCGATAGGAGGCGAATGCCCAGCGCTTCAAAATAGGGCCCGACGATTCCCTGTACCGTCGTCCGGACGGCCTCCCTTTGTTCGAGGCCGCTACCTTCGGCTTCGACTTCCCAAATCTCGTTGGACTGACCCGCTGGGAGCAGGCTCACGGCGGAAGCAACTTCTACGCCCCGAATCTCTCCGAGCGCCGCCACCACTCGCTCGGCCAGCTTCACTCTTGAATCCGGCTGGTCGAGACCCGCGCCCCCGATCGACAGCTCCGCCGTTAAGACACCCTTCGACTCGAACCCCGGATCGACCGCCTGGAGAGCGAGAAAGCTCCTCACCATCAGGATCGCCGCCGCGGCGAGAGACGTTGAGAGCGCGATCTCAACGAGGACGAGAGCACCTCGGGTTCGTTTACCCAGGACTCCGCCACCGGTCACGCGTCCTCCGGTTTTCAACGCCTCGTGGAGCCGCGCGCCCGAGCTCCTCACGACGGAGGCGAGGCCGCAAGCAATCCCGGCCAGAAGCGAAAGGAGAAACGTGTAGACGCCTACTTCGGGACTGAAGGACATCCGGAAGAGATAGGGCGGCTCGACGGGAACGTACGAGAGCATGGATCGCAAAACGAGAAAACCGAGGAGCGCCCCGAGGACGCTCGCGGGGATGGCGAGAAGAATGCCCTCCGCGAGGCTCTGGCGCGCGAGTCGAAAGCGGCTCGCTCCGAGCGCGGCTCGAACCGCCGTCTCCCGGCTCCTCGCCGTAGCCCGAGCGAGCATCAGGCTCGCAACGTTGGCGCAGATGACGAGGAGCACGAACAGGGCGGATACGAGCGATGCGGTGAGCGCCGTTTCGACCACGTCGGGAACGAACGCTTCGCGGAGCGGAAGCACTCGAGCGGCGTAATCGCGGTTCGCCTGGGGGTACTCCGCTTCCAGTCGCGAGGAGATCGCCTCGAGGTCGCTTCGGGCGCTCTCGATCGTCGCGCCCGGTGCGAGGCGGGCGTAGACGTCGATCCACCGATGGCCGCGCTCCCCTCCAATCACGTCGAGCCCGAGGGGGGTCCACACGTCGGCCCACTCGGGGAAACGGAAGCCCGGCTCCATGACACCGACGATCTCGTGGACGCGCCCGTCGAGGCGGATCGTTCGGCCGACGACTTTGGGTGAGGCTTCGAATCGTTCATAGCGGGCGCGCCACAGTCTTTCGGAGACGAGCGCGACGGGAGCGGGAGTGCCGGGTCGATCGTCTTCGTCGGTGAAGGCGCGTCCCACGATGGGGGTCTTTCCGAGCAGGGGGAAGAGCGAAGCGGAAATGAGGGCGCCATCCAGGCGGACGGGCTCGCCCTCGTCAGCCAGGTTGTAGCGATGACGCTGGAGCGCCCCCAGGCTCTCGAAGGAGACCTGTCGCTCCCGCCAGTCCCCGTAGTTTTGCGGGGAGACGAAGATGCCGCCGCGCCCGAGCTTCGGCTGGGATTCTTCGATCTGAACCAGCCGCTCGGGCTCGGGAAAGTCGAGTGGCCTCAAGACCCAGGCCTCGAACCCGGAGAACATCGCCGCGTTCGCGCCAAGGCCCAGGGCGAGCACGAAGACGATCGAGAGCGACCAGGTAGGCCGGCGCTTCAGCTGCCGAAGCCCGAGCCGGAAGTCCTGGAGCACGGGCCCACGATACAACGTGACCCCCGACGATTGGCTAGGGTCCGAACGGATTGTCGTTCATCGCCAGGCTCCCAGAATCGCGCCCATCACCGTAAAGGCGACGACGAAGTATCCGCCGTTGACCAGAATGTAGGTCCACGAGCGGCGCTCGAAGAGCGCGACGATTCCGATCCCGAGCGCGACCCAGCCGAGTCCGGCCAGAAGGCCGGCGGTCGCGCCCCAGGCGACGGTCGTGTCGGGCCCCGCGAGAAACGCGGCGAGGTTGGCCGACATCACCAGAGAGAACACGAAGGCGAGCCCGAAGATCTTCCCCTCGCCGCCCTTGACGTCGGCCTCGCTGAAGCCGTTCGCCTTCATCCAGGGATTGTGGAAGAGGAGCGGCGAGTACCAGAGCCCGCCGATGAGAAACGTGGAGACCGCCGCGGCCACGACCGCCAGATAGTTCATTTCACCCATGAATGCCTCCTGAGCCCGGCAGAGAATAGCCGGATTTCGAGCGCAGGTATTGTAAAAAAACGCCTCAACGCCATAACGCCTTAACGAAGGGGAACGAAGTTCAGGAATTCTCCCCTCTCGACCAGATACCGCGAGGGCGAAAGTCCCGAAAACGATTCGAAGTCCCGGATGAAGTGCGCCTGATCGTAGTAGCCCGCCTCCTGGGCGACGAAGCTCCAGGAAACGCGCTCCTTCTGTTCGAACTTCCTCAAGACCGTCTGGAACCGGAGGACCCGCGAGAGGGTCTTGGGCTTGAGGCCCACTTTTTCCTCGAAGGTGCGCACCAGGCGTTTTTGGCTGAGACCGGCGTCTTCCGCGAGAGAACGAATCGCGGTTTCGCCGGGAGTCGTCACCAGCCGATCGAGGACGTAGGAGAGAGCGGCATCAGGCTCGAGCTTGCCCTGGCCCCGGTCGGTCAATGCGCGATCGAGCACCTGGAACCGCCCGTCGACCGACGCCACCGCGAGAAGCCGCTCGCGCAGCTCGCGAACCCCGCTCCCCCAGAGGAGGGCCGTCTCCTCGACGGAGTCGTTCACCTCGGAGACGGGCATCCCGAGGAACGGGTGGAGCCCGCCCGGCCGGAACCGAGCTCCGATCATGCAGGAGTTCTTCGCGGATTCGATGACGATGGAGCGGCGGTGCTGGCCCGAGAGCCAGCTCTCGCGAACCGTCCGGACCCGGCGCGGCGTTTCGGAGTCGTACCAGATCTTCGGAGTGCCCGTGAGATCGAAGATGAGCTCGATGGCGCCGTCGGGGAGGAGACGGTCCATGGCATGGTCAGTGGTGATGCCTTCGTGGTACCAGAGATTTTCGATGAAAGGCCGGAGAGGGGGCGAAGGCTTCTGAACGCGGTAGCACCGGGCGATACTACTCCTTGACCCATCCGAGAGTCCTCTCGACGCCCTTCTTCCACAGAGCTTGGAGCCGCTCTCTCTCCGAGTTCTCCATCCTCGGCTGAAAGCTCCGATCCGCCTGCCAGTGCGAGCGGAGCTCGTTCTCATCCGCCCAGAAGCCGACGGCGAGTCCGGCGGCATAGGCCGCGCCCATCGACGTCGTTTCGGTAATCCGCGGTCGTACCACCGGAACTCCGAGGAGGTCCGCCTGGAACTGCATCAGGAGCTCGTTTCGCACCATCCCGCCGTCTACGCGAAGCGCCGAGAGCGTCACTCCCGAGTCTCGCTGCATCGCGTCGAGAACCTCTTTCGTCTGGAATGCCGAGGCCTCGAGGCTCGCCCGGGCGATATGCCCCTTCGTGATGTAGCGCGTGAGACCCACCATGACTCCGCGGGCATCGCTCCTCCAGTGAGGGGCGAAGAGGCCCGAGAAGGCGGGCACCAGGACCATACCTCCGTTGTCCTCGACGCTCCGGGCGAGCGCTTCGACTTCGGAGGCCGACGAAATCAGCCCGAGGTTGTCGCGGAGCCACTGCACGAGGGCGCCGGCGATGGCGACGGACCCCTCGAGCGCGTACACCGCGGGACGGGAGCCGAGCTGATAGGCGACGGTCGTGAGAAGCCCCGAGGAAGAGGGCACCCTTTTGGCGCCGGTGTTCATAAGAAGGAAGCAGCCAGTGCCGTAGGTGTTCTTGGCCTCGCCGGCGTCGAAGCAGCCCTGACCGAGTAGAGCGGCCTGTTGATCCCCCACGTCCCCGCACACGGGAATGCTCCCTCCAAAGGGTCCGTCCGTTCGCGTTACCCCGTAGAGCTCGGGATCGGAGGAGGGCCGAATGCGCGGAAGCATGGAGCGAGGGATGCGGAGAAGATTCAGGATCTCGTCGTCCCAGTCGAGGGTCTCGAGGTCGAAAAGAAGCGTCCGGCTCGCGTTGGTGACGTCGGTGACGTGAGCGCCGCCGGAAACCCCGCCCGTGAGGTTCCAGAGAAGCCAGGTGTCGATGTTCCCGAAAAGGGCATCGCCTCGCTCGGCCGCCGCTCGCAAGCCCGTCACTTCGTCGAGAAGCCACTGGAGCTTCGGGCCCGAGAAATAGGTCGCGAGCGGGAGTCCGGTCTTCGCGCGCAGCCGGTCGATTCCGCCCTCGCGCGCGAGCTCGGCGACGATGCCGTCGGTCCGCGTGTCCTGCCAGACGATCGCGTTCGCGTACGGGCGGCCCGTCTTCCGGTCCCAAACGACCGTCGTCTCTCGCTGGTTCGTCACCCCCACGGCCGCAACGTCGCTCGAAGCGAGGCTCGCCTTTTCCATCGCGCCTCGAATGACTTCAGCCGTCCGGCTCCAGATCTCTTCGGCATCGTGCTCGACCCAGCCGGGGCGCGGGTAGATCTGCCGGTGCTCGAGCTGGTGCGACGAGACCGCATGCCCCTCACGGTTGAACAGGAGGCATCGCGAGCTCGTGGTTCCCTGGTCCACGGCGGCGACGACTTGGAATTTCACCTCAAACTCCTTTTTTACAACGACTTAAGCGTTATCTCTCCGGAATGCATAGAAACCAGGCTCGAGTTAAAGTGATTCCTGAAGAAAAATAGCGAAAACCCTTGCAAACGCACGATTCGGTATTGTAAGGTTCTCCTACAGCTGGAGGCCGCTGCTCCAAAGAAACAAGCTTCAACGGTGCGGCCTCCGGCTCCAAGAAAAAAGCAACCAATCCAGGACGGGGTACACACACGATGGGCCAGGCCGGCGGTAACCGATTTCCAATCGTTTCCGTCGTCCTGGCCCTCGCTTTTTCGGCCTGCCGCGTCGAGGAGCCGCTCCTCCCTACGGGTGGCACCGGAAGTGACTCCTCGTCGAACACCGGGACGACCCCGGGAGCGAACCCTTCCACTCCGGGAAACCCGACAAGCACTCAAATATCCGCTCCCATTATTGCGGATCCCCTCTCGGGAAGCACGGTCTCCGAAACGCAGCCTACGTTGACGGTGCTGAACTCCGCGCGATCGGGAACGACCGCGCCCACGTACCTCTTTCAAGTCTCGACGGAATCGAGCTTCACGAGCCTGGTTTCCCAATCGCCTCAGATCCCCGAGGGAACGGGCGGATCGACGGCTTGGAAAATCGAACGGGCCCTCGCTGCGGGCCGCCATTTCTGGCGGGTCCGGGCTCGCTTGGGAACGGTAGAGAGCCCCTTTTCCGCGACTGCGGACTTCACGATCGGCTCGACCGGAGGGCCGACGACGACGCCTCCTCCTTCGTCGGGGACGATCCTTTCGGATCCTCTCACCGGCGGAAGCTTGGGCGAGGTGAGCGGCGGCCAGTTCACTTCCGGTGGATGGCAGGTCACCAGCCCCGCCGATTACATCCGCTATGAGGTGCCGACGCTCTCGAGTGGATGGGTCGAGTTCGAGACGACGGGGCTCAGGCAGACGAACCCCTCGGAAGACCAGTTCATGTTGTTCGGCATGTGGGACCCCTCCGCCGGGGACT
This sequence comes from uncultured Acidobacteriota bacterium, assembly GCA_964553925.1. GTDB lineage: Bacteria > Acidobacteriota > Vicinamibacteria > Marinacidobacterales > SMYC01 > DAISKN01. The sequence goes on from CAZKNR010000317.1 coordinate 6,668, forward strand.
ATCGACAGAACCGGTTCCGGGTCCATCTTCAGAAGCTCCATCCGAACCCCCATAACCCTCCGTACCTCCGCGTTCGCTGGATCTCGAACGGAGAGCAGCACGACGAGGGTTCGAACTTCTTCGCCTGGGAGGCGAGCCGCCGGTACCGGTGGCGCATCGAGTGGGGACCTTCGGGCGGCGCGAATCAGGCGTCCGTTCTTCTCGACGGCCAGCAGGTGATTACGGTGAACTACAACCGGACCTACGCGCCCGAAGTTCATTTCATCGAGCTTGGCATCGCCGAGCGCGGCGAATCCGTCGTGGGCGTGCGGTACTCGAACTTCCGAGTCGGGAGATGAGCCAGTTTCAGAGATTGATTTCGAGCCTCGGGACCGAGACGACCCCCTCGGCCCGATACCTCCCCTGAAGTCTTGCCCCCCCATTCGAGACTTCAGGGGAGGCCCCCCTTTTCGAACTCGCTGACGGCTCATCCCTGATCGGAGGCGGGTGGCCATGCCCTCCATTCAAAGATTCCGACAGAGAATCGTCGATCGAGAGTACTACTTGTCCTCATCACGCCGAGGAGGAGATGTGGGACGATGGCCTCGAGCGCACGGACGTCGAATACGCTATTCTGAACGGGATCATGGTGGAAACCTTCAAGGATGATCCAAGAGGCACGAGGTACTGCCTGGAGGGACCTGCAAGAGACCGGTAGGCGCATGCACGTCATCTGCCGTTTCCATGAACAGGTAGCCCTTCTCATCATCACCGTCTACGTTTCGACGGAGGACGCATGACCTGCGAGTTTTGCGACGGCGAAACCGTCACCAAGAAGGTACGAAAGCACCACTGGCTTCACGGTAAGCTCTACGTTGTGGAAAACGTCGCGGCTGAGGTTTGTCGCAAGTGCGGAGAGCGGTATTACCACGCGAGAACGCTCGACGCCATCGACAAGCTGCTCGAGGGAGAGCACGAGGTCAAACAAAACCTCGCGGTCGAGGTCGTTACACTTTGATTTCAGTATCTTGGTACATCGATCCGCGGATGGAGGAGCTCCTCCTGATTCCACGCCCGCGCCAGTAAACCCGGGCTCAAGTTCTTGGTATATACTCCTAGCTGACACCTGAGAAATCGCGAGCGGGCGCTATTGGGAGCCGCGCCGCCGGATTTTGTATGACCAGCCCCAGTCTCGTGACCGGAAAACCGGAGCCCAAGGACGAGCGCTCGAGCCTCGTCGTCCTCGTCGATGACGACCGAAACCTCTGCGATCTCGTGGAGCGTTTTCTCGACCGCGCGGGCCACGGTGTGAAGGTGTTCCACGACGGCGAGAGTTTCCTCGCGTCTCTCGGGGCGATGATGCCCGACGTCATCTGTCTCGATCTCAGCATGCCGGGGATCGGCGGGCTCGATACCCTCGACGTCATCAAGGAGCGGCAGCGTCACCTCCCGGTCGTGATCCTCACCGCCGATCACACCGTCGACAGCGTCGTCGCCGCCATGCAGCGGGGCGCTTACGACTATCTGGTGAAACCCATCGACCGCACGAAACTCGTCACCACGGTGGGAAACGCCGTCGAGCGCTACCAGATGTCGATGCGCTTGAGTCAGCTCGAGCGCGAAGTCGGCGGTGAAGGCTACGCGAACATCGCCGGGGATTCGCCGGCGATGAAGGAGCTCTACCGCCAGATGGATCGCGTCGCCGCGAGCGACATCACCATCCTCATCCACGGGGAGAGCGGAACGGGAAAGGAGCTCGTCGCCCAGGCGATCTACCAGGCGAGCGGCCGCAAGTCCGGACCGTTCGTCGCCCTCAACTGCGCCGCGATTCCCGAGACCCTGCAGGAGTCGGAGATCTTCGGCCACGAGAAAGGGGCCTTCACCGGGGCCGTCGCCCGGCACATCGGCAAGTTCGAGCAGGCGAACGGCGGGTGCCTCTTCATGGACGAGGTGGCCGAGCTCAGCCTCTCCCTCCAGGCGAAGCTCCTCCGCGCCATTCAGGAAAAGAAGTTCCACCGCGTCGGAGGATCGACGCAAGTCCACTCCGATTTTCGCCTCATCGCCGCGACCCACAGAAACCTGCTGGACATGGTCAAGGGGTCACTCTTCCGCGAGGACCTCTACTTTCGCATCGCGGTGTTCGAGCTCGAGGTTCCTCCGCTGCGCGAGCGGGAAGACGACGTCGTTCTTCTCGCGGAGCAGTTTCTCGATCGGTACAACGCGAAGACGCCCAAGGGCCCGAAGGGGGCGCTGCGGCCGCGGCTCTCGAACGGGGTCCTCGATCTTCTGAAGGCTTACCCTTGGCCGGGCAACGTCCGCGAGCTCGAGAACATCGTGCAGCGGTGCCTCCTCATCGCCAAGGGGGACATGATTCTCCCGGAGGACCTGCCTCCCCGCCTTCGAGCCCGGGGGGCGATGGACGACGTTTTGGTCGAGCCGAGAGACGAGCCCGTGAGAGAGACCGCGAGGCCGGCTCCCCCGGTTGGCCCTTTTGGACCTATTTCCGATGTTCCGCCGCCGCGTCAAGAGGCCCTGGGTGGGCCCCGGCGATCGAGCCGCCTCGAGACGCTCGATCTCGAGGAGCTCGAGCGCCGCGCCATTCAGCAGGCGCTAGAGGAGGCGGGCGGTAACCTTTCTCAGGTCGTGCGCCTCTTGGGCATTGGCAGAACGACACTCTATCGGAAGCTCAAGTCCCACCGGCTTCGCGAATAAGAAAGCCTGTGACCGAGACCCCCGGTCCCCCCCAAGTCGACCTCGCCCTCTCTCTTCAGGCCCTCCAGGATCTCGTCGATAGCGAACGACGCTACCGCCAGATGGTGGAGCGCGGCGGCGCCTTCATCTGCACCCACGATCTGAAGGGCAAACTCCTCTCGGTGAACCGCGCCACCGCCGAAAGCCTCGGTTACCGCCCCGAGGAGATGACGGGGCGCAGCCTCGGCGATTTCCTCGAAGAGGGGACCGAGCCGGCGTTCGACGCCTATCTCACCGAGATCGCAGCCACCCCCATGGTCAGCGGGCTCATGAGCGTCAAGACCCGCGACGGCGAAATCCGCACCTGGGCCTATCACAACTCCCGCTATGAGGAGCCGGGACAGGAGCCCTCGGTCCTGGGCCACGCTCAGGACGTCACCGAGATGAAGAATCTCGAGGAGACGCTGAAGCTGACCCAGTTCTCCGTCGACCGGGCGGCCGACGCCGTCTTCTGGATCGCGAAGGGCGGCGAGCTCCGCTACGTGAACGACGCTGCCTGCGTCTACCTCGGCTACTCAAGGGAGGAGCTCCTCTCGTTCTCGATCTACGACGTCGACGTCACGCTAGACCGCGCGGACTGGCCGGCGCACTGGGAACAGGTGCAGAAGCTCGAGAGGGTCACGACGGAGACCCTCTACCGCGCCCGCACCGGCCGGCAGTTCCCGGTGGAGGTCACCGTCAACTTCCTGAGCTTCCGCGGCCATGAGTACCACTGCGTCTTCGCCCGGGAGATCTCTTGGCGGAAGGAAGCGGAAGACGCGATCAACGCCACTACCGCCCGGCTCGAAGGTCTCATCGAGAATCTTCCCGTCGGAATCCTCTTCGAGGACGACCACCACAAGGTGGTGCTCACAAACCAGGCGCTCTGCCAGATGCTCGATATCCCCGTGCCTCCCCTGGCGCTCGGCGGGGCCGATTCCCGAACGCTCCTCGAGCAATCGAAGCACCTGTTCCCCGCTCCCGAGCTCTTCGTCTCCCGCGTCGAGCAAATCCTCAAGATCCACACTCTGGTCCGAGGTGAAGAGCTGAGCCTCGAGGATGGGAGGGTCTTCGCCCGGGACTACGTTCCCATCGTCAATCTGAACTACCGCGCCCACCTCTGGCAGTACCGCGACATCACCGACCGCAAGCGCGCCGAAGCCGAGATCCTCAAAGCGAAATTCGAGGCCGAGAAGGCGAACAACGCCAAGAGCAGCTTCCTGGCGATGATGAGCCACGAGCTCCGAACGCCGCTCAACGCCATCCTGGGAATGACGGAGCTGTCTCTCGAGACCGAGCTCGGCGCCGAACAGCGAGAGTTCCTCGGGACCATACAGACGAACTCCGAGAACCTGCTGCGGCTCATCGACGACGTCCTCGATCTCTCGAAGATCGAGGCGAACCGGATGGACATCGAAGAGATTCCTTACGACCTCCGGGAGCTGGTGGAGGAAGTCGCGGAATCGCTCAACGTGCGCGCGGTGATGAAGGACGTGGACCTCGTCCTCGACGTCGACCCCCATCTGCCGGCGGAGGTGGCAGGGGACCCCAAGCGCGTGCGCCAGGTTCTGGTGAACCTCGTGGGAAACGCGATCAAGTTTACCGAAAAGGGGTTCGTCGCAATCTCGGTCGAGATCGAAGACTGGAAGCCCGGAGACCGGCTCACGCTCGCGGTCGCCGTCAGGGACAGCGGAATCGGCATTCCCGCGGACAAGCAGCAGGATCTCTTCACCCGGTTCTATCAGGCCGAGGGCTCGACCACGAGGCGTTTCGGAGGCACGGGGCTCGGCCTCAATATCTCCCGATCGCTCGTCGAGCTCATGGGCGGCAAGATCGATTTCGTGAGCGAGGAAGGCAAGGGTAGCACCTTCCGCGCGAGCTTGACGACAACCGTTCCCCAGAACGCCGAGCCCAACAGCACGCGCCACCGCGCCCAGTTCGGCGACAAGCGCGCCAGGGTACTTCTTTCCGTCGGGAGCGAGGCCCTGAGGCGCTCTCTCGGCCGGATCCTCAAGGCCTGGGGGTTCGAGGTCGAGGTCGCGTCGAGCCCGGAGGAGCTCGAAGCGATGCTCCCCGCCGAAAGCCCCGAGACCACGATCACCATTCTCGAGCAGCGGAGCGATTCGCTCGAGCTCCAGACGTTGAAACGGCTCCGTCAGCCGCCGCGGCGGGAGCTCCTGCTCGTGACCTCGATCGGAGCGAACACCTCGGCCGTCCTCACCGAGCGCTGCCCCCACGTCGTGGTGAAACCCATTCGCCAATCGAAGCTCGCGAACACCCTCGCGCGCGCTCTCTCTGTCCCCGTTGCGCCCGCGGCCCGCCCCGTGCTTCCGGAGGCCGCGCGGGAGACGAGAATCCCCCACCGGATCCTCCTGGTCGAGGACAACCCCGACAACCAGAGGCTCGCCGCCCGGATTCTCGAAGGGGCCGGGGCCCGTGTGGATAACGCCGAGAACGGGGAAATCGCGGTCGCGATGGCGAAGACCACTCTCTACGATCTCATCCTGATGGATCTCATGATGCCGGTGATGGACGGTTTCCAGGCGACGGCCCGCATTCGCGAGAGCGAGACCGCACCCAACCGCGTACCCATCGTGGCGCTGACGGCGCACGCGACCGAGGGCTTCCGCGACCGCTGCCTCGCCTCGGGCATGGACGACTATCTTTCGAAGCCCTTCAAGAAGAAACGACTGGTGGCGCTCGTGGATCGATGGGTCGATCGGAGGCCCGTCATCCTCGTCGCCGATGACGCGCCCGACAGCCGCCTGATCGCGAAGAGATTCCTGATGGCCGGCGGGGCCTACCGCCTGCTCTTCGCCACCAACGGCCGGGAGGCGCTCGACCTGTTCGGCCGAGAGAGAGTCGCTCTCGTGCTCCTCGACATGGAGATGCCAGTCCTTTCCGGGTACGACACCGCGACCGAGATCCGGCGAAACGCCGAGGCTGGCGCCGCGATCCCGATCCTGGCGATCACGGCGCACAGCGACCCCGCGGAGCTGAAACGGTGCCTCAGCGCGGGGGCGACCGCGGTGCTGCAAAAACCGCTCGAACGCCGGACGCTGAACGCCCTGGTGGCGAAGCTCCTTTCGTCCCCGCTCGCGCCGCGGATCGAGCTCGAGGTCGACCCGGAGGAAAGCCTTCCCGACAACGTCGTGGGGATCGATCCCGACATCCAGGATCTGGTGCCGAGATTCCTCGAGAACCAAAAAGCGCACGCCTCCCGCATCCTCGAGCTCGCCGCCTCCGGAGACTTCGACGCCGCGCGCCGCATCGGCCACAACATGAAAGGGACGGGCAAAGGCTACGGATTCGACGTCATCAGCGGCCTGGGCTCCTCGATCGAGCAAGCCGCCGCCCGTTCAGCGGCGGAGGAGGTCGAAAAGTTCGCGAACGAGCTCTCGCGCTATCTCGCCTCGGTCCAGTGGCAGCCGCGTGGCAAGACTCCCGAGGCTTAATCAGTTCTTTTTGACGATGCTTCGGTGAAGAAGCCCGGCGCCCCGGTCGTGGTACTCGAAGACGACGGTGTTCGCGGACTCCGTCGTTCTTCGGAGCATGGACTCCGACAGCTCTTCTTCCTTATCGGATGGGCCGGCGGATTCCGCCAGAAACCGCGCCGCGCCGTCCGCTGCCGGCACCTTCTTCCCCTCGTCCGGAGCGAGCGCGGCTTCACGGGCATACGAGGCGAGGAGCTTGGCCGCGAGACTTCGAAAAAGCCTCGGAGACCCATAAACGTCCGCGGCGACGAATTCTCCGTTGACCGCGGCGATGATTCCGACGGCATCCGAAACACCCTCGATCCCGGGAAGCAGCGCATCGATATAAGCGCTCTCTTTCGAGCGAACGGCGGCATTCTCGACGACCGCGTTATACGTCCCGGTGTTGGACCGCGACAAGAGCGCGGAGACGCCGAACGTCTGGGCCACGTCCTCCGACTGCCGCGCGACCTCGGCCCACACGGCTCTCTGATCCTGGTCCTGCTGGATACGAAGCTTCAGCGCCGGCCCGGACGCCATCGCGGTGCTGTGCGCGAAGTCCGCCGCTCCCGACCAACGACCCTGTTCCACGCAAAAGGCGTCGATACTTACCGGGGGCGAGCCCGGAGGCACCACGACGTCGGAAGCGATCGTACGGTCCTGCTTTCCTCCGGTCACGATGTCGGCGGCGTGCAGAAAGAGCCACCGGTCGGAACGATTCTCAACTACCAGGGTGTTTACCTCGCCTTCCGCCGTCTCCCGGAGGACGACCGACCCCTCCCGCAGCCCTTCGTCCAGCGTGAGGTAGGCCCGGGCGTCGGTCTCCTCACCCCGAACCACGTAGATCGCCAGGTTCTCGTGAACGAACGGTCCCTGGAGCCCCTGGAGTGAAGGTGTGTCTTGCGGTCCCTCGGCACATCCGAGAAGCAGCACGGTGCTCGCGAGCAAGGTTTCATAGCTCATGGTTCTTCTCCTCTAAGACTTAGTACCCCCGAGCTCGGCGATCGTTCCCAGAGAGGAGAAAAAACTTGGGTCAGCGATGCCAGGCGAGAGCCAGGCGCTCGATGCGAATGTCGGACTTCCGAGGGGGGAGAGACAGGGTCTGGACCTCGGCTTCGGGAGCGGCCGCCAGGGCCGCAGTCTTTTCGGCGAGCTCCGCCTCGAGCCGGGCGAGCTTGTCCTTTTGCTCCAGAAGCTCCGCTTCCGCGCGAGCCACGTCGCCGCGCTCGCGCGAGGCTCGCGAGGCCGAGCGCGCGGTTTGAGTCGCCCGTTTCACGTTGGTCACGCTCCCGAGCTTTCGTCCGAAGAGGGCGCCCGCGAGCGTGAGACCGAAGTCGACGGCGGTGTCGAGCGCGCGGCCCTGGAACTGGGAGGACTCGCGCTCGATTCGGGCTTCGGCACGGCGGATCGCCTCTTGGACTCGAGCGAGCTCCGGCGCGAAGCGCTTGCCGAGCGCCTCGCGCTCCTCGTCTCGTTTCTCCCGAAGCCGGTGCGAAAGGCGGGCGCGGAAGGCGGCCTCGCTCTCCTCCGGTCGCGAGCTCATCCGAAGCGGCTTTGATTCGAAGAGCGAAAGTCGCCGCTCCCGGTAGAGGTGCTCCTTCAGAGATTTCTCCCAGGCGGCATAGCTCTTTGGCCGCGCGGCCGCGGGCGGGAGCTCGGCGAATCCAATACCGGGGTCGGGCGCGCTCGCGACGGGAGACGTCGTCTCCGATCCCTTTCCCCAGTTCGGCTCGCCCTCCGGTCCTTCGAAAGGCACGAGCCAGATCGTTTTCTCCCAATGGTCGACGTCCTGTGACGCGGCGACGTAGTGGACCGAAGCCGTCGCCATGAGCGCGGGTCGATAGACGGCGCCTTCGGAGCCGAGAAAGCACTCTGTGACCGACGACGGCAAGCTCGGTCTCTCGACAACGACCGCGGGACTGGACTCGTTCTTCGCCTGCGCGAGCGTCGCGGGGGCAGCCGGCTCGGGCGAGGTGCCGCCGCCTAGCTTCTTCAGCTGCTCGAGCGTGAGCGGTCCGCGCAGATACGACAGCGCAAAGCGGCTCTGGAAGACGACGGGCCCGTCCTCGTGCACGTTCTGCATGAGGAAAACGCGCTTCGCCAGGGACGACAAAATCTCTTCGGTCTTCTTCCGATCGAATCCGCCGGAGGCCGAAGCAAGGCCTTCCAAAAGCCGTTCGCGGTCCCGCTCCGTCTGGAGCCGGCCGAGAAACCAGGTGCCGATGTTGGCGAGACCCTTGTAGTCGAGGTCCACGGGATTCTGCGTCGCGAGAACCACGCCGAGACCGAAGGCCCTCGCCTGCTTCAGAAGCGTCAGCATCGGCGCTTTGGAGGGCGGCGCCTTCACCGGGGGGAAGAAGCCGAAGATCTCGTCCATGTAGAGAATGGCGCGCAGGCTCGAGGTCCCCTCCTGCGCCCGCATCCAGCCGATGACTTCGTTCAAAAGAAGGGTCACGAAGAACATGCGAGCGTCGTCTCCGAGGTGCGCGATCGAAAGGATCGCCGTCCGCGGCCGTCCGTCGTTTCCGTAGAGAAGCCGCTGGACGTCGAGAGGCTCGCCTTCGCGCCAGGCGGCGAAGGCCGGCGACGCGAGGAGGCTATTCAGCCGCGCCGCGAGCGCGAAGCGATCCTTTTCCGGATAGAAGCTCTCGAGGTCGAGCGCGCCCAGCTTCTGGAACGGCGGCGACTGGATCGCCTTCAGAAGGCTCTCGAGGCTCGCATCGTCTCCGCTGCGCCAGGCGCGGTCGAGGAGGGTCGCGAGGAGCACGTGCTCCCGGCTCGTCACCGGATCGGCTTCGATCCCGGCGAGCCCGAGGAGGCCGGAGGCGGCGTTCACGATTCTCTCGCGGAGCGCATCCTCGTCGCGAAGGACGCTCGCAGGCGGGGCGCCCAGACTCCGGAGCACCGCGAGGGGCCTCCCGGAAGCGCTCCCCGGGGTATAGACGTCGACCGTGCTCGCCGCCTCGAGCGCGCGGAGCCTGTCCTTCGATTGGCCCCACTCCCCGATGCCCTCCTCCCATTTCCGCGCCGTCTCCCGCGCCAGATCTTCGGGAGTCACACCGCGCGAAAGCGCTTCGCGCGGCTCGACCCAGGGAAGAAAATCCTCGGGACGCAAATCGGGAAACCGGAGCGCGAGGTTCGCCATGTCCCCCTTGGGGTCGATGACGATCGAGGGGATCCCGTCGAGCGCCGCCTCCTCGAGCAGCACGATCGCGAGGCCGGTCTTGCCGCTTCCCGTCATCCCCACGATGAGGCCGTGGGTGGTGAGGTCTTTCGAGTCGTAGAGGAGCGGCGATGCGCTCGGGGAATTGCCCGCGGGATCAGAGGGGCGGCCCAGGTAGAACGCGCCCAGCTTCTCGAACGACGTCACGGCGCCGGAAACGGTATCAGGAACGGAAGGCTCGACGCTAGCGAACGACGCGCTCGTGGCTTCGGCGGAGCCGCAGAGCGCGCTGCACAGAGGCGGGCACGAGGCGCTTCAGAAAGAGGGGCGAGGGCACCCGCTCGTAGCTCAGACCGAGACGGAAATCCTTCCGGCCGCCCTTGGTGAGCTCGTCGACGCGAAACTCGTAGCGCCCGAGCTGGACCTTGCTTCCCGGTCGGAGCTCCTGCTCCTGCGCCTTCAAGCCGAAGACCTTATAGATGACGCAAGCGCCAGTGAGCTTCTTGCCGAGCTTCTCGTTGTGCAGCAGATGGACTTTGGCGCGAAGGAAATCGCTCGCCGCGAACTTCTTCCTCTCCGCGGGTGAGCTCATGAGGAGCCGTTCCACCCGCGGCTCCTCCATGTCCTTGGCTACGTACTCGAGGTTCAGGGCGTAGATCTGCTCGTCCTTGTTTCCATCCCGCGAGAGGGCTTCGAGCCTCTCTCGGAGCTCCGGAAGCGGCAGGACGATGAGCGCTGAAGACGTCGCATCGAGCCCGTCGAGAGCAAAGCCCGTGGGCGGGAGGGCCACCGAATTCACCTGAGCCGTGAGAATGGCGACGGCGCTTTTCGAGGACTCGACCAGAGACAAGCCCTTCCAGCTCCAGGCGGGAACGTCCGAGGAGACCCTCCGCAGTCGATCGACCGCGACGTGGACCGCCTCTCCCGTGCGGAGCTCCACGACTTCGCGATCCCCCGTACCCGGGAAGGACCTCACGCCGACGCCCACGAGCATCGCCACCGCGATGAGGAGCGAGCTCGCGATGTAGAGCTCCACCTTGGGGCTGGCGGGGGTGGCGATGCGGGTGACCATGGGCCGAATTTCCTCGAGCCCCTCGTCTTCCTCGACGCGAAAGATGAACCGGCGAAGGAGCATTCCATCGTCGGCGAAGAAGTCCGCGATGCCCTGGGCGGACTCGCTCGCCGCCATCTCGCCGTTGGCGGCGACGACCATTCTCTGGATGAGCGCGAGGTTGACTTCCTTGCCGATCAAGATCGCGTACAGGGGCTGGCGAATCTGTCCGAGGAGCTCGATGGTCCTGTCGCCGGAAAAGGTCCTCAGGTCCGCGCCGGGGGGGACTTGCTGATCGGCCCACTCGGCGGGCGAAGGGTCGATCTTGCCGTCGGTGATGAGGACCATCTTGAACTCGGTCCCCGCGGGATACTCCTTGGTCAATTCCCGCGCCGCAAAGAAAGCGAAGTAGAAGTCGGTCCACTGCCCCGAGTTCCGGTAGTACTGCGGCTGGTCGATGTGGACTTCGTTCCGGCCGCCGAAGAGAACCAGACGGTAGGGTTGCCCCTCGAGGAAGGTGTAGATCTTCTCGATGGCGTCCCGCCTCTGGACCTCGGGATCGAGCGGCGGGAGGCTCGCCGAGTTGTCCAGGAGGAACAGCAGCACCGCCTCGCCGTCCCGGGGAAGAAGCGGAGCCTTGACGTCGTCCTCGGCGCCCTCGGCGCTCGCGTAGGAGCAGACGAAAAGACAGGCGGCCAGAAATCTGCCTGGTTTCATGGAAAATCGCTGGGAGTTTCGGATGTGATCTCATTATCCGCGCCGGATTTGGCACTTGCAACCGGGCGCCCTTTGGGAGCAAGTTAATGTCCTCCGGAAACGACCGATAGGCTTCTCTCCTATCTATCTAGACGATCTGGTCGCGAAACAGGGCGAGGCCCGGGTGTTCTTCAACTAGCGCTCATTGGCACAGAGGGGCGCTGAGCGGACTGGGGAGGTTCTCTCATGATCGGAAAGTGGCTGCGGGAGTTTCAAGAGTTCGCCATGAAGGGAAACGTGGTGGACATGGCGGTCGGCATCATCATCGGCGCCGCGTTCGGCAAGATCGTCACTTCGCTGGTGAACGACGTCATCATGCCGCCCATCGGCCTTCTTACCGGGAACGTGGATTTCAGCCAGCTCTTCATCAACCTCGGCGAGACGACCCATGCCTCGCTCGAAGCCGCGGAGGCCGCGGGGGCTCCTGTAATCAAATACGGGCTCTTCATCAACAACATCCTGGACTTCGTCCTCGTCGCCGCGGCGATCTTCATCGTCATCCGCGCGATGAACCGCCTCCGGGCGAAGCAAGAAGCGGCGCCGCCTCCCGAGCCCGAAGCCGAGGTCAAGCTCCTCGGCGAGATCCGCGATCTGCTCAAAGCCGGGCGCTGATCGAGAGCGTTCAATACTTCGGGAGCCAGGCGCCGGTCGCTGGGTCCCAGATATAGTCGTAGCTCCTCTCGAGCCGCTCCGTGGCCACTCCGTCGAGATCCGGAGTCTCGCTTTGGATCACGAACTTTATAGTCCCGAAGTAGGGCTCGGCTTCGTTCGCCGGCTGGGGCCGCACTTCTACGGACTGTATCGTCCAGGTCACTTTGACGCCGAGGTTCGGATTCACGTCCGCTTCCGCCTCGCGCTTTTCGGTCTCGGCTCTCTGTTTGAGAAGAGCCTCGACGTCGGCCTGCGGGGGCGGAGCCTTCTTCGCCTCGGAGCAGGAGACCAGGAACGACCCTGAGAGCACCAGAAACAATGGGAACCGATTGGACAGCACCATGAACGAGAGGCTAACAGCGGACCGACTGCGAGATCAACCGCGCCATGCCCAGCCCGGGACGCGGCGGTTGACGGACAAGGGGCTCCCAGGCAGACTGAAAGAGACCAAACCCCGGCCAAACGCGAGCTTCCTCTCGAGGCGCATCCAATGACATGGCAATGAGCGCCAAGGGCGCAGCTACCGAACCCGGGCCGCGGCACGCGAATCAGGCGCCCCGGTTCTTGCCGCTTTCAACGATCGGGGTGCGCCTCCACTCCCCTCCCCATACCGATCGGCGGCCGGTCTTCGGAATCATCTCCAACATATCGGAGACCGGAGCCTGCATCATCACCAACCTGAGCCTTCCCGTGGGCGCCGCGGTCAGCCTTTCTATCGAGAATCGAGGCCAAAAGACCGCCCTCGCGGTCTCGGCTCGGATCGTCTGGTGCGCCGAGAGATTCGAGCCGCTGAAGGAGATCGTGGGCTACCTGACGGGGGTCAGCTTCGATCTTGACGACGCCGAATCGGTGCGAGACTTGCTGGCAAGCGGGCTGTTCCAGCCGGTTCCGTAATACGTCGCTGACGGTTCAGAGACTTCCGATGGCGACCAGCTTCTTTTCGAGGTACTCCTCGAGACCCTCGGCTCCGGACTCCGCGCCGAGACCGCTGTGCTTCCAGCCGGGGAATGGGGCCTCGGCTGCCTGTGGCGCCCACTCGTTCACGCCCACCATGCCGAAATGGAGTCCCTCGTAGCAGCGGATCGCGGTCTTGAGGTCGTTGGTCCAGACGTAAGCGGCGAGGCCGTAGTCGGTGCGGTTCGCGGCGGCGATGGCCTCGTCGACACCGTCGAACGAGGCGACGGGGAGAACCGGCCCGAAGATTTCCTCTTCGAAAACCCTCATCTCCGGCTGGACCCCCGCGAGCAGGGTGGGCTCGAAGAAATAGCCGCGCCCCCGCTCCGAAGGCCTTCCACCTCCCGCGAGAACCTCGACGCCTTTCGCGCGCGCGTCCATGACCAGCGCTTCGACCCGATCCCTCTGAGCGGCGCTGATCATGGGTCCGACTTCGGTTGCCGGGTCGAGCCCGTCGCCCACCTTGAGCGCCCGCACGTGGGGGAGAGCCCGTTCGGCGAACTCCTCGGCGCGGGTCCGGTGCACCAGAAACCGCTGGGGCGATACGCAGACCTGACCGGCGTTCCGGAACTTCGCCGCGACCGCGGATTTGGCGAGGGTCTCGAGATCGGCATCGGGAAAGACGAGGACGGGAGCGTTGCCCCCGAGCTCGAGCGAGAGGCGGGTGAACGTTCGCGAGGCTCCATCCATCAGGATGCGGCCCACGCGGACGCTTCCGGTGAAGCTGATCTTCCGGCACAGGGGAGAGTCGAGGAGGGCCTGGCCGATCGAAGCGGGCTCTCCGTTGATGAGGTTCAGGACTCCCTTCGGAACGCCCACTTCATGGGCGAGGTTCACGATCTCCATCGCCGTCAGCGGAGTGAGCTCCGAAGGGCGGGCAACGACCGTGCATCCGGCGGCGAGCGCCGCCGCCCAGGCGCGCACCGGATTGTAGGCGGGGAAGTTCCACGCGGTGATGACCCCGACGACCCCGATGGGCTGCCGCAGCACCATCATCCGCTTGGAGGCGCGGCGGGAGGGGATCGTCCGCCCGTAGGCCCGCTTTGCCTCCTCCGAGTACCATTCGAAGAGATCCGCGGCCACCTGCCATTCGCCTTTGGCCTGCGCCAGAGGTTTGCCGCTTTCACGGACGGTGACTTCCGCGAGGCGGTCCGTGCGCTCGCGGATGAGGTCCGAGATTCGCCGCAGGCAGGAGCCGCGCTCGTAGGCGGTCGCGGTGGACCAGGAAGGAAACGCGTCGTTCGCGGCCTCGAGCGCGACCAGGCAGTCGTTTTCGTTTCCGAAGGGAACGGTGGCGACAGGCTCTTCGGTCGCGGGGTTGATGACGTCCCAGGTCTTGCCGTTCGACGCCTCCGCCCAGATCCCGCCGATGTACTGTTTGTAGATGGACGTCATCTCGAGCCTCGCGCGAGAAGCTTACCCCATCCGCCAAGAAAGGGGGATGGGGAGATGAATCAGAACCTATTGGCCAAGGGATTAGTGCCCGGGCTCGAAGACCGAGATTTCTCCCACGACCACGGTAAAGGCGCCGTGGACCGCCTGGTCCGTCGTCCGTCCGGCGCAGACCGCGAGCGGAACCGAAACCCCTTGCTCCCGCAGACGGCCGGCGCAGGCGCGTAGCGTCGCGCTCGAGGTGTAGAGGTAATCGACGAGGACCACCGGCACGCCGGGGTCGAGCCTCCGGGTCAAGGCGAGGTTCTCGAAAAGCTCGGCCGCGGTCGAGGAGCGGTGGCCAGGCGGGGGCAGTGGGCTCCGCCACCGCAAAGCATCGACGATGTCCGCTTCCTCGAGGCCGTTCGACGCGATCGAAATTGCGAGGAGCGACGTCCACGGACCGGCGCTCGAATCGAGAGTCGTCCGTGACGTGGGGACGGGAACGAGCGCGACCCGCCGCGAAAGCCCGTTGTCGGCCATGTAGCGCGCGACCATCTCGCCGAACCAGTCGATCGAATCGTTGGCGTTGGTCATGGATAACTGCCGCTCGTCGTTGCCGACGGGAATCCTCGACTCCCCCTCGATGCGCTCGCCCCGGAGGGCGAGGAGGAAGTTGTAAGCGTCACGATGCCGCGGCTCCTGCCGGACCGGGTCGGAGACATAGGTCGAGAAGCAAACCACCTGGAGCGGACCTTCGCTCGGCGCCGTCGCCGAGACGACTCGCGCAGCCCGTTCTGACTTCTCTATGTCCATCGCGAACCTCCCACCGGCGCCTCTTCCACGAGCCGCCGATATTTCCCGTGATCTAGATCGTGGGGCGAGTTGGGTAGTCGAGCCTACTCATTTTCCCCATACCTGTCAACGTGTATTTTTTTATATCCCTGTGAGCATCAAGGACTTAACAATCGACTGCCATCCTTAAGAGATGATAATTCCCCACACCTCTTTCACCTTTCTTCCGTGGGGTAGTTCCATGACTGTGCCAAAACGGGACCGGAGGGCGCGATTCCCGGTCGGCGACGGATGGCCAATGAAAGGGACTTCGAGAGCCTTGTTTCGTTTCGGTGTACCGGTTTTCCGTTTCGATGAAGTCGATGTCCCTCACGAAAAACCGGGAGGAGGCTCAGGAATCTCCCTCAGCCACCTGACGAAAGCCGAACGAGTCCGGCGCGCCTTTCGAGCTCTCGGGAGAGCCTTTCCATCCGCCTCCGGTTGGTCCCGAGGTCCGAGTGGCCCACTCGCGAGGCCGAGCGAAAATCGACGCGCTTCGCACCCGGGTCGATCGCGAACTCCACGTCATCGACGAACCGGAACAGGAAGGTCGTGAACTCGGCGTGAACGTAGTCCGCTTCCACTTCCAAAACCCGGGCGCGCGGCGTGTCGGCTAGAACTTCGAGGATCGCCCTCTGAACCCGATCGACCTCACCCTCGAACCGGAGGGCGGGCATGCGTTTCGCCGGGTCGGTCGCTTGGGTCGACACGCAGTTCGGCGTGCCGGGGCACGGTCGAAGCCGCCCACCAGTCATCAAGAACCTCGCGAAAACCCCGCGGCGGAACGCCTCAGCCCCCGCTTTTCTTCCTGGAACCGACGACGGCGGGAGCGGGCTTGGCTGCGTTCGAACCGAGGGCGGCTCTCGTCGCTTTGTCCAGCACCTCTTCGAGGTCGAGGAGAGCCTGCTGGGTGTCGGAAGCGTTTTTGCGCGACGCCAGAATCTCCTCTCGCTTCTCGCGAGCCTTTTCGCCCGATGAGCACTCCATGTAGCTTCTGACCACGTCTCCCGGCGGCCGGGAGGTCAATCGGGTCATCCGAGAGAGGAACTCGACTCCCGCGTGGTTGACGACGTGGTTCGCGGCGCCGGTCGCGATGATCTCGCGCTTCAGACGGTGATCTCCGAAATGCTTCGAGAACACGTGGAGCCGTTCGGGGAAATAGCCGGTGAGAAATGGCAATCCAAAAGCGCTCTCGGGGAAGTCGCTCTCGAGGATGCCAGAAAACGCCCAGATCTTCACGTGAGAGAGCACGAGCGCGAGAAGAGGCCGAGGTAGGCCCCGGGGGCGAGTCTCGGTCTCGAGAAGCTCCTTTCTGGACGGGACGTCGCTTCCCACCCGGTCCATGACGCCGCTCGTGATGAGCTCGTACACCAGGTCGACGAACTCCTCGTAGCGCGCGGCGCTCCTCCGGCCATCGAGCGTCAGCGCCAGCGCCTGGGCCGTATTGTCCGCGAGCACCAGCCGGGCGACGTCCTCCGTCATCTCCTTGAAGACCGAGTTGCGCTCGCGCGCCGTCACCTCGCCCTTCTTTACCAGCAGATCCATCAGGATCTTGATATTCACCTCGTGGTCGGACATGTCGACGCCGCCGGAGTTGTCGATGGCGTCGTTGTTGAGATGGCCGCCCTTCGCCCAGTACTCGAGCCTCGCCCGCTGGGTGAAGCCCAGGTTTCCTCCCTCGCCGACCACCCGCGCCCTCAGGGCGGAGGCGTCCACCCTCACGCGATCGTTGGTCCGGTCGCCCACGGCGACGTGATCCTCCGTCGAGGCCTTGACGTAGGTTCCGATTCCGCCGTTGTAGAGCAGATCCACCGGCGCCGTCAGAATGCGGCGGATCATCTCCTCACCGCTCACCTTGTCGGCCTCGATTCCGAGAAGCGCCTTCGCTTCGGGGCTCACCGGAATGCTCTTCGCCGAGCGCTCGAAGATCCCCCCTCCCTGGCTGATGAGCGAAAGGTGGTAGTCGCGCCAGCTCGAGCGCGGAAGGCGAAAGAGCCTCTCCCGCTCGGCATAGCTCTTCTCCGGATCGGGCGCGGGATCGAGGAAGATGTGCAGGTGATTGAAAGCGGCGAGGAGCCGGGTCGTCTGGGACAGCAGCATCCCGTTTCCGAAGACGTCCCCCGCCATGTCCCCGACGCCGACCGCGGTGAAGGGCTCTTTGTCGACGTCGACTCCGAGGTTCTGGAAGTGATGCTTGATGCACTCCCAGGCGCCGCGGGCGGTGATGCCGACTTTCTTGTGGTCGTAGCCTACGCTGCCACCCGAGGCGAAGGCATCGCCCAGCCAGAAGCCATAGTGTTTCGACACCGTGTTCGCGGTGTCCGAGAGGTGAGCGGTTCCCTTGTCCGCGGCGACCACCAGGTAAGGATCGTCGTCATCGTGCAACACCACCTCCGGAGGATGCACCACCTTGCCGTCCACGATGTTATCGGTCACGTCGAGAAGCCCGGAAATGAACTCTCGATATCGATCCACGAGGTAGGCATCGAGCGCGGGCCGGGGCGGAAGCTCGCCCTTCAGCGCGAAGCCCCCCTTCGCGCCCACGGGGACGATGATGGCGTTTTTCACCGTCTGGGTCTTCATCAGCCCCAGAATTTCAATACGAAAGTCGTCGTGCCGGTCGCTCCAGCGAATGCCGCCGCGGGCCACTTTGCCGCCCCGCAGATGGATTCCCTCGAGCTTCCGGGCGTGGACGTAGATCTCGTAGAGCGGCTTCGGCGAGGGCATTCCCTCCACCTTTCCGCTCTCGACTTTGATGGCGATGACCGGACGTTCCGGTCTCTGGTAGAAGTTGGTGCGCACCGAGGACCAGATGAGGTTCTGGAGGGCGCGCAGAACCTCGTCATCCAGCAGGTTTCTGACCCCGTCGAGCGCCTGATCGAGCTCCTCCTGCGCCTTCTGCATCGCTTTCTCCCGCTCGGTGAGCGCGGGGTCGAACTTCGATTCAAAGGCGCGGAATAGGGCCTTGGCTACCCCGGTGTTCGAGAGTACGACGCCGTTCACCGTGTCGACGCTGTAATGAGGGCGGATCTGCTGCAGATGGTTTCTGAGCGTACGGAGCACCTCGACCTGTCGCCAGGTGAGCCCCGCGGTCAGAATCAGAGCGTTGAGGGCGCCGTCGGACGCTCGCTCCTCGCCGATCGCGCGAAGGGCGTCAGCGAGCCGGGACGTGCCCGCAACCACGGACGCTATCCGAGCGGGAGAATCCTCGATCTCGTAGCGATAGAGGTGCACTTTTTGTCCATCGGGCTTGCGGATGGGAATGTGGATCTCTCCTTTGACCCGGAGCCCCAGGTTCCGCAGCGTCGCCAGAGTCTCGACGAAGCCGAGCGTCCGCAGGGAATAGAGGCTGATGGTGAGCCGCTCCGCGCTTCTTGGCGTCACCCCGAGCTCGAGCCGGTCCTCGAGAGCTTCGAGATGCTCGATGTCGGACGGAACCTCCTGGGGCGGCGTCGATTCGCGGTAGATGCCGCTCCTTGTCTCGGGTGTGACCCACCGGTTGAAGAGCTCTCTCCCGTGCCGTTCGCCGAAGTGCTCGGTGAGCGCCCGGGCGAGCGAGTCTTCCCAGGTCGTGACCAGCTCTTCGACGATGCGCTTCGCCGCTTCCTCGTCGATCGGGTGCTCGAGCCGGTCGAGATCGAAATAAAACGTCACGATCTGGACGGTGCTCGCGTCTTCGGAGGCGATGGAGTCCACGGGGCCGAAGCGCTCGGAAAGAGCCCTCGCGAGCGCCTGCTCCACCCGGTAGGAGTAGCGCATTCGGGAAAAGCCCACGTACAGTGCCGCGTAACCGCGGCCCAAACGGTGGTGGATCGCGATCTCGTCGTCGCCGGTCATCTGGGCAACCTGATCGAGGAAGGGCTTCAGCTCGGAGGCGGAGGCGTAGAACAGCTCGCGCCGGGGAAACCGGTTGAAGAGCGCCCGGATCTGGCGAAACGAGTGGGACATGGGCGCGGCGTTCGAGTTCTCGAGAAGCCACCGCTGCTTTTCCCGAATGAGAGGAACGTCGGCCGAGCGCTGCACGAAGGAGCCTTGCGAGAATCGCCCCAGGAGGAGCGTTGCCCGGTCGAGATTGTCGTGCTCCGTCCACTGTCGGATGACGATGGCATCGATAGGCTCGAGGTGATAGATCGCCGAGGCGTCGCGGCAATAGTCGATCTCCACCAGGGTCCGGTCGTCGGCCGCGGGAACGATCTGGCTTTCCAGTTTTTCCATGACTCCGGGGAAAACGACGGGGAGGAGCAAGGGATCTCGAAAGATACCGAGCGCGCTCTCTGCCTGCCGGTCGGGGGTCCCGTCCCCTCCGAGCCGGTAGTTCGAAACCCCCATGAAAATGAAGTTCTCCTGGTTGAGCCAGCGCAGAAAATCTCTAGTCGGCCCGAGGTCGCTCCCGTCCTCCCGCGAACGCAGGCGCCGGGAGACTTCATCGACCGCCGCCAGCATGTCGTCGAAGTCCTCGAGCGAGAGGAACAGGCATTTCAGCATCGAGAAGATCTCGTGCTGTATGCGCCTCAGACGATCCTTGGGCTCGACGTGCTCGATACGGAAGCGGCAGAGAAGCTCCTTGTCCCCGTCCTGGTAGGGATCTCCGATCCCGACGACGCGCTCCCATTGCCTTCGCACCGTCAGGATGGGATGGATGGCGGAGAACACGCGGAGGCCCGCCTTGCGGAAGTAG
This sequence comes from uncultured Acidobacteriota bacterium, assembly GCA_964553925.1. GTDB lineage: Bacteria > Acidobacteriota > Vicinamibacteria > Marinacidobacterales > SMYC01 > DAISKN01. The sequence continues at coordinate 26,308 of CAZKNR010000317.1, forward strand.
TTCTTCAGGCTGTCGAAAATGAAGGGAGCGTCCGGGGTATGGGTCTCGACGATGGTGGTGTCCATGGGAATGGACTTCCCGCGGACGGTATGGAGGGACTCGGCCTCGGCCGAGTGGCGCACCACGACGTGAAGGCCCGGAAGTCCCCGGTAGAGCTGCGTCGGAGGAGGCAGCTCCTTTACGAAGAACCGGTAGTTGTCCCAGATCCGATCCGCCAGATCGGCGTTCGCAATCCCGAGCGCCATCCAGTCCGGGAGCGACGCATGGACGACGCGGGCGAAGGAGGACAGTAATTCCCACTCTTCACTGGACCGCGTCCGTTTCAAATGCTCGAGGACTTCCTCGAGCTTCCGGTTCTTTTCCTGAGGGCTCACTCGGATCATGGGGGTAGGCTCCAGCGTAACTATAAAGTTTACTTGAGGGTCCAGAGGATTTCCATGCCCCCCGCCCGGACGTCATGGATGTAACATCTGTTGACATAACTCAGTACAAGTGTTACACACTACTGATGGAAACGACGCTAATCTCCCAGGGGCAGGTGGCGGAGCTCCTGACGCTCGACGTATGTATCGACGTCGTAGAGAACGCCTTCCGGCTTTTGGGGGAGGGTAAAGTCGCCCGTCCAGAGACTCTCGGGGTCCACGTCGCGGACGGCGGCTTTCACGTGAAGGCCGGAGCCGCGGCGCTCGACCGCAAGTGGTTCGCGGCGAAGATCAATGCGAACTTTCCCCGGAATCCGGAACGGTTCGGGCTCCCCACGATTCAGGGGCTCGTCTGCCTGTTCGACGCCGAGAGCGGCCAGCCGCTCGCTCTCCTTGACTCTTCCGAGCTCACGGCGCTTCGCACCGCGGCCGCGACCGCCGTCGCCGCGAAGCACCTCGCCCGCCCCGACTCGGCGACGGCGACGATCGTGGGCTGCGGCCGGCAGGGAAAAGCGCAGCTTCGAGCGCTCGGCCGGGTGCTTCCGCTCCGTCGGGCGTTCGCGCTCGACGCCGACCCCGCTCGGGCCGAAAGCTATGCCCACGACATGACGTCAGAGCTCGCGATCGAGGTGACCCCCGTTTCCGATCTCCCCGTTGCGCTCTCGGAGACGGACGTTCTCGTCACCTGCACGCCTTCACGGACGCCGGTCGTCCACCGGAAGGATGTACGCCCGGGCACGTTCATCGCCGCGGTGGGGGCGGACGACGAGGGCAAGCAGGAGATCGAGGAAGCACTGATGGCCGAAAGCGCCGTGGTGGTGGACCTGCTGCCGCAGGCCGCGCTCATCGGCGATCTTCACCACGCGATCGCCCGAGGGCTCATGCGGGCCGAGGACGTACGCGCCGAGCTCGGCGCCGTAGTCGCGGGCCGCGCGGAGGGTCGGACGTCACCTCTGGAGATTACGATCTTCGACAGCACCGGAATCGCTCTCCAGGATCTGGTGGCCGCCGTCGCGGTGTACGAGCGCGCAGAAGGCCGACCCGAGGGCCACGGAGCGCGGTTCAATTTTGCCGGTTGATGGAGTGAGCGGAGGAAGCGGGTTTTCCCAGGAGGTCGATCGCGGCGCGCACTCCTTCGGCCAGTCGGTCCGTGGGACCGGTCCCGTAGTAGTGCAGAAAAATCACGACGGGCGACGTCCCGGTCATGTGGTGATGAATGGCCACGACGTCGATTCCCGAGGCGCGAAGAGCGGCGAGAACCGGCGTCACTTCGTGCTCGAGCATGGCGACGTCGCCCGCGACCATCGCGTCTTCGTCCGCCCCGACGAACGCCGCCCAGGTGTTGAGGCCCATCCTGGCGTTGATGACGGCTCCGTGCTCTCTGAGGTCGACGTCGGGACGGCCGATGGTGATCTTGTACACCGCTCCGTTGGTCTCCCCCGCGTGACCCACGATTCGCGCGATCCGCGCCGTATCCAGCTTTCCTTCGAGGGCGACGGCCGAGGGCGCGCCCCGCTTTCGGGCCGAGTCGTCGATCCAGTCGATCGCGGGCTCGAGCCTCCGCGCGAGCTCGGAAGCTGTGCCGCGCCCGTGCACGTGCATGTAGAACATCCGGGGCTCCTCCCAGAAGAAGTGATTGTGGAGCGCCGTGACCTCGAGGCCGTTCGAAAGAATCGCAGACATCACCGGATTGACCTCGTCCTCCGTGAGGACCAGATCGCCCATCATGACCTCGGAGCCGTCCTCCGCCTTCGTGAACGCGACCCATCCCCCGAAGCCGAACGGGGTCGGCGCCGGCCTTCCCGCGATGGTGACGGCGAGATCGGCCCTTGGAACGTTCACTTTGAGGACGGAATCGCGAACGTCGCCCTTCTTCCCCAGGACGGTGAGGACTTCCTGGTATTCGTCCGGGATCGCCTGGGCGGCGAGCCACGACGTAGTCAGCAGAATGGTCCAAGAGATCATCGCTCGTTCTCCTTGTCGACCCCCTTTGTACACGAACCATGACCGGAAAGCACGAGACCGCTCCGCGGCGATGGCTCCTGCTGGTGCATCAACTGCCCTCGACACCGTCGAACCTCAGGGTGCGAACCTGGCGGCGCCTGCGGCAGCTGGGCGCCGTAGCCGTGAAACAGGCGGCTTACGTTCTGCCCGACTCCCCGCCCGCGCGTGAGGACTTCGAATGGCTCAAAGGAGAGATCGAGGCCGCGGGCGGCGAGGCGAGCGTCTTCGCCGCCGACAGCGTCGACGGCCGGTCCGACGACGAGATCATCGGGGAGTTTCGGCGCGCGCGTGAGGAGAGCTACGGAAAGCTCGGACAGGAGATCGAGCGCGCCCTAAGGCGCCTCTCGAAATCGCGGTCGCCGCGAAGGCGTCCGTCCGCGGCCTCCCGCCGACGCGTGGAGGAGCTCGAGCGCCGACTCACCGACTTGGAATCCGTCGATTTCTTCGGGAGCGGCGGACGGGATCGAGTGGTGAGCCTTCTGAATCGGCTGAAGACCGAGACCGCGGGCCCCGTCGCCGTGATGAGGAGCGATGCCGGCGCTCGCCGCGAGGAGTACCGCGGCCGCCTCTGGGTGACTCGGCCCCGGCCGGGCATCGATCGCATCGCGAGCGCCTGGCTCATCCGCCGCTTCATCGACCCCGACGCCCGGTTCGCCTTCGCCGACGATCCCGCCGCCGTTCCCGGGGACGGGGTCCCTTTCGACATGTTCGGCGTCGAGCTCAGTCATCAGGGCGATCGATGCACGTTCGAGACGCTTCAGAAGAAGTTCGGCGTCGAAGACGCCGTCGCGGAACGTCTCGCGGCCATCGTCCACGATCTCGATCTGAAGGACGCCCGCTTCGGCGCACCCGAAACGCCGGCGGTGGGCGCGCTGATCGATGGGCTCCAGAAGCTCTACGAGGACGACGACGCCCTTCTCGCGCAGGGGGGCGTCCTGTTCGAGGCGCTGTACCGTGGGCTCCTGCAGGCGGCCCGTCCCACCGGGCCCCGGCGTCGGGCGGCGAGGCGGGCTCGCAAGCGGTGACGAAGCCGGCGGATCCGAAGGTGAGCCCGTGGCGGTTCTACGGCTATTTCCTCCGGCTCGGCGCCACCGGGTTCGGGGGACCGATAGCACTCGCGGGGTTCATGCAGCGCGATCTCGTCGACGAGCGGCGGTGGATCTCGCGAGAGGACTACGTCGATGGGCTCGCGCTCGCTCAGCTCGCACCCGGACCGCTCGCGGCGCAGCTCGCCATGTATCTCGGGTACGTGCGCGGGGGAATCCTCGGCGCTTCGCTAGTCGCGCTTCTCTTCGTTCTCCCCTCGTTCCTCATGGTCTGGGCCATCTCCGCGGCGTACGTCCGATTCGGAGGACTCCCCTGGATTTCGGCCCTGTTCTACGGCATCGGAGCTTCGGTCATCGGCATCATCGCCCGCTCGGCGTTCAAGCTCACGCGGTTGACGCTCGGCACGAGCCGGGTGCTCTGGTCCATCTTCGCGGTCATGGCGCTCTCGACGGCCTGGACCGAGCGCGAGATCGTCTGGCTGTTTTTTCTCGCGGGCGCGTTCACCCTGTTGCTCGCCCGTAAAGCGCCCGCCGGAGTCATGGCGCTCCTCGCGGGCGTCGGGCCGACGCAGCTTGCGGTTGCGGCGGCCCCCACACTCTCGACCCTCTTCTGGTTTTTCACGAAGGCGGGAGCCTTCGTCTTCGGGAGCGGTCTCGCGATCGTGCCGTTTTTATACGGCGAAGTGGTCTCGACCCAGGGATGGCTCGACGACCGGCAGTTCCTCGACGCCGTCGCCGTCGCGATGATCACCCCCGGGCCCGTGGTGATCACGGTGGCGTTCATCGGGTATCTGGTCGCCGGGCCCTGGGGCATGACGGTTTCGGCACTCGGGGTCTTCCTCCCCGTCTACCTTTTCGTCGTGATTCCCGCGCCCTACTTTCGCCGCCACCGATCGCAGCCCGCGGTGAAGGCTTTCGTCGACGGCGTCACCGCCGCCGCCACGGGCGCCATCGCGGGCGCCGCCTACGTGCTCGCGACCAGAGCCATCACCGACCTCTCGACGGCGGCGATGGCCGTCCTCACCTTCGTCGTGCTCTCCCGCTTCAAGATCTCGGAGCTCTGGCTCATCGGCGCCGCCGGAGTGGCGGGGCTCGCCATCAAGGCCTACGGATAGTACGGCCAGCCCATCAGCATCCTCACCGAGCGCGACTTCCCCGACAGTCATCTGGACGGAGACCACATCGAGAGATCTCCAAGGAATCGTCGTTTTCATCACGGAGCACTCCAGACAACAAGCTTCTTCGGTGAGTCGTCCGTCTCGGCGTCACCCTCAGCACGATGTGCGCTCCTCAAGGGGTTCCGTCCTTCGGGTCAATGCTTGACGGCTATCCGGGGAAAGTTCTAGTGTTCCCCGACTGACGCGAATCCATCCATCCATCCATTCGAAGAAGAGCATGCACCCTTGAGCCTCGCCGCAGGTCTTCGACTCGGCCACTACGAGATCCTGCGCCTCATTGGCGAGGGCGGGATGGGACAGGTCTATCAGCTAACGCTGGACGGACGATCGATGTGTCCCGCAACGAGAAGTAAGAAGGAGAGCGTTATGAAAAAAGCACGCGTATCCCGGAGGAAGTTTCTCGAAGCGTCGATGGCGGCGGTGGGAAGCACTCGACTGGTGGCTCAGGAGGAGCGGCGAGCTGGGACCCCAGAGGCCGCGCCGACGCTTCGCCTGGTTTCCCAGGTTCCGATTCCGAAGCAGTCGGGGCGCGCGGTATTCGTCTCCCGCGACCAGCGCGTCAAGGTCATTACCCCGAGAGGAAAGCAGGTCGGAGACTTCTTCGCACTGAAGCGCGCGGATCCAAACGAGTACACCAGTCCGGCGAACACCCGGGGACGGAACCGCCGCATCTATCCCGAGGTGGGTAAGCCGTTCTTGAGCAACCGGTTCAATCCGCTCCTCATGCTCGAAGAGGACACCGTCGGCGTCCACGACCTTCTCTATGCCGCGTGCGACGACTGGATGTATCGATCCCGGGGAGAGGAGAACCATCCCAACTGTCGCGACAACTTCAACGCGGCGCTTCGCGAGATCGGCTTCCAGCCGGGAGGCCAGCCCGATCCCCACAACCTCTTTCAGAACTCACCGGTGATCGATCTCGAAGGACACATCGAGATAAGGGAGTCGCCCGCGAAACCCGGGGATTACGTCGTTCTTCGCGCGCTCGAGGACCTCGTGGTCGTGGTCACCGCCTGCTCCGTCGACCGCGGAGTTCTCAACGGCGGCGAGCCGAAGGAGTTGTTGCTGGAAGTCTACGAATAGGACAGCCGGCTGGAGGAGTGGGACATCGTATCGTGTACCGGGACGGAGATGGCGCTGATGCCGGATCCGGAACGGCGCGAGTGGTCGATGGAGTGGTCCTGGGCCGCTCAACCCTGTTGAGCTCCCGCCAGAAGCGGGTTATCATGGCCATGTTAGTTACCGTGGCCACGGTAATTGCCACGGCCACGGTAGCTCTCGTAAGCACGATGAAAGTCCAATGGAAAACGCCGAACTCCCCAGCAAATCCGATGCACTCCAACGCGGGAGGTCCGCCGAATCCCTGTTAGCTGCCATGTTCGAGAAAGCCGGATGGGATGTGCGGCGCCCTCCCCATCGCGACAGCTTTCAGCCCGCCCTGGTCGTCCGACGGCCCGGGATCGCCTACGCCGTGGAGGTGAAGGCAGGTCCGGAAGGTCGCAGCGATCGCCTTGTGCCTCTCTTGGCCCAAGCGGTACTCCAGGCGGCGCGCGCCGCCGGGCAGAAGGCCGCGCCTCTCGCCCCTCTCGCGGTTGTCGCCGCGCCGAAGATCTCGCCGCGCGCCGCCGAGCGGGTGATCAAGTTCGCTGAAGACTACGCTCCGAACGCGGCCGCCGGCGTTATCGACTTCGATGGCCTTCGTATCTTCCGAGGCCCCCACCTCGAGGAGATGAACGCGCTGGCTAAGCATCTACCACCCTCCGCCAGACGGTCGGTGCGCAACTCGGTCGATTTCTTCTCTGATCTGAACCAGTGGATGCTGAAGGTGCTGCTCGCCCCGGAGCTACCAGACGGACTGCTCTCGGCACCACGAGGGCAGTATCGGAACGCGTCGCAGCTTGCCCGCGCTGCCAACGTATCGGTGATGAGTGCGTTCCGACTCGTCCGGCAACTCCAGCGCGAAGGCTATCTCCACGAATCGACCCCCTACCTGAACCTCGTACGCCGCGAAGACCTGCTCAGCCGTTGGCAGGCTTTGTCGGCCCGCTCGGTTCGAGAAGTGCCGATGCGATTCATCCTCCCAGGCGACGTGCAAGAGCAGCTCCGCAAGATGGTCGGCAGCGGACAGGCCTGCCTCGCACTGTTCGCCGCCGCGGAGGCGCTGCAGCTCGGGTTCGTTCACGGCGTACCCCCCTACGTGTACGTCCAGCGCGTCCAACCCTCGAAACTGGCGGCTTGGAAGAATCTGCGACCGTGCGCGCCGGGCGAACCACCGGTTGTCATCGTCCGGCAGGCTCCGGCGCCACAGTCCGTGTTTCGCGGGATGGTCCGCCCCGGAGGCATGGCGGCTGCCGACGTTCTGCAGGTCTGGGTCGACGTGGCGGCGCACCCTTCGCGCGGACGCGAGCAGGCCGACCTGATCCGCAAACGCGCGCTGCGCCGCATCATCGAGGGCGGCCGCTGACTTGGAGGATCTTGATGCCTTCGCGCGACTCATCGCTGCACTCCGACCTTGGCTTGGTCAATTAGTCGTAGTTGGCGGGTGGGCCCATCGATTGCATCGGTTTCATCCCCTGGCCAACCCGCCGGCGCATCTACCCCTGCGCACCCGCGATGTCGACCTCGCCTTCGCGGCAGACGCGGCCTTGCCCGGCAATCTCCGGACGGCGCTCGGCGGCGCTGGATTCGCCGAGGAGCTGTTTGGAGACGAATCGCCTCCTGCGACGCACTATCGCTTGGGAGAGGAGGACGCCGGCTTCTACGCGGAGTTCTTGACACCGCTGCACGGCAGCGGTGTGAAACGCGGTGGAGCGTCGGACGCCACAGTGTCGAAGGCCGGAGTCACCGCGCAGAAGCTGCGGTACTTGGAGCTGCTGCTCCTTGCTCCGTGGAGCATCCTCGCCGTCGCCCCTTACGATCTCTTCCTTCGCGGCGGACGTCTGGTCGATCCCCGGCACGGGATCGACGGAATGATGGACTTGGCGGTCGCGGAGAGAACGATCGCCGCCGTAGCGGAGAACCGCGGAGTTCTCAACGGCGGCGAACCGAAGGAGTTGTTGTTGGAAGTCTACGAATAGGACGGCCGGCGAGATTCTCCGTCGGCTT
>CAZKNR010000318.1:0-19980 GCA_964553925.1 uncultured Acidobacteriota bacterium
CTTCTGGACAAGGAGCTCTTCGCGGACGTCCCCGACGGGCTCAAGCGTGAGGCCGACATCGTCGCCGAGTTTCAGACCCACGCGGGTGAGCCGGAGGTGGTCTTGATTCATATCGAGGTCCAGGCCCGGACGCAGCCGGAAATCCCCCGGCGGATGTTTCACTATTACGCCCTTCTTTCTCTGCGGTACTCAAAACCCGCCTTCCCGATCGTCCTCTACCTCCGCGGCGGAGAGGGAATCGGCGAAGAGGAGTACCGGGCGTCGCTCTTCGGCCGCGAGCACCTTCGGTTCCGCTTCGGTGCCTTGGGGCTGAAACGGCTCCCCGCATCCGAGTATGCTGGGAAAGGTCCGTTGGGGTCGGCTCTCGGCGCTTTGATGGACCGGTCATCGGTCGGCGATCCCGTCCGGTTCAAGGCTTCGATGCTGAGGGAGATCCTGGAAAGCGAGCTCGACTCCGAGCTGAAGCGCCTGCTGGTGAACGTCGTCGAGACGTACTTCAAGCTCGATACCGAGCAGAAGGAGGAGCTCCGGCGGCTTCTGGCGACAGAGGAGTATAGGGAAATGCAGGAAACCGAGATGACCTATTTCGACGAGCTCGAAGAACAGGGGCGGCAGAAAGGTCGGGAGGAGGGGAAGCGGGAAACACTACTTCGCCAGATGACATCGAAGTTTGGCCCCCTCTCCGAGGCGGTGGTGCTGCGCGTGAACGCGCTCGAATCAGGGAAGGAGCTGGACCTCTACCTCGAGCGACTCTTGACCGCGCGCTCTCTCGACGAGCTGGGGCTATAAGGACGAGACTCGGGCCGAGAAGTCCCGGCCCTTGATCCAGCCCTGGATCGCTCTCGAGCGACGCCGCTTACTCTAGAGACGGCGAGGAGACCTCAGGCCGGCTGGAGTTGCACCTCATTCTCCAGATCGATCAAGTCCCTCAACTCCGCTCGACCGAGAAGCGCGCAGAGCTTGTTCACCAGGATCTCGTGCGGAGCATCGACATGGATCGGAGCGCCGATATCGAACACTCGGGGAGTCTCCAGTACCTCCGACGGGTCGGCGACGAGGTCCACGATAGAGCTCTCGGCTCCGCTGGACACCCGGAATTTGAACGTCCTGGGTGGAGCGGTCGGTCTCTTCCCCGTCGCGTCTGGAGTCCTGCTACTCAAGCTAATGCCAAAACAGCTTCCGAACGCGGTTCGCGCGCTGCGTCGGCAGCAGGTCTTTGGTTCCCTGCGACAGCTCTGGCCACGTCGTGAACGTCCGCCCGGGAGCTGAGGCCGGGTTCGAGTTAAACCTCATGGGTCTTTACGATGCGGGATTCCAGGAAGCGGAAGGCGAAGACGAACGAAAGCATGATGAGCGCGATAACGCTCACCTCCTCGGCCTTCCCCTCGCTCCAGAGCCGCATCACGACCACCGACAATACTTCACTCCCAGGACCGTAGAGCAGGATCGAGGCGGAGAGCTCGCGCAGGATGATGAAGAAGAGAAAGATCCAGCCGACGGCGAACGACGGCCAGGAGAGAGCGAGAAGGATTCTCCGAAACGTGGTCCAGAAGCCTGCGCCGTGGACCCGCGAGCACTCCTCGAGATCGGGCGAGATCCGGGAGAGCGCCCCCGCCATCGTCCGAACCGCGAGCGGGAGAGAGAGCGTGACGTAGGCGATGAGAAGGGCCCACCTCGTTCCGTAGAGCGCGATGGGTCCCGGGAGAAGGGCGTAGGCCCAGAGGAGGCCTACGGCGAGGACCATTCCCGGCATCATCCAGGGAAGCCAGGCGAGAACCTCGATGACGCGCCTCACGGGGAGTCGCGTGCGCACCACGACGTACGCGGCGAGCGAGCCGAGGAGCATCGTGGCGGTGGCGCCGGCGAAGCCGAGAAGAAGCGTGTTCGAGAGCGCGCGCCAGAAGAGGCGGCTCTCCCAGACGTCGCGGTAGTGCTGGAGAGTGAGCATATCTCTCCGGTAGAAGCCGAAGAACTTGAAGAACGACCCGAGGGCGAGCTGACCGATGGGAAGCGCGACCGTCACTACGATGAAGGCCAGTGCGATCCCGAAAGTCACCCAGCGCCAGCGCCCGAGGGGTGTCACCCGGGGCTGGTACCCTCGGCCGGTCACGGTGAGGAAGCTTCGCGAGCCCAAAAGACGCCACTGCCAGACGATGAGAAGCGAGAGGAGCGCCATCACGAAAAGCGCGAGCGCCGTCGCTCCCTGGTAGTCGGGCTCGGTGTCGTGGTGGATCAAGTTGTAGATCTCGGTGGTGAGAACGTGGATGCGGGCAGGAGTGCCGAAGAACATCGGGGACTCGAAGGCTTCGACTCCGCGCACGAACGCGAGGATGAAAGCGCTGGTGGTAACCGGAAGCATCAGAGAGAGCGTGACCCGGCGAAACGTCGCCCAGGAGGAAGCGCCCGACATCCGGCTCGACTCTTCGAGTGAGGGGTCCATGGACTTGAACGCGGTCACGAAGAGAAGGAACAGAAACGGCGTCGTGTACTGCATCATGTGCCAGACGACTCCGCCGTACGAGTAGACGTTCACCAGAGGTTCCGTGGATCCGGTGAGACCGGTCCACCCCAGATTGATGAGCCCACCCCGAGGGGTCGCGAGCATACCCCAGGCGGTCGCGGTGAGGATCGGCGGGATGAAGAACGGAAGCGCCACCAGGGTCTCGATCGTCCTTCGGCCGGGCGTATCGGTTCGCGCCACGATCCAGGCGAGCGCGAGCGCCAGAACCATGGAGAGAACAGTTTTCACCAGCGAGATGCCCACGGTGTTGGCGAGGACCGCGGCGTTTCTCGACGTTGCCAGCGCGCGGTACCCGGCGAGAGAAAACTCCCCCGCTTCTCCCGGAGGCGTCGTGTGGAGGCTTCCGTAGACGAGCATCCCGAGGGGGTAGAGAGTCAGGACGGCGAGCACCAGAATCAGAAGACCCACACCGAGGCCGGGGAGCGAGAACGCTCTCATGCCACGACGAGATTGCCGGCAGTGGTTACGATGTTCTGTTGTTCAGCCCCGCGGGTGACCCCGGTTGGATCCTCGCCCCGCTCGACGGCTTCCAGGGCCTCTCGGATGAGTTTCCGAATCAGAATGACGCCCTGGTCGCTCGAGGCGAGGTGCTCTCGATCGCGCGCGGTTACCGGCCCCTGGCTCACCATCGCCTCGGCGTCTCCCGGCATTCGCCGATGCTCCTCTTCCGTGAGCTCGGCCCAGAGCTTTCCCGCGTGGCGGGCTCGAGGCGGAAAGATTGGACTCCCGTTCTCGACGGGTACGCGTAGTAGAGAGTACATGCGCGTGTGGGTATCGTCGATGGGAAGGATCCATCCCACGTGCCGCGCACGCTCCGACTCTCCCGCTTTCGCAGCCCCGACGCTCGGCACGATTCGCACGTTGGGGAGCAGAACCTCGGTGATTCGCCGAAAGATTCGCCCACCCTCCATGTCGCGATCCTGGATCGACCGCATCCCTCTTTCGGTCGTCTCCCAGCTCACGCGAGGACGGGCGCCGAGGGCTTTCGTGAACTGCTGCCCGCTAAAAGCGTTGTGAAGGACGAAGACGTGGAACGGGTCCATCACGTTCTCGAAGACCTGGAGCCAGTTGCAATCGAGGACCTCGCCGCCTCCGAGGCCGTAGGAGGTTCCGTCGGCAACGACGGCGCCCTCTCCCTCTTCGAGGATGTCGAATCGCGGGAAGGCGGGCATTCGATCGAGAGGACCCATATAGGCGAAGACGAGGCCGTGGTACTCGCGGCAGGGATACCATGGCTGGCGGACCCGGTCTTTGTACGTGCTCTCGGGCGGCTCGCACGGCTGATCGAGACACCGGCCGGACACGTCGAAGAGCCAACCGTGGTAGCAGCAGCGGATCCCCTCGGGCTCCACGCGCCCGTAGTAAAGGGACGTGCCTCGATGACAGCAGCGGGAATCGAGGAGTCCGAACTTCCCTGCTCCGTCTCGAAAGAGAACGAGGTCCTCGCCGAGAACCCGCACGGGCTTCGCCAGAGCGGCCAGTTGGGAAAGCTCGGAGGCGACTCCAACCGGATGCCAGTATCGCCGGAAAAGCTCGCCCGCGGGCGTTCCCGGCCCGACCGGCGTCATGCTGTCAGCATGCTTCGTCATTTCGCTTTCGACCGGGATCATATAATGACGCCCTCGCGGTGAGAGCAAAGAACAAAGGCGGGGCCAAAGGGGGAAAGCAAAGAAGCGATCTCCTAGAATCGAAGCGAACGTCTCGCTCGGGCTCACGCCGGCAAAGACACAAGCAGTGGCACCGCGCGAAAAAAGCGCCGTAAAATAGAAGAAGTCATGGCGAAGACGATGGAAAGCTGGGCCAAGGACCGGGGCTACGTGTATCCGCACATCAGGAAGGTCGAAGGGATGTGCGGCGGGCGGCCGTGCATTGACGGTACTCGGGTGCGCGTCCTCGACATCGTCTTCCTCCAAAAAGAGGGTTATCACCCTGAGCGGATGCTCGAGCAGTACCCTGACCTGGACCTGGCGCAGGTCCACGCGGCGCTCACCTATTACCACGACAACCCGGAAGAGATCGACGCCTATATCGCGGAGGACGAAGCCTCGGACGAAAAGTACGAGCGCGATAGGGCCGAGTTTCTGAGCAAACGCCGCGCATCGACCTCGCGCTAGCGCTGGCGTGGCTGGTCGTTTCCCTCTCTACACCGACAACGACGTCCGTTGCGAGCTTGTGAAAGCTCTCCGGCGGGCCGGCTGGGACGTTGTTCGAGGGGTCGATACCCTCCCGGAGGATGCTCTGGATCCCAAGCACTTCGAGAAAGCCGTTGAACTCGGCCGCGTTCTGGTCACGAACGATCAGCCTCTCGTGGATAATGCTCATCAATGGATAGAGAAGGGTCGCCGGTTCAAAGGACTGATCACCTGGCCCCGGGCCCACTATCGACGCATGACCATGGGTGATCTCCTCCGAAAGTTCGAGGAGTTGGCCGCGAAAGATGAGCCGTTCGATCCCGACTATCCGATCGTCCACTTCAAGCCGGACTAGGCGGCACCACCTGAAATGTCGCGAAGGACGTGAACGGAGTCACGTCGAGGATCGGTCACAAGGAGCACGCGATCGGCGAGGAGGCGCAGGCGCGGCTTCTTTCCCTCGGGTCCATGACCCGCTCCACGAGGCCGCGCTCGCGAAGACCACCGAGGACGAGCGCATCGGGATGGCCTCGCACCCGGACAACGTGAAGGATATGCTGGTGGTCGACGACGAAGCGGGCGCGAGGCTCACCTGGAATCCGAAGTACGAGGAGTGGTGGAACCAGTTTCTCTTGAGCTGATGCGTTTCTCCGAGAGCCTCCTGAGCCCCAAGACCGTGGCGGTGGTCGGAGCGTCCACGACGCCGGGGAAGTGGGGATAACGATGACCCTCACTCCGGGGATGCGTCTCGGACCCTACGAGATCCTCTCGCCTCTCGGCGCGGGCGGCATGGGCGAGGTCTACCGTGCGAGGGACACGAAGCTGAACCGCGACGTGGCGCTGAAGGTTCTGGCGGAGGCGTTCGCCTCGGATGGCGAGCGGCTCGCGCGCCTGCGCCGCGAAGCGCAGGTGCTGGCGTCTCTCAATCATCCGCACGTCGCCGCCATCTATGGACTGGAGGAAGCGGACGGAAAGCTGGCGCTTGTCCTGGAGTTGGTGGAAGGAGAAGCGCTCGACGAGCGGCTGATCCGCGGCCCAATCCCGATTGAGGAAGGGCTCGCGATGGCGCGGCAGATGGCCGAAGGACTCGAGGCCGCGCACGAGAAGGGGATCGTCCACCGCGACCTCAAGCCGGGAAACGTGAAGCTCACGAAGGACGGGGAGGTGAAGATACTCGACTTCGGTCTCGCGAAGGCGCTCGAGGGTGAGACGAGGAACCAAGGAGAGCTGTCACAGTCGCCGACCTTGAGCCGCCGCATGACCGAGACAGGGGTGATCCTGGGAACGGCAGGGTACATGTCTCCGGAGCAGGCGCGCGGGAAGGCGGTGGACAAGCGAGCGGACATCTGGGCGTTCGGGGTGGTGCTCTTCGAGATGCTCAGCGGCCGGCGGCTCTTCTCGGGCGAGACGGTCTCGGACACGCTCGCGGCGGTGCTCCGGCAGGAGATCGACTGGAAGTTCCTTCCTCTATCGACTCCGCCTTCGGTGCGGCGGCTGCTCGAACGCTGCCTGGATCGCGATCCGAAGCAGAGGTTGCAGGCGATCGGCGAAGCGCGCATCGCCATCGACGCTCGAGAGGAAGCGACGCAGGCGATTGCGAGCGTGGCACCGCTCTGGCGGCGTGCCCTGCCATGGGCTCTGAGCGGCGTGCTGGCGTTGATCCTCTGGGCGCCGTGGCGGCCAGCCTCCGAGCCCGCAACGCCCGTGCGCTTGAGCGTTGAGCTGGGAGCGGACGTTTCGCTCGCGGTGGACGGCGGACCCGCGGCGATTCTTTCGCCGGACGGGAAGCTCCTGGTCTTTTCGGCGCGGACGGCCGACGGCGAGCGCCCTCAGCTCTACGCGCGGCGGCTGGAGCAGCTCGCGGCTTCCCCGCTCGCCGGGACGGAAGACGCTCGCGACCCGTTCTTCTCGCCGGATGGGCAGTGGATCGCCTTCTTCGCCGACGGCAAACTCAAGAAGGTCGCGGTCACGGGCGGGGCGGCCGTGACCCTCTGCGTCGTCGTCTCGGACGCCCTGGGCGGGACCTGGAGCGAGGACGGGACGATCCTCTTCGCACCTTCAGGCGCGCCTGGCGTGGGCCTGTCGCGTGTGTCCTCGGCTGGAGGAACCCCCGAAGTCCTGACGACGCCCGATCAAGCCGCGGGAGAATGGTCGCACAGCTGGCCGCAGGCGCTGCCCGGCGGCAAAGCAGTGCTCTTCACCGCCGGCATCCGCGGCGACGACGCGAGCATCATGGTGCAGTCGCTGCCCAGAGGCCCGAAGAAGGTGGTGCAGCGAGGCGGCTACCACGGCCGCTACCTTCCGAGCGGCCACGTCGTCTACATGCACGAAGGGACGCTCTTCGCCGTCCCCCTCGACCTCGGCCGGCTGGAGCCGACCGGTCCGCCCGCGCCCGTGCTCGAAGGCGTCATCGGCAACGTGGGGAGGACGACCGGGGGAGCGCAGTTCGCCTTCTCGGAGCGGGGTACGCTGGTGTTCCTGCCGGGACAGGGCGGGGGCGAGGTGCCCATTCAGTGGATGGACGAGAACGGGAAGACGGAGCCCTTGAGGGCGCTTGCGGGCAGCTACGCCAGCATCCGCTTCTCTCCCGACGGCCAACGGCTTGCCATGGGCCTCCGCGAGGGCGGCGAGCAGGCCGTGTGGGTCTACGAGTGGGGGAGCGACAGGATGTCCCGCCTGACCTTGGCGCCGGGCTACGACGCATCGCCGGTGTGGACGCCGGATGGACGCCGGATCGCCTTTTCTTCCACGCGGGCGGACAAGGCGACGTCGAACATCTACTGGCAGCGAGCCGATGGGACGGGCGAGGCGGAGCGGCTGACCGAGAGCAAGAACCCGCAGGGGCCTGCTTCGTGGCACCCGAGCGGAAAGTTCCTGGCGTTCCACGAACCAATTAGGAAAGTGAACCGGGACATCTGGATCCTGCCGATGGAAGGGGACGAAGCTGCGGGTTGGAAGCCGGGGAAGCCTGCGGCGTTCCTGATCAGCCCGTTCCTCGAGACCGACGCGGCTTTCTCACCCGACGGCCGCTGGCTGGCGTACTCGTCCAACGAATCGGGGAGGTTGGAGGTCTACGTGCGTCCGTTCCCGGGCCCCGGGGGCCAGTGGCAGGTCTCCGCGGGCGGCGGCGGGTTTCCGACCTGGTCCCGAAACCGGCAGGAGCTGTTCTACCGGCCGCCGGAGTCGACACTCATGGTCGCTCCCTACGCGGCGGAGGGGGACTCGTTCCGCGCGGAGAAGCCGCGGCAGTGGTCGCCTGGGCTGGCGCCGCCACTCGGCCCTTTCAACCGCACCTTCGACCTGCACCCGGACGGCCAGCGCATCGCGGTGCTGAAGGCGGCGGAGCAACAGGCCGAAGAAAAACGCGACCACGTCGTTTTTGTACAGAACTTCTTCGACGAGCTGCGGCGCCTCGCGCCGGCGGGAAAACGATGACCCATCCGGAATGTGACGCTCACTGATACTTATGAATGAGAGGTCGCTGGCATGCGGTATCCTGTGATCGTGGAATCGAAGTCCGAGAACGAGTTCGTGGCCGAGCCGTTGGGCAAGCCTGAGCTGAGAGCAGTCGCGAAATCCGAAGCAGAAGCTCTTGCGAAGGTCGAAGACGCCCTCGAGGAATGGCTAAAGTCCGCGAAGTTGGTGCAACTCGAAATTTCGGTAGGCGGTATGGGCAACCTCTGGATCGATGGTTTTGGACGCTCGGCAGACGATCCGGATTTTGAGGAGTTCCTCGAGGAGATCGGTCGCTCGAGGTCGTGATCGCCGCGGCAATCAGGTGGCTGTTCGACTCTCGAGCATCAACCACCCTTCACGTATATCATCGCGGCAGATTCCTCATGTTGCGACAGATCCATGGGTGAGCTAGCCGGTGTCTACCTCGCGGCCCATACACCGCGGTACTGCACCCGGGCGGCGGCTTTCGAGGGCGAGCTCGCCCATCCCGACTTCCGCGCGCTTCGCGACGGCCTCGTCGAGCAGGGCCGTCACCTCGCCGCGCGGAAGACCGAAGTCATCGTCATCAACTCTTGCCACCTGGTGTCGACGTTCTCGACGCTCGTCGACGGGACGGCGCGCCACCGGGGCACTCTCACCGCGCAGGAGGCGCCCGATCTCATCGCCGGAGTCGAGTTCGATTTTCCCGGAGATCGCGATCTCGCTTCCGCCCTCGTCGCGCGGGGCAAAGCGGCCGGACACCTCTCGGGTCTCGTCGACGACGTGCACTATCCCCTCGACTACGGAACGGTGATGCCCATCGTCTGCTATCTCGCCCCCGGTCAGACGATCCCGGTCGTGCCCATCTCGGTCACGCTCATGAACGATCTCGAGGAATGTTTCCAGTGGGGGCGCACCATCGTTCAGACCTTGCGGGAGAGCGGCCGCCGCGGCGTCTTCGTCGCGAGCGGAGCGCTGTCCCACCGTCTCGTCCGCGGTCCGGAGAAATGGCCTCTTCCCGAGCACCGTAAGCTCGACGAGCGTTTCGCCGACATGCTCGCGGAGGGCGAGTACGAAGCCGCCTGGAAGTGGCTTCCGGAGTTCGCGAGCGCCGTGGATGCGGAGATGGGCGGCCGCCATCTTGCGATGATGCTCGGCGTCCTCCGCGAGGCGGGCTCCGCCTTCACCACCACCGTTCATGCCTATGGGCCGTCCTCGGGAAGCGGAAACTACGCGATCTCGTTCGCCCCTTCGGACTCCATGATTTTGTAGAGAAGCTCCGAGGCGAGGTTCATCACGGTCAGCCCTCCGTAGAGCCCGGCCATCGCGGCCACGGCGTGGAGCTCTTCCCAGCTCGCCCCCGCGCGGCGAGCCGCGATGGCGTGAAACCGCGCTCCCTCCGACGCCGCCATCAGAAGGAGACCGAAGAGCATGAGCTGAGCGGTCTTCAAATCGAAGCACGGCGGGTACATGCAGTGGGTGCGCATCTTCTCCTGCAACCGAAGATGCTCCGGATCGACCTTGCCGCTCATCTGCAGCCGGGCCTGGATGCGCGGCGGCACGAAGCCGATGAGATCAGCGTAGTGTTTCTCCATTCGCTCGAGCTCGGCGGCGTCGATGGTGTCGCTCATTTCGTTTCCCTTGCAGCGACCTCCCGGCTCCGTTCACGAATGGACTGTGGGATCGACCATTCGACGCGTCCTTCCTTACCCTGAATTCGAATCACTAATTCCGCTTCTTTGTCCCCGTCTCTGAACAAGGGAGCTCCGTCCGATCCCACCAACGGGAATACGAGCCAGAAAATGTCGTAAGCGTAGTCTCTGCGGCCGGTGCCCGAGAGCGCTTTGACGCTGCGAAGCTGCGGCCGGTAGACGCCTTGAACCGCTCCCTCGGAGCCGTCGTCGGTTTTTGGCCTCAACAGGGCAACCCAATCCCTCGGGATGATGCCGGAGCCTTCCCGCGGGTCGATCTCCACCATAATCACGGTGTCGCCCGGACCCTCTGCTTCTTCGACCAGGTCCATGGTCTTCTCGTCGTTCATGCCCTCGACAAGCTGGTGCATTCGCGCAGAGGCGCGAATCACCTCGGGGGTCAACCAGGTTGCTCGAAGCTTGTAGTTGTAGGAGTGCTCCGTATGGACCACACGCGTATCGAACCAGCCGCCCACCCGGCCGTCCGCTCTCATCGCCTTTCCGATCTCGACGGCCTGCTTGTCGCTCCAGGAGAGAAATCCTTCTCGTTTTTCTGTCCATCCGGAAGCACTGAGGACGAGAGCGGTGATCAGAATCGGCAGCATCAGTGCGAGCGATCCCGGCGGAGCATCGCAATGACCTCCGTCCCCCCGAAGGCGCTTTCCGCGACAGTCAGCCCCACGAGCTCGAACCCAGCCTCACCCGCCTCCTGCAGCTCCTTCTGCATCGTTGACGTCTTGCTGGTGGCGAGAAGCTTGAACTCGCGCGTCTTGGGTGTCGCCCCGATTTCTTGCTCCCCGATGACCACCACTTCTTTGCCGCCGAAGGTCGAAGAGAAGACCGTTTGTCCTCGATATTCGAAGCCGGCGTCTGCCGCCTCCTGAAGTTCCTTCTCCATTGTCGACGTCTTGCTCGTCGCCAGGAGCTTGTAAGCGTAGCGTGCCTCGGAGGGAGCGTCCATCCGCTTGGTCATCACCACGAGCACTTCCGACCCGCCGAAGCCGGTCTCACCACCCATTACCGCTGTGAATCGATATCCGGCTTCGCCGGCCTCGTTGAGCTCCTGCTCCATGGTCGATGTCTTCTTCGTCGCCACCACCCTGTAGTCGTGGACCGCGGGAGAGGATTCGTCCGACTGTCCGGGGGAAACCGGCGAAAGCGCCGGGCTCTCGGCGCTGGCAACGGCAAACGCTCCGATGCACGCGAGGGTCAAGATAAACAACTCGTTCAATCGTTTTCGTGGGGTCAGCATGTTCCCTCCTATTCGGCATGGCGAAAGACTCGCGACAGGGGGAAGGTCTCTACACCCCCAAGCGATTCGCCATTCAGTTGAAAAACGTGGAATTCAGTGTGGAATCAGGCTAGCATTCGGGGCTCCTGGCGTCAACAATGGGATCTCATTCCCTAGCGCTAGCGTCGTTCCTCCACTGCCGAGCCGTCCCCACCAGTTCGAGAGGCAGGACGGTGGGCCCGCATGAGCCAGAGGACTGAGGTAAGCTCTCCGTTTCTCTGGAGGTTGCCATGGACCAGTACCGCGCCGACAACGTGGGTAGCCTGCTACGCCCCCCGTATCTGCACGACGCGCGACAGCAGTACGCCGCGCACCAGCTTTCGGCTCGAGAGTTCAAGGGAATCGAAGACCGCGCCGTGAACGAGGCGGTCGCGCTCCAGGAGGCCGTCGGGGTCGACACGGTCACCGACGGGGAGATGCGCCGCGACCTCTTTCTGAGCCAGCTCGCCCAGTCGACGTCCGGCTTCGAGAAGCTTCCGCCGACGAAGTACGTCTGGTATCACATGGACGGAAGCGAGGACGTCTCGACGCTCACCTACGGCCTCACCAGCAGGCTCCGTCGCAAGCGTAGCCTATCCTCCGAGGAACTCAGCTACCTCCGCGGCCGCACCGAGCGACCCATCAAGGTGACCGTTCCCAGCCCCACGATGTTCGTCTTCTACTGGGTGCCTGGAATCTCGGAGGCGGCGTACCCCTCGATCACCGAGTTTCTCGACGACGTGACCGACATCCTGCGCGACGATGTCGAGGAGCTCGTCCGGCTCGGAGCGCGGTACATCCAGATCGACGCCCCGGAGTTCGGAATCGGCCTCGAGCCCCGGCAGCAGGAGTGGTTCAAAAGCAAGGGATTCGGCTTCGAGCGAATGGTGCCCGAGGGAGTCGAGCGCATCAATACCATTCTCGGGAACCATCCGGAGATCACGACCGGCCTTCACGTATGCCGCGGCAACAACGCGAGCCGCTACATGGGAAAGGGCTCCTATGCCGCCATCGCGGAGCAGATCTTCCCCCGCACTCGCGCTCAGCGCCTTCTCCTCGAGTACGACGACGAGCGCTCGGGCGACTTTTCCCCTCTGGCACGAGTCCCCGAGGACAAGACCGTGGTCCTCGGGCTCATCACCACCAAGACACCCCGGGTAGAGACTTCGAACGAATTGGAAGATCGTATCCGGGAAGCGAGCCGCTACATTCCCCTCGAGCGGCTGGCGCTTTCGACCCAATGCGGCTTCGCGTCTGTCGCCAAAGGAAACGATATCTCCGCCGAGGCGCAGGAGCGAAAGCTGCGGCTGGTGGTCGAAGTGGCGCGAAGGGTCTGGAGCGACTGAGATCTGGCTAGCCCATATCCTTGTCGTAGGGATAACGTCGGATGGTTTTCAGGCACTCGCTCAGAGCCGCGAGCACGGTCTCGCCCCAGCCGAAGGGAGTGAAGGGGGCTACCTTCTGGTTGACCTGTTTGTCCGCTTGGGCGAAAAACTTCATGTGCTGCCGATTGCGATCGACATACTCTTTGACGGTGACGACGAACTCGACTTCCCCATCCGGCTGGCATTTCTTCATCGAAAAAAAGGAGAGCTGGGCGAGGTCCTCCGCCGGGTCAATTTCTGCAAAGCGCCAATCGGACATGAACGGTCACCTTTCCTCGGACATTTGTTGAACGAGCCTCGACCGAAGGGCGAGGTCGAAGAGCTCGAGCTCGGACGCCGCTTCCATCGAAAACGTTGACGCTTCCGGCGCGGTCAAGGAATATCGGGGCTCGCCGTCGTTGCCTTCGGACTCGCGACGACGTAGTCGATTATACCAATCATCATTTCGTCATACGTCGGGTCGCCCCATCGAACCGTCTTGGCCGGATCGGGGTTGACAGGATTTCCCTTGGAGTTATCGAAGTGCGCGGTGACGAGGATTTTCGTGCCGCGCGGGATCCATTTACGCTCATTCAACAGGTACGTCGTCTGCCAGTTGAAGTCGTAGCCCGGGACGTTGAGGAGCGTTTCCGTCTCTCCGCTCGGGTATATCGCGCGGATCATCATGTCCTTGCCCCGGAAGTGCATGTGAGGGACGTAGCTCAGGATCTCGACATCCTTGTCGAAGGTGTAGCAGCCCGTGACCTCGTGATCCGTAGCACCCGGAGGAACGCGGAAGTAATAGTTGGAGACCCAGTAGGCCTCGACGAGCTTCTGGGGGGGCTCCTTGGCGAAGACGAAACCGATGCTGCTGCGGTCTCGCTCCACTTTCCCGGTCCGGTTGTAATGCACCTGAAAGAGGATTTCGGATCCCGCGGGAACGAGCTTTCCCAGCCCTTCCGTCCACAGGTCGCCTCTCGAGCCAGGAGCGAAAGCCGTAAGGAGCCTCCGCCGCCCGCCAGTCATGTCCATCGAAAGCACCGAGCCTCCATCGGGAAGGGAGCAGGCGTCGTCGTGAACCGGGGCGTCGGGTAACACACGGATAGCATGGCCCTCTCCAAAGAACATGGGGAAGCCCACGTCCTCGTTGTAGCTATCGGTGTCGGCGCGGGAAAGCACCCCTGTCCCGCCTGGCTGCACGTAAGCGAGAACGTGATGCACGATGGAGCGGTTCCCCGGCTGGACCTCGACGGCCTCGATGTAGCGGTCCTCGGTGAAGTTCGTGGGGATGGCGAAGT
Organism: uncultured Acidobacteriota bacterium; assembly: GCA_964553925.1. GTDB lineage: Bacteria > Acidobacteriota > Vicinamibacteria > Marinacidobacterales > SMYC01 > DAISKN01. The sequence continues at coordinate 13,712 of CAZKNR010000318.1, forward strand.
AGATGTACTGGTCCGATCCCTCGGCGCCGAGCTCGTACTCCTCCTGCATCGTCAGGACGAGATCCGGCTTTCCGATGACCCAGCCCTCGGCAAACTCCCTCGGCGGAGGAAGATCGGAGAGATCTCCTCTCGGTGCGCCGGCATCCACCCAGGCTACGATGGTGTCGATTTCCTCTTTCGTGAGGCGCCTGTCGTTCGCGAAGCTCCCGTAGCGCGAATCGGCGTGCCACGGAGGCATGATGCCGCGAACGACGTTCTCTCGAATCGACTCCGCCCAGGGCCGCGTCTCCTCGTAGGTCAGAAGCGACATCGGAGCGATTTGGCTGGGCCGGTGGCAGTCCTGGCAGTGTTTCTGGAGGAGTGGAGCGACGTGTCTCGTGTAGGTGATTTCGTTGGTTGCCCCGGAGGCGAGTGTCCCCCCGGCGACGAAAACCGCGGTCGCCAGGACAATCGAATCGCTTCGCAACATGGCCAGCGCTCCTTGCTTGAGGAAAGAAACTAACGTAAACGAACCGGAAGCCCAAGTCAATTTCCCGAATGACGATGGCACGATCTCGAACGCCATCGTTGCTGCACGCGTGTGCCTGACGTCCGGCAGGGTCAAAGACACAGATCCAGCGCTGGTTCGAACCAGTGGATGTCGCGCGAAGGGTTTGGAGCGACTGAGATCCCGCTCAGTGCCCGGCGGCGGCCATTGCTTTGCGGATCGCCTCGACGGTGATGTCCGCCCGATAGTCCACCAGATGCCGCGCCGCGGCGAGTGTCTTATCGATGGGCCCGAGCTCGATACCGTACACCTCGAACTTCCCGGCCCGGATGCGCTCGTCCATGCGAATGTGCTTCGGGTCCACGAGCGCGACCATGGACTCGTAGTGAAAATCCGTGTGGACGCGGTCGCGCGTCGCCGACTTCACGTCCGGCTTCTGCACGATGCCCATGCGTTTCAGCTCGTCGTAGCTCCAGATGTCCTGCTCGTAGTACTCGGCGACGTGATACACCCGCGCCCGCCCGCCCCGCCACTCCTCGTTGAGCGAATCCGCGGTCGCCTGCATTCCGCCGCCGTTGTCTCCGCTGTCGCCGAGGAGCACGATATCCAGAAAGCCGTGCTGTTTCAGGCTCGCGCAGATGTCCTTCAGGAGCGCCTGGAACGTTTCCTCGCGCAGGCTGATGGTTCCCGGGTACCACATGTGCCCGCTCGGAGGATCGATGCTCCCCTCCGGCACGAACGGGACGATGGGCGAAACCAGGGCGTTTCCGAGTTTCCTCGCGATGGCCTCGGTCGTTGAGCGAAGCACGTAGTTGTGCTTCCCCGTCGCCACGTGCGGACCGTTTTGCTCCAGTCCGCCCGTAGCCACGATCGCGGTGGTCTTGCCCGTCCGGATGGCGTCGCGAACCTCCATCCACGTCATCTCTTCGGTGAATACCGTGTCCGCGGCCTCGATGGGCCGAGGATCGTCGAGCCCCGCGGGACGCCCGCCCCCGCCCTGGGACCGGAGAGTTTCCGGCAAGGCCGCGACCGCGGCGAAGACGAAAGCGGTCGCCTGGATCCTTCGCATAGTGATTCCTCCCGCCGGGAAGCGTAGCATCTCGGCATCCACTCCGTCACCGGCGGGGATCCTCCCCTCAATAGCCGCGGGTGACGAACGTCAACACGACGAGCTCCCGCAGATCGGCCCCCAGCTCGAGGGCGCCTCGTCTCGACTGGATGGACTTCGGCGCCTGCGGCGCCACGCGCAGGGGCTTCTCGTCGGCGCCAGCAATGCCTCGATAGAGGGAGAGCGAAATCTGCTTCAACAAAGGCAGCGGCTCGAGAGGCGTCAGCGTGAGCGTTCTCGTCTCCGCGTCGTAGACAAAGGCGGCGGGCACGAACGCGGAAGGCTCGCGACCGATGTCTCCGATACGAAGCCAGACGTTTCCCTCGAACGTCGTCTCGTCCATGCCGGCGGAGAAGCGAATTTCGAAAACCGCGCCCGGATGGAGATCCCTTCGGCCGGCGGCGGGCGCGATGAAAACGATCTCGGGAGGAGGAGCGTCAGGCCCCGGGGTTGCGAGAACCTCCTCCCCTTCGGGCTTTCTGTCCGCTGATTCCTCGGGCGCCACGACGATGTCCTTCGCCAGGATCGCGAATCGTCCGTACCGCTTCCAGTTCTCGCCCGAAGTCTGCATCGAGTGGTCGAGAAAGGTCCCTCGTACCTCCACTCGCTGATGGAGCAAGACTGTCAGGTCGGACTCAGGGGCCGCGGGTACGACGAGGGCGACGGCATGGGCCTTGTCCCGGAGAACGTACATGTCGCCGGACGGAGTGCGTCCGGGATCGACCTCTCCTCGGACCAGGACCTCGCGCTCGTGGAAAACGCTGGGATTACGGTGGAGCTCCGCGAGCGTCACCGGAATCGGCTCCTGACCGCCGGCGGACAAGAAGGCGCCGAGGGCAAGAACGCGGGATACGGCACGATTGCGCACGGCGGTGTCCGATCTTCTCACAATTGCGATGCATTGCCTTACCGCGCCTCACCGGCATTCGAGGTATGCTTTCGTCGGCGACGACGGTGAGCGCCGCATTATGTTCAGTTTTCTGACCCTGGGGTTCTTCATCGGCATGCGGCATGCCCTCGAGGCCGACCACGTCGCCGCGATCTCGAGCCTCGCGACCAGGAGCGCGAGCCCGAGAGAGTGCGTGAGACAGGGTGTGTTCTGGGGGCTGGGACATACCCTCACGCTTTTCTTCTTCGGCTCCGCGGTGCTGCTGCTGGACCGCGTGCTTCCCGAGAAGCTCGCCTCGGGACTCGAGCTCGCGGTCGGCGTGATGCTGGTGGTACTCGGCGTCGATGTGCTCCGCCGGCTCGCGATGGAGCGGGTCCACTTCCACCTGCACGAGCACGAGGACGGGTTCCGGCATTTCCACGGGCATTCGCATGCCGGTGAGCCCGCCGAAAGCGCCCATGGTCACGGGCACTGGCGGAAGCTGCCGCTCAGGGCTCTGGTCGTAGGCCTGGTGCACGGGATGGCAGGCTCAGCCGCGCTCATCCTGCTCACTCTCGAGAGCGCTCCGAGCGTCGCCGCGGGTCTCCTTTATATATTGTTATTCGGCGTCGGCTCGGTAGCCGGGATGGCCCTTCTTTCCGTTGCCATCGCCGCCCCCCTCCGCTATTCGGCGGCCGGGCTGACGCGCCTCCATGGACTGCTTCATGGCGCCATCGGCCTTGCGACCGTCGCGATAGGGATCGCGACGGTTTTAGGGGCGGGCCGGAGCTTCTTCGGGTAACGGCGAACGCGATGATCGCGATGACCGATGACACGACGGATTTGAGCCCTCGGAGGTGACCATGCGACGGATGCTCCTTCTCCTCCTCACCGTGACTTTTCCGGCCTACGCGCTCGAAGCTCCGCCCCTCCAGGTCGCCGAGCTCGGCGACTTCGAGCTCGAGAGCGGCGAGAAGCTCCTCGACGCGAGGCTCGCTTATCGCACCGCCGGAACGCTCGACGCGCAGAAGTCGAACGCGATCCTGTTCCCCACGTGGTTCACGGGCACCTCGGAGGATCTCTTCACCGCGGGCGCCGTATCCGCCGTCGATACCTCGAGATTCTTCCTCGTCACCATCGATGCGTTCGGAAACGGGGTGTCGTCATCGCCTTCGAACAGCGTCCGTCAGAAAGGAGAGGCGTTCCCACGCATCGGAATCGGCGACATGGTGAAGGCTCAGCACCGGCTCGTGACCCAGGTTCTCGGCATCGAGCGGCTTCACGCGGTCATGGGGATCTCGATGGGCGGGATGCAGACGTTCGAGTGGTTGATCGCCTATCCCGCTCTCATGAAGAAAGCGGTGCCCATCGTGGGATCGCCGCGGCTCGGCTCCTACGACTTGCTCTTGTGGCGCACCGAGCTCGAAGCCATCGAGCTCGCGCGGAAGGGCGGCGACATCGAGAGCGCGGCGCCGGTGGTGGGAATGGTGAGCGCCCTCGCCCTCCAGACCCCGGAGTTTCATGCCCGGGCGACACCGAGAGAGTCGCTCGCGAAACTCATCGAAGGAGCCAAGGCGGGCGCCATGGAGAGCATGTACGACCAGAGGGCTCAGCTCCAGGCAATGATCGGCCACGACGTCACGAGGTCCTTCAGCGGCTCGATGGCGAGAGCGGCTGCGGCGGTAGAGGCGGAGGTTCTCAACGTAGTTGCGCTCTCCGACCACATGGTGACGCCGGGCCCGGCCATCGAGCTCGCGGAGCTTCTCGGTCAGGGCTCGGTAGCGCTCGAGAGCGACTGCGGGCACCTTCTCTTCGACTGCGACGGGGAGCGCGTCCAGAAAGCGATCCGGTCGTTTCTAGAGCGCTGAGCGCGGGAATCCGCCGAGGCTCGCGTCGACTTTAGCGAGCTAATACTGCAGGCCCTTCAGGTAGCGGATCCCGCGGCGTGCAACCGCAATCGCATCATCCGGCATGTCGCACTCGACGAAGCCGTGCTCGATACCCTGCCGATCCATTTCGGCCAACACCTTCACGAAATCGACAACGCCATCGCCGGGCGCCACCATGCGCGCCATGTTCGGGATAGGAGGAAGGTCGGCGGGCAACGGTCGATCGGGCGCGAAATCCTTGAGATGGCAGGAGACGAATCGTCCCGGATATCGGGCCAGATAGTCCTGAGGCTCGACACCTCCTGCTTTGGCCCACCCGACGTCCAGCTCCATGCGCACGAGATCGGGATCGGTGCGTTCCAGGAGCAGATCGTACGCACGCGTCGATCCCACGCGCGCGAACTCCATGTGATGGTTGTGATAGCCGAGTCCCAGCCCCTCCGCCCGGCAGAGGGATCCGAGGCCGTTCAAGCGCTCCGCCAGATGCAGGATCTGATCGGCATCCTTGACCTCCGAGACGACCGGCCCCTTCGGGGTGATGGAGAGGAACTCGGGAGGCATCGCGACGATCAGATAACGGATGCCCAGCGTATGGGCGTCGTCCGCGATCGGCCCTAGGTCGTCGATCCGACCGGATATCTGGGTGCAAGTAACCGTCAGGCTGTGCCGGTCCAGGATCCGCCGTATCTCGCCGGCGGTGAGACCGAAAAGCGGATCCTTGATGAAGGCATTACCGCCGAATCCGAACATCTCGACTTCGGCGTAGCCGAGCGCGGCAACATCGGCAAGTGTCCCTTCGAGGTCCCTTTGCAACAGATCGCGTACCGTGAAGAGTTGAAGGCCAAGGGTGGATTGGATTCGCCGCCCGGGAGAAGCCGGCGCGAAATGAGATCCCGGAGCAGCGCCAAGGACCGAGCCAGCGGCCACACCCAGCATCTTCAAACAGCTTCGGCGATTCATTCGAGTCCCTGGGCCCGTCTTTTAGAAGGCTCCGGCTGCTTCGAGTCGGTTAGCAGTTTCTCCGCGGTTGCCGGCGACTGATCGACGAGATATTGAATCGCGCTGAGGAGTCCTGGCGGGCAGGCATCGCCAAACTACAAGCCATCCTCGATCGAGCAGTCATCGGGGAGGGTTGGAGGATCCCACCTCCATGACCAGTGACCAGGTGTTTCGCCGACGCCATGTGCTCCAATCGTACCTCAAGTCGCTCCGGATTTTGTCGCGGACCCACGTCGATGGACCGCATCGGCTGCGCACAACGATTATCGTCCGACGGTGCCATGCCGGGGCCAGTGTTGGGCTCCCACGCTGCGCTTGATCTTTCCTTCGATTTTGTCCTCAATAGAAGCGAAGAAGAGGTCGATTCGAAAATGTGGATAGCAGTTCTCCTCGCCGCCCTCGCCCTGGGCGTCTGGGGTGTCGCGCTTTTCAACGGTCTCATCCGCCTGCGCAACACCGGCAACAACGCGTGGAGTGACGTCGACGTGCATCTGAAGAAGAGGCACGACCTAGTCCCCAACCTGGTCGAGACCGTCAAGGGCTACGCCAGGCACGAGAAAGAAACCCTGGAACGAGTCGTCCTTGCGCGAAATCGGGCGGCCAGTGCCACGTCGACGGCGGCGAAGAGCACGGCGGAAGACGCTTTGACCCAGAGCCTCCGTGGACTCTTCGCTCTCGCGGAGGCTTACCCCGACCTCAAGGCTAACGAGGGTTTCCTCGGCCTCCAGCGCGATCTCTCAAGGATCGAGGACGACATCGCGAACGCCCGCCGCTACTACAACGCCGTCGTTCGGGATTTCAACACCAAGCAGGAGGTCTTTCCCGCGAACCTCCTCGCCGGCATCCTCGGCTTCGAGACCCGCTCCTTCTTCCAGGCGGAAGCCGGCGAACGATCGGCCCCGAGCGTCGAGCTCTGAT
>CAZKNR010000319.1:0-6233 GCA_964553925.1 uncultured Acidobacteriota bacterium
GCTTTCGGGGACGGAAGGCGCCCGCGACCCGTTCTTCTCTCCCGACGGGGAGTGGATCGCGTTTTTCGCCGACGGGAAGTTGAAGAAAGTCTCGGTCTCGGGCGGGGCGGCCGTCACGCTCTGCGACGCAGAGAACGACCGGGGCGGGACGTGGGCTGAAGATGGGACGATCTTCTTTACCCCCACCCCCCAAGCGGTCGGCCCTTCGCGTGTGTCGTCTGCGGGAGGCACGCCGCAGACCCTGACGACACCCGATCGGGCCTCCCAGGAGGCGTACCTCTGGCCGCAGGCCTTGCCCGGAGGCAAGGCCGTCCTGTACACGGCGGGCATTTTTGGCAACTATGAGGACGCGAGCCTCGTCGTGCACACGCTCGAAGGCGACACGAGGAAGGTGCTGCATCGCGGCGGATATCATGGGCGTTACCTTCCGAGCGGCCACCTGGTGTTCATTCACGAAGGCACGCTCTTCGCCGCGCCCTTCGATCTCGATCGGCTGGAGCTTACCGGCGACCCCGTGCCTGCGCTCGAGAGCGTGAGCGCCAACCCGAACAACGCGGGAGCCCAGTTCGCCGTCTCCCTCGACGGAACGTTCGTGTACCAGCGGGGAGAGAGCCTCGGTGTCGCCGTGCCGATTCAATGGATGGACCGGGAAGGGAAGCTTCAGCCTTTGCGCGCGGCGCCGGGCGTGTACAACAACATCCGCTTCTCCCCCGATGGCCAGAGGCTCGCTCTGGACATCCTCGAGGGCAAGAACCGGGACGTGTGGGTCTACGAATGGGAGCGCGACACCCTTTCTCGTCTCACGTTCGATCCTGGCGAGGATATCGCCCCCGTATGGACCCCCGATGGCCAACGCATCGCCTTCTCCTCGAGGCCGGCGGACCAGGCGACACGAAACCTCTACTGGCAGCGAGCCGACGGGGCGGGCGAGGCGGAGCGCCTGACGGAGAGCAAGAACAGACAATCTCCGAGTTCGTCGCATCCGAGCGGGAAGTTCCTGGCCTTCCTGGAGTCCAACCCGCAGACGAGCATGGACATCCTGATCCTGCCGCACACGGGGGACGAGGCCTCGGGGTGGAAGCCGGGGGAGCCCACGGTCTTCCTGAACAGCCCCTTCTTGGAAGTCGATGCGGCCTTCTCGCCGGACGGGCGCTGGCTGGCGTATATGTCCAACGAGTCCGGACGTAACGAGGTGTACGTGCGTCCGTTCCCGGGTCCGGGGGGGAAGTGGCAGGTCTCCACGGCCGGGGGAGCCTGGCCCACGTGGTCTCGAAGCCGAAGAGAGCTTTTCTACCACGGCGCGGACGGGAGGATTCATGGTGTCCACCCACACCGTCGAAGGCGACTCATTTCGCGCCGAGAAGCCGCGGGTGTGGTCACCGGGGCTCGTGCCCCTGCGGGTAGGCAACCGAACCTACGACCTGCACCCGGACGGCGAGCGGGTCGCGGTGCTGAAAGCCTCGGGGGACGAGGCCGAGGCCATGCGGGACAGGGTCGTCTTGATCCAGAACTTCTTCGACGAGCTGCGCCGGATCGCGCCGGCGGGCAGGCGATGACGCTCTCTCCCGGCACAAGACTCGGTCCCTACGAGATACCTAGAGAACGCTTGCGTATCCGCGCAGCTCAGCCACCGTTTGCGTCAGGCCATGGAGCTCGAGCGCGTTCAGGTACTCTTCGACGGTCTTTGGCGGATTCTTCAAACTGGCGCGATGCTCTTGCGCGGCTCCGACGACCTCATCAGGATTTCGATCGAACAGATGCGTAATGAACGTGTCCGGGTGCTGCGCCTCCATGCCATACGCGTCGAGCCTATTCTGCGGGAAATCCTTCAAGTTCTGCGTAACGATCACGTCGGCGCTGGAGCGGATCGCCGCGGCGAGCACATGACGATCATTGGGGTCGGGTAGGTCGAGTCCCTCGATCAGTCCTTCGAACCCCGTGACCAAGCAGTCCTCAGCATGGCGGTTCATCAGATCTCGGGTCCGCTCGAGCTGCTCGCGAGTCACATCGGGAAAATCCCGCTGGACGGCCGCCATCCACTCTTGGTGAACCATGTCGGACCACTTCGCGCGAAAGAGCCCGCGCAGCGTCAGCCACATGAGAAAGCTCCTGAGCGCCGCTGGGTAGAGAACATTCGAATCCAGGAAGGCGGTGAAGCGATCCATGCACTATTCGAGACCGAGCTCCTGGTCGTGCGCCGCGAGCTCGCTTAGGACTTCACGCCGCCTCTGATCCATCGCCCGCTTGCACGCAAGAACGTCCTCGGCTCGGACGCGACGATGCTTGCCGACCTTGCGATACGGGAGCTTTCCAGCGTCCAACTGCCGCACCAGGTGCGGGCGCGAGACGTTCAGCAGATCCGCCGCTTGCTGGGTGGTCAACTCGGCATGGATGGGTAGAAGCGTAACCGCGTCGCCGCGGCCCATATGCTCCAAGATGTTCACGAGGAGCCGTACCGCCGACGCCGGTAGCTCCAAAGTCTCGGTCGCCCGGTCCGCCTCGTCGAGCAGGCGGATCCTGAAGCGCTTGTCGATGTGGATATGCGCTGCAAGCTTTCGGCTAGTCTCCTCGGCAACCAGCGCGTCGTTCTCCGTTGGGAGGGCTATGCCGGTGTCCGTTCTAAGTGCCAAACCCATCGGTGTCATCCTCCAATACGCAAGCATAGCATCCAAACGAACCAAACACAACATTCGCAACAATCAAAAACAGCCAAGAATCGACGCTCAACAACCGCCAGAGGCGCTCTATACCGCATCCCACAACGTTGACGCTCGATCGACTGGCGCCGCGATTCCGCCGTGACGCGTCTGCGGGGCCCGACGAGGTCAAGCGATGGGTAGTGATTGGCGGCCGGCTCCCGGAGGGTGTTATACTATTAGTATGAAACTGCGATCTCGGTACCCGACGGGATCTTCAAGAAAGAGAAGCACTTGGCGCGTCGGCTTCGGAAGTCTCAAAGCCAGCTGTACAGCGAGGCGGTAGCTGAGTACCGTACTGCGCCACGATCCAGATGCGATCACCGCGCAGATGAACCGCGTCTGCGAAAAGAGTTGACACGCGGCCCGACGCACTCCTGACAGACGCTGCCCGACGAATCCTCGAACGGACCGAATGGTGATCCGGCAGGGCGACGTCTGGTGGGCGGAATCGTCGGCCAAAAGCGGTTCTGGCCCCGGATTTCGGCGACCCGTGATTGTCATCCAGGGCGATCCTTTGAATCGCAGCGGAATCGCGACCGTCATCTGTATTCCTCTCACCGGCAACATGGCCTGGTCCGACGCTCCGGGGAACGTGCTCATCGAGCGGCAGGTGGCGGGTCTTCCTCGGGACTCGGTTGCGAACGCGTCTCAGATCATCGCCGTGGACAAGGTTCTGCTGACCGAGCACGTGGCCCGGCTGCCGGCTCCTTTACTCGAGCGGGTTCTGGAGGGGATCGATATCGTGCTCGACCGCTGATATCTTGACGGGCGGCTGAAAGCGTTGTCCCTGGATTCGACATGCTCACGGGGAAGAGGCTCTTCACGAGCTCGTCTTGCGTGATTCGGCGGACGCTCTTGTTCCAGCGAGGGGCGATGGCCACGACCTTGCCGCAAAACCGGCGGCATTGGGCTCGCACCCTGTCCCCCGCGTCCATCCGTTCACACAGATGTTGCCCAATACGGTTGACGATTGAGTGACAATTGTGTACACCAAAATGTATGCGGTTTATTTCAGTCCGAGACTTGAGAAGCCGATCGGCCGAGATCTGGAACGCTCTTTCCAAGGAGCGCGAATTGGTCATCACCTCGAACGGCAAGCCGATCGCTATCCTGTCGGCTGTCTCCGAACAAACGCTCGAGGAAGCGCTCAAGAGCATTCGCACCGCCCGCGCCGTCGCGGCTGTGGAAACGATGCAGCGCCACTCGGTTCGCGCTGGGACCGATCGAATGACGGGTAAGGAGATCGAGGCGGAGATCGCGGCGGTACGGAAGAAACGATCTCGATGAGGGTGGTCGTCGACACGAACGTGCTCGTGTCGGGTCTCCAGTCACCGTTCGGTCCCTCCGCGCAAATCGTCAGGATGGTTGCCTCGGGAGTTCTTTTCGTTTGCCACGACGCTCGGATCCTGTCGGAGTACCGTGACGCTCTGCTCCGTCCAAAGTTCGGGTTCCCACAAGATGCCGTTGATGCGCTCCTTGATCAGATCGTTTCCTCTGGTGACGCTGTCAGCTCCGAGCCACTGCGCGCGGCACTGCCCGATCGAGACGACGAGCCTTTTCTGGAAGTGGCCGTGTCCGGACACGCCGAGGCGTTGATAACCGGCAACCTCAAACATTACCCCCGAAAAGCACGAGGGTGCCGTGGTGCTCTCACCCGCGGAGTTCGTCGAGCATTACAAGACCCGAACCGATTCCTCTCGCTGACCGTCTCTCGCTTGTCTTCGCTCTGACTTCTGAATGGAGCTCCGAGCACCCCGTTCTCGACCGAGCGCTGGATATCGGGGCCATGACGGACAGGGGCGCCGTCGTGGTACCATCCGCGTCGCACGTTCGAGATGCTCACCGGCACAAGAATCGGTCCCTACGAGATCGCTTCGCCCCTCGGGGCCGGGGGGATGGGCGAGGTGTTCCGCGCAAGGGACACGAAGCTCAACCGCGACGTCGCCATCAAGGTGCTGCCCGCGGCGTTCGCGCAGGATGCCGAGCGTGTCGCGCGGTTCCGGCGCGAAGCCCAGGTGCTCGCGTCGCTCAACCATCCCAACATCGCCGCGATCCACGGGCTCGAAGAGAGCGAGGGCATCCTGGCCATCGCTCTCGAATTCGTCGAAGGCGAAGACCTTGCGCAACGTCTGAAGCGCGGCGCGATCCCCGTCGACGAAGCCATTGCCATCGCGAAGCAGATCGCCGAAGGCCTCGAGGCCGCGCACGAAAAGGGAATCGTCCATCGCGACCTCAAGCCCGCGAATCTCAAGCTCACCCGGGACGGCACGGTCAAGATCCTCGACTTCGGTCTGGCGAAGGCCTACGGGGGAGAGGCGGAAGCCGCCGGGAGCCAAGGGCTCTCTCAATCGCCGACGATGTCGCGGCAGATGACGGAGGCCGGCGTCATCTTCGGCACCGCCGCGTACATGTCCCCCGAGCAGGCGCGCGGTGCGACGGTAGACAAACGCGCGGACATCTGGGCCTTCGGCGTGGTGCTGTTCGAGATTCTGACGGGGAAGAGGCTCTTCACCGGCGAGACAGTGAGCGACACCCTGGCGGCGGTGCTGCGGCAGGAGATCGACTGGAAGGTGCTTCCCGCGTCGACGCCGCCTAGCCTGCGCTTCGTCCTTAAACGGTGTCTCAATCGCGACCCGAAGAGACGCCTGCGCGACATTGGCGAGGCGCGGATCGCCCTCGAGGAGACGCTCGGCACGCCCGATACTATCCGCGCCTCTTCGGGAGTGCGGGCGTTGCCGTGGGCTCTCACTCTGTTGCTGGCGCTTGTCGCGGCGCTGGCACTCTGGGCGCCGTGGCGCCACGCGCCCACGCCGGCGCCACCCCTGCGCCTGAGCGCCGAGCTGGGCGCTGCGGCATCGCTTTCGAACACCTTCGGGCCCCCCGCGATCCTCTCGCCCGACGGTCGCCTGCTGGCTTTCGTCGCAAGCCCGGGCGCGAACGGACGCCGGCTTCTCTACCTCCGGCGCCTGGAGCAGCTCGACGCCGCGCCGCTTTCGGGGACGGAAGGCGCCCGCGACCCGTTCTTCTCTCCCGACGGGGAGTGGGTCGGGTTTTTCGCCGATGGGAGGCTGAAGAAGATCTCGGTCTCGGGCGGTGCGGCGGTCGCACTCTGCGACGCAGCAGACCCCCGGGGCGGGACCTGGGCCGAGGACGGGACGATCTTCTTTACGCCCACTGGCCAGGTGGGCGTGGGCCTTTTGCGTGTGTCGTCGGCGGGAGGCACGCCGCAGAACCTGACGACACCCGATCCGACCTCCGAAGAGAACACGCACCGCTGGCCACAGGCCCTGCCCGGGGGAAAGGCCCTTCTGTACACGGCGGGCAGTCTTGGCAACTACGAGGACGCGAGCCTCGTCGTGCACACGCTCGAAGGCGACACGACGAAGGTGCTGCATCGCGGCGGATATCATGGCCGTTACCTTCCGAGCGGCCACCTGGTCTTTATGCACGAGGGCACGCTCTTCGCCGCGCCCTTCGATCTGGATCGGCTGGAGCTGACGGGCCAACCCGTGCCCGCGCTCGCGGGCGTGAGCG
>CAZKNR010000320.1:0-31404 GCA_964553925.1 uncultured Acidobacteriota bacterium
ACCGTGCAGCAGAACGAGCGCGCGGTCATCACCAGCTTCGGCCGGGCCACGAGGCTCGAGGGGCACTCGACCACCGAGCTTCCCATCGCCGAGGGACTGAACGACGACGAGCGCTCGCGGTACTCCTATCCCCAGCTCCAGATCGTGGGGCCGGGAGGACCGTACTTGAAGCTCCCCTGGCAGAAAGTGCACAAGGTGGACGTCGCGATATGGACCACCAACGTTGCCTACGACCCCGAAGACCGGGACGCGAACCGGGGGAACACGATGCTGGAAGCGGTCACCAAGGACCAGCTCAACATCGGCATCACCGGGCAGCTCCGGTTCAAGGTGTCGGAGCATAACGTCTACGCGTTTCTCTTCGGGGTGAAAAACCCGGTGGCCCACGTCATGGGCTATTTCATCTCGATCCTGCGCGAGCGCATCTCGAACTTCGAGGCCAAGAGGGAGGTGGGCGACGCCGCTCCGGTGGTGGCGGCGCTGACCGACGTGGCGAAGGTCGAGGGGATCTCCATCAACGACCTCCGCAAGAACCTCAACGACATCAACCAGCAGATGGATCAGGAGTGCCAGTCTTCCTCCGCGCGGTACGGAATCGTGCTCGATGCCTCGCTCATCACCGGCATCGATCCTCCGCAGGATATCGAATCGGCGCTCGCCGCCATCAATACCGCCCACAACGAGGTCTCGGCCCAGGTGAGCCTGGCGCAGGCCGAGGCCGACCAGAAGATCGAGCAATCGAAGCGCGCCGTCGAGATCCAGACGATGCGCACCGAGGCGGAAGTGCAGCCCCTGCTGCGCCTCGCGGAAGAGCTCGAGGCTCTCAAGAAGAATGGACCGACAGTGCTCGAGGCCTACCTTCGAAGCGTGCGCCTCGGGCTTCTCTCCCGCGCGAAGCGGGTGATCGCGCAGGTGAAGCCGTGAGTTTTCTCATCGCCTTCTTCCTCACCTTCGTTCTCGCCGGTCTCGGGACCTCCACGTTTTTCGGGATCTTGAAGCTCCTCGGCCTCTACACCACGGTCGACGAGTGCCGCGCCAAGGTCTACGTGCTGTTCGGGAAGGTCATCGGGGTCCTCGACGATCCCGGCCTCCGCTTTCCCATCGTGGAAATGGGACCGCGGGCCGCGCTGGTCTCGTTCTTCGGGAAGGTGCACGAGCTCGACCAGCGTCTCGACCAGAAGTATCTCCGGAGCCTTCCGGTGAACACCGAAGAGGGAACTCCCATGGGGATTGGTGTCTGGTACGAGATGAGAGTCTCGAACCCGGTGGCGTTTCTCTTCGAGAACATGGACCCCGCGGGCTCGCTCCAAGCGAACGTCGCCAACGCCACCGTGCGCTGCCTGAGCAACATGCCGCTCGACAACATGCTGACCAGCCGGCACGGAATGAGCCGGCTGGTGCGCACCGAGGTTTCGCCGCGCTCCGAGAGCTGGGGGTACCGGTTGGGCTCGATCTACATACGGAAAGTGCATTTCCGCGATCTCCATATGATCCAGCAGATCGAGCACAAGGTCGTGAACCGCCTTCGACAGGTCACTTCCGCCATCCGTCAGGCGGGAGCGAACCATGTGGACGTCATCGGCTCCGCGGCGGAAAAGGAAGCGGCGGTGGAGTTCGCGAGAGCGGATGCGATCCGGCCTCGTCTCGTGGGTCAGGCCCTCGCGGAGATTTCGAAGGATCGTGAAGTGCTCGCGGCGCTCATGGAGATCCTGGAAACGCAGCGTCTCGTCGAGGGAAAGGCGGAGATCACGCTGGTGCCGGAGGGGGGATCCTCGCTCTTGCCCCAGCTTCTGGCCGCGAGACCCGGGGATCTCCCGACGTCTGGAGGCGCCAAAAAGCCGATCTGAGGCATTGGGCGAGCAACCGAGGTCCCGATCGTCTAAGCACGCGGGAGGTTCCTCTTCCGCGCAGGTACCTCCGCGCTCATCCGATCCCCTCGTGCGGCGATGGCTTCGCCCAGATCGTGAGTAGCAGTTCCTGACCGAGGAGCCGATACTCCGGCCGGCGGCCCGAATGCTTTTCGCTGTCATCGAGGATCTGACGCACGCCTTCGCCGCGAGACTCCAGGAAAGCGCGCCCGGTACGCTGGCTCTTCATCCGCGACAGGAAGCCTACGAGAAGCTGGTTCCGCGTGAAGACCCGATAGGCTATGGTTTCCAGGGTCAACGTGTTCGGAAGGGCGCCTGGACTGTAGAGCTCGAGTCGGTTGGCGAACAGGAAGAGCCGGATCTTGGCCCCGCCGAGCGAATAGTCACGGTGCGCCACGGCGTTCACGACCGCCTCGTGAATCGCGCCGACGTCGTACTGGGGAAAATCCTCCCGCCCGGCGAGCTTGCGAGCCGGCTTCAGCATGAAGCGCTCGACAAACGCGGTCGCATCGTCGATTTGTTGGTCCACGCGGCCGCGAAGCGACGCGGCGTGCACGAGGTCATCCGAAGAGAGACGCTCGGACCGATAGACTGCGGCCTCGATGTAAGCGGAGCTCAGGTGCGTCTGCGGATCTCGGCCGAGCGCCAGGAGGCCGGCGACCGAGGTGCGCTCCTCCCCCTCCTCGGTGGCCACGAGTACCCGAGTCTTCAGAAGCAGCTCGTGCCAGGGAATAGAAGGACGCGAGCCGAAGAACGTCTCGAGTGCCTTCTGCTCGAGATCCTCCCGCGTCGCCCCCGGGACCGTCTGCTCGTCGAACACGAAGGCGCGGCCGCGTTCTTGGAAGAGCCGTGCGAGCTCAGGCGGCATGAGATCGCGCTTCGAGGAACCAACTCGGACGTAGTAGCGCCCACCGCTAGTGCGGTGCACGTAAAGGCCGCGCCGGACTTCAATGACGAGCACCAGCCCTTCCGATCCATCAGGCCGGGTGAGCAGCTCCTTGCGGATCACGGGGCGGATCGGTGGCTCGCAATTGTGCGCCGTCACGTTCACGACCCAGTGTTCGATGTCTCCCGTACGATCCTTCGGCAGACCACGCACCACACCTGCATCATCGACCCCGAGGAAGATCGCGCCGCCTTGGGTATTCGCGAAGGCAATGCATTCTCCGGCGAAGTCTTCCGTGTTTGGCGTGTTTGGCGAGATCACCGAGCGGTCGCCTAAGCGCACGTCCTTGAATTCCGCCGTGGCGTCCTCTCCCGCGCGGAGTTGCTCCAGGATGTCTTTTTTCTCCTCGAACAAAGATTCGCCTCGCCTTCAGAAGCCGTAGCGCTCCCGACGCAGCCGGTCGATGACTTCCTGGATCTCGCGCAACAGCGCCGCACTCTGGACCATTTGCGCGTTGCTCTGGTCGAGAGAGACCTCCCTACGGCTTCGAACGTTGCCCGAGCCTTCTTCAGGACGCATGCGTGCGTAAATCTGACGTCAATGAATGATCATGAAAGTGACAGAAAGTATACGGGATTCAACGGAACGGACCAACCCGAACGCGTGCCCAAGTTGCCGGAGGGGGGTTCCTCACTCTCCCCAGCTTCTGGTGGTGAGACCAGGGGATCTCCCGACGTCTGGAGGCGCCAAAAATCCGGCCTGAGAACTTGGTCGAGCAACCGACCCGCGGTCCGGATCGTCTAAGCACGCGGGAGGTTCCTCATGCCCTCGCTCGTCCAAGACTTCAGGATGGCGCTTCGTTCTCTCACGAAGGCGCCC
This sequence comes from uncultured Acidobacteriota bacterium, assembly GCA_964553925.1. Classification (GTDB taxonomy): domain Bacteria; phylum Acidobacteriota; class Vicinamibacteria; order Marinacidobacterales; family SMYC01; genus DAISKN01. The sequence continues at coordinate 3,634 of CAZKNR010000320.1, forward strand.
CTTCTGACCGGGGTTTCAGTACTTTCGCTCGCTCTCGGGATAGGGGCCAATACCGCGATCTTCACCCTCTTCGACCAGGTCCTCCTCCGGCTCCTGCCGGTCGACCAACCGAAGTCTCTGGTGATGGTGGTGACGCGGGGCTCCCACACCGGGAGCAACCGGGGGAGGAACGTACTCTCCTACCCGATGTACAAGGACTACCGCGAGAGGAACCAGGTATTCGACGGCATTCTCTGCCGCCGCGGCGAGACGGTGAACGCGGGGTTTCGCGGCGAGACCGAGAGGTCGGAAGCGGAGCTCGCATCGGGAAACTATTTCGATGTTCTCGGCGTCGAGCCGGTGCTCGGAAGGGTCCTTCAGCCGGAGGACGAGCGGGCGCCCGGCGCCGAGGCGGTTTTGGTCCTCGGCTACGACTACTGGCGCAACCGTTTCTCGAGCGACCGCGAGGTCCTGGGGGAAGCCCTTCTCGTAAACGGATATCCGATGACCATCGTCGGTGTGGCCGCCCCTGGATTCGCGGGCGTGAGCCTCGGCTTCCAGCCGGACATTTACGTTCCGGTCACGATGAAAAAACAGGTGACGCCGTCCTGGGACGACCTCGAGAATCGCAGAAGCCGGTGGGTGGAGGTGTTCGCGCGGCTTTCGCCTGGGGTTTCCCGAGAGGCCGCCGAGGCGTCGCTCGGGGCGATCTACAAACAAGTCATCGCCGCCGAAGTCGAGGAGCCCTACTTCGCCGAAATCACCCCCTATTGGAAAGATCAGTTCCTGAAGTCATACGCCGTGGTTCTTCCGGGGGGCCAGGGGTACTCGCCGATGCGGGAGCAGCTGACGACGCCGCTCCGAGTGCTTATGGTCCTCGTGGGCCTGGTTCTCCTCATCACCTGCGCCAACGTCTCGAACCTCCTGGTCGCGAAGGCGATGAGCCGCCGCAAGGAAATCGCGCTGCGGCTCGCTCTCGGCGCCCGGCGTCGGGCCATCGTCAAACAGCTCCTGGTCGAGAGCCTTCTCCTCGCGCTCGCGGGTGGCCTCCTGGGACTGGTGCTCGCCTACTGGACCACCCGGGGTCTCCTTCTTCTCGCCCCCACCGAGCGCGCCCGCCTGGCTCTGTCGGCCTCGCCCGACGCCAGGATCCTGTTTTTTGCCCTCGCGCTCTCGGCCCTGGCTGCTGTGGTCTTCGGTCTCCTCCCGGCTCTCCAGGCGGCGCGGACGGACCTGATTTCAACGATGAAACAGGCGTCGGGGTCGAGTGCCGCCCCGCATGGGGCCAGGGTCAGGAAGACGCTGGTGGTGGTGCAGGTCGTGGTGGCGCTCATTCTGCTTTTGGGGTCGTCGCTCTTCGTACAGAGCCTCAGGAACCTGAACCAGGTCGACCCCGGCTTTCGCGCGACGAACCTGGTGCGGTTCAAGATCGATCCTCGGCTGGGCGGCTACGACGTCTCCGGCACGAAGGAGTTCTACCAGCGGCTCCTCGAGCGGCTGCGCGCGCTTCCGGCGGTCGAGTCCGCGGGCCTCGCCGTCGTCGCCATCATGGAAGGAAACGAGTGGGACTCGACGGTGAGCGTCGAGGGGTACCGCACCGCGGAAGGGGAGGACATGAACCCTCACTTCAACTCGATCTCTCCGGGCTACTTCGAAACCCTCGGGCTCGCGGTCCGGGCGGGCCGGGATTTCGACGAACGGGATCGGGAGGGAGCGAACAAGGCCGTCATCGTCAACGAGACTTTCGCCAGGAAATACTTCCCGGAAGGGTCTCCGGTTGGCTATCACCTCGGTTGGGGGGACGGGCCCAACGTGAAGCTCGAGATGGAGATCGTGGGTGTGGTCCAGGACGCGAAGTACGAGGACCTCCGCGACGACGTTCCACGGCAAGTGTTCGTCGCCTACCCGCAGTCCGATTGGGCGGACGAAATGACGGCGTACGTGCGCACTTCCGCCGCCTCGGAGGCGATGTTCGCGACGATTCGTGACGAAGTGCGGAAGCTCGACGCGGCGATGCCGATCTTCGACATGAACACCATGGAAGACCAGCTCGATCGGTCGCTCTCTATCGAGCGTCTGGTGGCGCTCCTGTCGAGCGCCTTCGGCTTTCTCGCGACGCTTCTCGCGTTTCTGGGTCTCTATGGCGTGACCGCCTTCGGCGTCGCGCGGCGCTCCGCGGAGATCGGGCTTCGCATGGCGCTGGGAGCGAAGGGAGCAAGCGTCGTGCGCATGGTCCTGAAAGAGGTGGCGATCCTCGCGGGGATCGGCGTCGGCGTAGCGCTTCCCCTGGCCTGGTGGCTGAGCGAGCTGGTCCAAAGCCAGCTCTACGGCGTCGCGCCGCGGGACCCTCTTACCCTCGCGCTCGCAACCCTGGGGCTTATCTCGATCGCGCTTGCCGCGGGCGCCGTCCCGGCCCTGCGCGCGAGCCGGGTGAGCCCGGTCTCGGTTCTGCGTTACGAATAACGCGGCGTCGCGGTTGCGTCGAGGCCTGACCGCACACTAACCTTGACATAGGTTGGGTGCCGTTCATGATCGAACGGATCCGCTTCCAGAATTTCAGAGCGCTGCGCGACGCGGAGCTGCCCCTCGGTGCGTTTACTCTCATCGTAGGACCGAACGGGAGTGGGAAGAGCACGGCCCTTTATGCACTGGATCTTCTGAGCGGTCGAACTGCTGCCAACCACGCCGATTTAGTGAGCGCAGATGCGCAGGCATCGACGGAGACGGGCGTGGAAGTTGCGCTATACACGATCGACTCTTTCACTCACGGCTCGAGCAAGTTCCTTTGGCCAGTAGCCGGGAGCGGAGAATGGGCTGAGTCGGACCTTGGTACCGTGGAGCGATTGTTGCGAGCACGCGTCTATGCCCTTGACCCCGGGGAGATCTCCACTCCCGGTGTCTTGAGGCCCGGTATCGAGCTCGACAAATCGGGGCGGGGCCTTGTCGGCGTCCTCGACCGGCTCAGGGACCAAGCTCCCGAACGCTTCGAAGCCTTGAACGATGAGCTGAGCCGAATGCTGCCTGAGTTCGACCGCATCCTGTTCGAGACTCCGAACGAGGGCACTCGAGGGCTCCGTTTGAGAGCCCGAAACAATGGGCATTCCATTCCTGCCTCCGCTCTATCGCACGGAACTCTTCTGGCTCTGGCCATACTGACCCTGGCCTATCAGCCGTCTCCGCCCTCTCTCTTGGGAATCGAGGAGCCGGACCGGGGTATTCATCCGCGTCTACTGCGCGACGTTCGTGACGCGCTTTACCGGCTGAGCTTCCCGGAGCCCTTCGGGGAGACTCGACCACCCGTGCAGGTGGTCGCTACAACGCACTCCCCCTACTTTTTGGACCTCTTCAAAGACCACCCGGAACATATCGTGATCGCCCAGCGAGAAGGGATGAGTGCGTCCTTCAGACGGCTCGTAGACCATCCGGATCTCGAAGACATCCTCGCGGATGCGCCGCTCGGCGAAGTCTGGTACAGCGGCGTTCTCGGGGGCGTTCCCGTCAGCTCGTGAAGATCGCCGTTCTCGCCGAGTCTTCGGCCGATGAAGCGGCAATCAGAATCCTCATCGACGGAGTTCTCGAAGAGTCGAGCGAGATCGCGGAGCTGAGGCCTAGATCTCGCGGATGGTCCTCGGTGTTGACGGATCCTCCCGAGTATCATCAAAAGCCTGCACTATCGCACGCAAACGGACGGTTTGGTAGTCGTGGTCGATTCGGACCGCTCCCCGCCACATGTCGAAGAGCACGACGAACCGGGGAGAGACGAAACACTTTGCCGGCTCTGTCGTTTGCGGCGTGTGTGTCGAAGCGTGTTGGCAGGGCTCCGTCCGATCGCCAACCGGCCGCGATTGAAGATCGCAGTTGGTCTGGCGGTTCCATGCGTCGAAGCATGGTACAGCTTCGGACGTCGACGCGATGTCGGTGAGGCACAGTGGAGAATCTCCCTAGAATCGCAGCGGTTTCCCTACGACGCCAGGCGATTGAAGGAGGAACTCTACGGTCAGTACTTTTCGCTCGAACGCGAGACGCACCGCGCCGTGGAAGAAGCCAGGCGTCTATTAGCGGATCTGGACGGTTTGGAACAGCATTTTCCTCTAGGATTCGGTACTCTCGCACGCGATGTGCGCGCGTGGCGTTACTCGCGTCCTGATGGCTGAGCGTTTCGTGCTTAGAACCTCAGTGGGTACACCGCCTTCAGCGACCGGCCGATCTCCGGCGTCAGGTTCTTGCGGTACGAGAGGTGGTTCCGGTAGAGCTCATCCCGGAGTGCGGCCACTCGACCGAAGATATCGGAAAGTTGTTGGTCGCGACCGAGAGGGGTCGTGGCCTAGCCAAAATCCTGACGGCGGGGGGTGGCGCTTGCTCGACCGCCACTCCGCGGAGATCGGGCTTCGCATGGCGCTGGGAGCAAAGGGAGGAAGCGTCGTGCGCATGGTCCTGACAGAGGTGGCGATCCTCGCGGGATCGGCGTCGGCGTAGCGCTTCCCCTCGCGTGGTGGCTGAGCGAGCTGGTCCAAAGCCAGCTCTACGGCGTCGCGCCGCGGGACCCTCTTACCCTCGCGCTCGCTACTCTGGGGCTTATCTCGGTCGCGCTCGCCGCGGGCGCGGTCCCGGCGCTGCGCGCGAGCCGGGTGAGCCCGGTGTCGGTCCTGCGCTACGAATAACGCGGTGTCGCAATTGCGTCGGGGCGTGACCGCACACTAACCTTATACATAGGTTGGGTGCGTTCATGCGAGCTCGATTTGGTAACGCGGTGTGAATCCGACATCCGTGGGTCGCACAGTCCGCATCTCGGCCACATTGAATGCTTTGATGTGCGTCTCACCAAGCTCCCAGGCGTACAGCAGGAGATTGCCGGTTGCGGCCCGGCGAACCGAGTAAGGTTCGGCACGGCGATGCCGACCGTGGTGCTCGAACTCGATGAGGAGCCGGTTCGTTCCAGCGAACCGAATCGTCTCGATCGGAAGGCCCGAACCCCAGTACCGTATGCCCGGCGCGACAACGGAAGTGCTGCCGGCAGGAATCGGCGCGGGAGCGAGGCGCGCCGCGGGGAACACAGGGACCGGGGCGTCCAACCAGGCGAGCAATCCTGGAAGCTTGGTGAGCATGCCGTCCAGACCCGGAAGCGCTGGAAGCTGATGAGCGAGCATGTTTCTCCATTCGGAGCGGAGCTCCCCATCGGCGGCGACCACACGAATGACGCCCTCGCTGCCAGGAGGCTCAAGCTCTTTGCTGCGGCACTTTCGCACGAACAGTCCACGAACTCCTTCGAAATCGAACCCATCCGGCGCGTTCTCCAGCAGATGGGTCACGTCGTACAAGTCGCGCGGACGAGAACGCTCGAAGAGAGCACGCGTCTTCTCCGCAAGCAGCTCGTTGAATGAATACGTCCGGACGGTGGCGTTTGGCGGTAAGTCGTCTGGGTACGGGTGGACGATCGCCCGGGAGGCTGGCGGCTCCAGCACGGGCTCGTGCTGAGTGAGGTCGAAGAGAATCTTCGGCGTGCCCGGGTAAGCGAGCGGTCCTCGGTATGCGACGCGGCCCTGAAACGTCAGCTGTCCCTGCCGATTCTGTCGCGGTTTCACGATGATTGCGTCCACGGGAAACTCGAGGCCGCTCATCTCGCTTCCATGCACCGCGAGTAGCCGAAGGCTCTTGAAAATTGCCTCCAAGGTGTACGCGGCGTTCGGGTGCAGGGAAAAGTCCAGGTCTTCCGAGAAGCGATACGTCTCGAGGTAGCACTTCTTGATACATGTGCCGCCCTTGAATACCCACTCATCCCGGAGCGGAAGCGCGGCGAGGGCGGCGAGGAGCCATCCGAGGACGTAGTCCTTTTCCACGATCTCCGGACGCAGCTGCCACTCGGCAGCCCGGTCCAAAATGTCCTGCTTCCGGATCATGTTTCCCGCGCGATCCCCTTGAACGCGGTTAGATCAACGTTGACCCATAACCTCCACCGATTGACCAGTCGGCCGCGTCGCTTTAGAGCAGGCTCCAAGCGTACGTTGCCGGCGGTTAGATGTTTCTTCGCGACGGCAATGAGTTGCTGATTCGTCGGCCACAACAGCGCGATGAGGTAGCCCAGTCGCTTCCAAGCAGCTCCTGAGGCGACTTTCTCGGCGATGGCCGCCAGACGGTCGAAGTCGGGTGTGTCGCTCTCACCGTACTCTCGAAGCATTTGTGCCAAATGCCGGACCCCACCGCACAGTTCGGGATCCTGGAGACCGTCGACGAGGGTGCGCTCAGCGCTCGAAACTGAAACCCGCTCCGCACCGCGCCAAGCTAGGACGATGCCATTGGTGAGCTTGGCGGGTGGCAGGCGGTACAGGCGAAACTCATTTCCGAGAAACTTGGCGAACTTGCTGCGCGTCGTGGCCGCCGTGACCACGAGGGTCGAGCGAAACAACTGCTCGGTGAGGCCCCAGTGTTCCGCTGCACTCCACCCGCCTATGTAGCAAGGAGAAAACAGCTCCCGCGCAAGTACCCAAGGATCCTCGGGCGTCGCGGGTTGGCCCGGGTGCGCCTCCAGCGGCAAAATCATGTAGAGTCCCCGGCGGACTCGTTGAGCCCACCCGGCCTTGGCAAGCCGAGCGAGCCGAGTAGACGCTTCGTTTGAACGTACGCCCAAGGTTCCAGCTGCCCTCCCGACCGAGATGAGCCCCGTCGCGGAGGCTCTGGCGAGCTTCGAGAGGAGCACCTTCTCACTCGCGATAGGCCGACTGGTATACTTCATTTGTAGAAACATTTATAATTTGTAGATTACTACACACAAACTATACCATATTCATCGGAAACAGCGATCGTTCGTTAGAAAAGCCCTCCCATGATCTGGGCGAACGCTCGAACACTACGACATCGTCGAGAAGCTCGGCGAGGGCGGCATGGGCCAAAGCCCCGGAGTGCGGCCACTCGAAAGGATATCGGAGAGTTGTTGGTCGCGACCGAGAGGCTCGTGGCCAAACTAACCACCTAAGCAAAATCCTGGCGGCGGGGGGCGCTTGCTCGACCGCCATTGGCGGCTTCGAGCCATCGGTAATAGAATGCCGCGTCGCAAGAGAAAGGCCCGAATGATGCAATCTCGAGCCTCGGGGCATGGAGTCACGCGTCGCAACGCCATCGCCGCCACGGGCGCCGCCCTTGCCGGCTCCGCCATCTCTGTCGCATCGGCGGCGCAAGCCCCCGTAACCGGACGCGTCGTCCAGAAGGGGCGACTCAAACAGTCGGCGTCCCGCTGGTGCTACTCGTCGTTCTCGCTCAGAGACCTCTGCCGGTCCCTCAGCGACATGGGGCTGACCGCCATCGACCTTCTGGAGGAATCGGACTGGGAGATCGCGAGCGAAAGCGGCCTCGTCTGTTCGATGGCCTACGGAGGGGCGGGGACCATCACCGACGGGTTGAGCGTGCGGGACAACCACGACGCGATCGCGGAGAGCTTGACGCGCACCATCCCGAAGGCAGCGCGGTTAGGCTTGCCGAACGTGATCACCTTCTTCGGCAACCGCCGGGGGATGACCGATGCGGAAGCGATTTCTGCCTGTGTCGCGGGCCTGAATCGCGTGAAGGGACTCGCCGAAGACAACGGCGTCACTCTTTGTGTCGAGCTCCTGAACAGCAAGGTGGATCATCCGGATTACCTGGGAGACCGGAGCTGGTTCGGTCTCGAGGTCGTTCGCTCCGTAGAGTCGCCGCGCGTACGGCTCCTCTATGACATCTACCACATGCAGATCATGGAAGGGGACATTATCCGAACGATTCGCGAGAACCATGAGTGGATCGCCCACTACCATACCGGCGGCGTTCCCGGCCGCCACGAGCTCGACGACTCACAGGAGCTGAACTGGAGAACGGTCGCGGCCGCCATCGCCGATACGGGTTTCCAGGGCTACTTCGCCCACGAGTTCGTCCCCACGCGCGACCCGCTCACGTCGTTGCGCGAGGCAGTCGCACTCTGCGACGTCTGAGGAATCAGAGCCAGTTCTTCCGCTTGAACCAGGTCAGCATGGCCGCGGGCACCGCCACGCACAAAGCGACCATCCCCCACATCAGCCGATCGGAGTGGGTCCAGTCCTCGATGAACGGCAGGTTCTGGAAGTTCTGCCCGAAGAAACCGACCACGAAGGCGAGGGGCAGGAACACCGCGCTCATGATCGTCAGGTACTTCATGATCTCGTTGGTGCGCTGGCCGACGGCCGATAGGTAAGCCTCGAGGGCGTTGCCGAGGAGGTCGCGGCTGGACTCGATCGACTCGTTGATGCGCACCAGGTGGTCGTAGACGTCGCGCAAGTACACCGCGGTGCGTTCGCTCACCCGCGCGTCGCCCCGCTTGGTCAGAAGACCGAGTACGTCTCTCTGGGGTGAGAGGACCTTGCGCATCGAGACCAGGTGGTGCTTGAGCTCGAAGATGCGCTGCAAATCCTTGCGCTGGGGAGATGAGAGGACCGAGTCCTCGAGCTCCTCCAACTCGTCGGCGATGCGGTCGAGGATTGGGAAGTTGTCGTCGACGATGCCGTCCGCGATCAGGTAGTACGCGAAATCGACTCCTCGCTCGAACAGTTTGGGCTCGCTCGAAAGACGTTGCCAGGTCTTCTCGAGCGCCGCGATTGGCGTTTCGTGCACTGTCACCAGGTAGCGCTCGCCCAGAAACGCGTGGAGCTCCTGTAGCTCGAGCTCGTCGACCGTGTTCCCCTTGCAGGAGAATCCCTGGGTCACGAGGAACAGGTGATCGCGGTACTCCTCGAGCTTGGGGCGCTGATCGAGGTGCCCGCAGTCCTCGATGGTGAGCGGGTGGAAGTCGAAGCCCTCGCGCAGGAGCTCGAGCTCCATCGCGACCGGTGAGATCAGATCCATCCAGCGCAACACGCCGGGAGGAGGAGGCGCAACGCGCTCGCTGCCCTCGGACGAGACCACCCGCCCGTCCCGCAGCTCCATGACCCGGAACATTAGAGGTTCTTCTCGACCTCGTCTCGTCTAGAGTGTGGGCGGTGAGCCTCGGCTCGTATGCCAAAGCGCCAAGACTTCGACGGTTTCCGGCTCTCGATCAACGTGGTAGTAGAGATAGTAGCCGACTCGGCCCATCAGTAGGCGCCGGAGCCCTTGAGCCGTGGGTGAAAAACCGGCTCCCCGGTTCCGGGTAGCGAGGAAATGATCTCGAAAGCTCTTTCCAGGTCCTCCGCGAAGGCTTCGGGAGCCTTGGGTCTGTTCTCGATCCACCAATTGGCGGCGTCGCGGATTTGCGCCTCGGCGCCGGGGGCGACGCGGAACCGGTATGTCAACCTCGACTCTTGGCCTTGATTTCATTGAGCAGAGCCCAGCCGTCCACGAACTCTCCGCTGTGGATTTCCTCGAGGGCCTGACTGAGCTCTTTCTCCTCGGATGGCGACAGTGTGAAGGGTTCGTCCGTTCCGGGAGCTAGTATCGCCACCGGAGAGCCCTCTTCAATGTCGGGAGGGACTTCCGCTTTTCCGTTAACCACGATTCCGGTGACTACTTTCATAGAAGGATTGTAGCACTTCGTTTCGAGCGACGAATGTCATCGCTCGGTGGCGAGGCGCCCTGGCTAAGTTGTCAGACCTTCTTCTCGACCTCCACCCACGTATCGTGGAGGGTGCCGCCTCCGCCGAGGTCCGCGAGGCTGTCCGGCGTGAGAGCGTTCGCCGACGATCCGCCGATTCTCGACGCCCACCATCCATGGAGCAGGATCACGATGTTGGGCAGCATGGCGTCGGTCACCTCCGCGCGGAGCGTGACCGAGCCGCGTTGGTTGAACACCCGGACCCGATCGCCGTCCTTGATGCTGCGCTTCGACGCTTCGTCGGGGTGGATGCGCAAGCTGGGCTCGCCTGCGGCACTCAGGAGCCGCGGCTGGTTCGCGTGGCTCGAGTTGACGAAGTAGCGGTTCCACTTGGGGCTCATGAAATGAAGGGGATACTTCGAGGCCTCCTCGGGCGATCGCTCGGGGGCCAGATAGCCTGGCAGAGGGTCCATTCCCTGCGCCAACGTGGCTTCCGAGAAGAGCTCGCATTTGCCGGATGGAGTGGGAAAGCCGCCGTTTGCGAAGGGGACCCGCCGCTCCGGCAGCCGTAGAGGCGCCCACCCGTCCCGCTTCAGGCGCTCGTAGGTGATGCCCTCGAGATAGGGATGATCGCTCGCGAGCGCGAGCTTCACCAGCTCCTCGTCCGACGTATGGAGGTAGGGCTCCCGGAAACCGAGGCGGCGCGAAAGAAGCCGAAAGAACTCGGTATTGGGGATGGCCTCACCCCGAGGCTCGATGGCGGGGAGGTTCAACGACACGTATCGGGAACCATAGGGGACCAGCAAGTCCAGATGCTCCGCTTGCGTCGTCGCCGGAAAAACGTAGTCGGCGTATCGCGCGGTGTCGGTCACGAAGTGATCGAGCACCACCGTCAGCAAATCCGTTCGCTTCAGACCCTCGATGACCAGGTTCTGATTCGGAGCGATGGTGGCCGGATTGCTGTTGTAGACGATCATCGCCTGGACCGGGGGAGCGAGCGAGGGGTCGGTCAGCGCCCGGCCCAGCTGGACCATGTTGATCGACCGCACGTTCGGCTCCTCGCCCGTGGATTGCATAGCGGCGAGATTCATCGCTTCCTCGAAGAGCGCGCTCGTAGTGGAGAGAAGACCGCCCCCCGGCTCGCGCCAGGCGCCCACCACCGCCGGAAGACACGCGATGGCTCGATAGGTCATCCCGCCGTGCTGGTGTTTCTCCATGCCGATATGAACTTGAATCGCGGCGGGTCGAGTGGTCGCGTAGGCCCTGGCGAGCTCTACGACATCCTGCGACTTCACACCGGTTAACTGAGCGACCCGTTCGGGCGGATATTCGTCGAGCCGCTCTTTCAAGCGGTCGAAACCGACGGTGAAGCGCTCCAGGTAGTCGGTGTCGTGCAGCCCTTCGCGCACGATGACGTGCATCAGGCCGAGGGCGAGCGCGGGATCGGTGCCCGGAAGGGGGCGCAGGTGCCAGTCAGCTCGCGAGGCCGTGGGACTCCGCAACGGGTCGATCACCACCAGGCGAGCCCCCGCCGCTCGCGCCTCTTCGACGAAAACAAAGCCGTGGGGGTTGCTGACGACGGGGTTTCCGCCCCAGAGAATGATGAACCGACTGTCGCGCAGGTCTTCGGGCAGGATACCAGTTCCCGTTCCCATTGTGACCGCCAGGCCGGCCGCGCCGGTGTTGCCGCAGATGGCCCGTTCGAGGCGGCTCGCGCCCAGCCGAGAGAAGAAACGCCTGTCGAGCGACCACGACTGGACCATGCCCATGGTCCCCGCGTAGCTGTAGGGGAGGATCGCCTCCGCGCCGTACTCGGCGATGATTTTTTCGAGCCGCGTGGCAACGTCGTCGAGAGCTTCGTCCCAGCTCACACGCTCGAAGCGCCCCTCGCCTTTCGCGCCCACGCGCTTCAAGGGGTAGAGAACGCGCTCGGGGTTGTAGACGACGTCGCTGAGGAAGCCGTCCATCTTCTCGCACAGCTTGCCGCGGGTCATGGGGTGGTTGGGGTCGCCTTCGAGAGCCACCGCCTTGCCGTTCTCGGTGGTGACGATCCAGGCACAGGTGTCCGGACAGTCGTGCATGCAGGTGCCGCGAACTCTCGCGCGGTTGGCCGGGGCCGCGGACGTCCAGGGCGCGCTCGCGAGCGTGGTGGCGCCGGCGAGGCCGGTATTGAGGAACTCGCGCCGCGAGACGCGCTTCCAGTCCTTCTTCATGTCCTCCCCGTTACTGTCCCGGCGCGGCCGAGATTCCGTTCAGATCCCACACCACTTTGCCGGCGCGAATCGTGAGCTCGCACTCGAGCTTCCTCGTCCCTTCGATCCGTTCGCCCGCGACGTCTACGAACCCGAACCTGCCTTCCCGGACGCTCAGAACGGCGATGTCGGCTCCGGCTCTTACGGCGAGATGACCGATGTCGTCGCGACGGATCGCCCGGGCGGCGCTCGATGTGGCGGCGCGGACGGCGTCCTCGAGCGGCATTCCGAGGCTCAGGAGCTTGGACATCACGTTCAGAATGTCCTTCATCCCCGCGTTCATGCTGGCGCGGTGAAGATCGGTGCTGATGGTGTCGGGAGGGAAGCCCTGCTCCATCGCCGGACGTGCTTGCCGGAACATGAAGCTTCCCGCGCCGTGCCCGACGTCGAAGACGATGCCGCGCTCTCGCGCCTTCCGGACGAAGGGACGGACCATTCCCGCCGGGTCCACGATCGGAATTCTTCCGTCGACGTCCGCGTAGGTATGAGTGAGGATATCCCCCGGGCGCAGGTGGCTGAGGAGGAGATCTTCGAGGGAGAGCGGTGGATCGTGCCCGCCGAAGTCCACCATGACGGGGATGCCTGCGAGCGCGCCCGCTTTCACCGCGCGATCCACTGGATCCCACTCGGCTCCCCGGTAATGGGCGACCTTGACCCCGACGACGCTCCGGGGAAACTCGGCGGCTCTCATGGCGGTGAGGTTCGCGTCCATGTCGGAAAGGTTCTGCTCGACCGGGCCTCCTTTCATGCCCGACCCGACGATGTTGAGCATGGCGAGGACGCGCGTCTCGGCGCGATCGATGACCTGATCTTTGAACTGCGGGAAATTCCTCCAGCCCGAGCCTCCGGTGTCGACGACCGTGGTGACGCAGGACCGAAAAGTGAACCCGTCCGGAGGGAGGGCATGGTAGCCGTTGCTGTAATCCGCGTTCGGCTCGGTGCCGAAAAATACATGGGCGTGCAGGTCGACGAGACCGGGAACGACCGTGAGGCCTCGGGCGTCAACCACGATCTTCGCCTGGCTGGGGTCGATGCTTTCCGCTACCGCGGCGATCGTTCCCTCCACGACCGCGACGTCCAGAACTCCGTCGATCCCGTTCCGAGGATCGACGAGACGTCCGCCGCGGAGGACCAGATCGTAGGGTTGGGCGACAGCGAGTAGGACGAGGGCTGCACCGAGCATGAGACTAACTCTTCGGAACCACGTTCGCGATTCCCTTTTCCTTCAACATGGAGTTGAAGGCGGCGATGTCGGTGGAAAGAAGAGTCTCGACCTGCTGCCGGAGCTCTCCTATCTGCTTCTGGAACGTCTCGTGGACCGCGATCTGCTGCGTCGTGGGGGCGAAGTCCGCGGTCCCGATTCCGTTCGCCAGGTGGGTCAGCTTGAAAACGAGACGCGACGGCCAGCGGAGCGCATCCTGACCGCGGCCGGTGAGCTTCGTCTCGACGAGGTTCTCTTCGACAGCGAGGAGCTTCTTGTCGAGCTCGTCGATGGCCTTTACGATGCCCTCGTCCTCCCGGTGTACGTCTTTCAGGTCATAGAGCTGCTTTCGGGTCCACTCTAGTTTGTGGGTCATGTCTACGACGGAGTTCATGTCGTCGCGGATCCGTAGAAGTCTCGTTACCTGAGTATCGATGTCGGCGAGCGTGCCTTCGGAACTGGGGTCCTTCCGCACTTCGAGGCTCTGGGTCATCTCCTCGCCCCCGACTTTGAGGGTCACGTTGTAGGTGCCGGGACGAACGAGCACCCGGATGCGTCCCCCGAATCCCGGATAGGGGCGGGTTCCGTCATCACCCATCTTCACCCACGGGGCGTAGACGGGCTTGGTGCGGAGCTTGATCTCGGTCGAAGGCTCGTAGGTCAGGTCCCACCAGACGCGGTTGATCCCGGCATCCTTCGTTCCGTCGACGGTCCGGACCAGATTCCCGTTCGCGTCCTTGATCTCGAGCTTGACGTCGCCCTCGGTGGCCGCCTTCAGGGAGTAGTTGATGGAGGCTCCGTACGGAGGGTTCACGCCCTGAGTCTGGTCGTCTGCGTCCATCATCGGCTCGGTGATGAGGACAAAGCGATAGGCGGAGCGCGGCTTCATGAGATAGGCACTTTTCTGGAGCACGTCCGGTGTCTCGCGGAGAGGCGTTACGTCGTCGAGGATCCAAAAACCCCGCCCGTAGGTCGCAACCACCAGGTCGTTGAAGTTCTCCTGGATGGTAATCCAGTGCACGGGTGCTCTGGGAAGGTTGTTCTGAAGCGGCTGCCACTTCCCTCCGTCATCGAAGGAAACGTAGAGCGCGTTCTCGACCCCGAGGTAGAGAAGCCCTTGCTTCACGGGATCTTCGCGCACGCAGTGGGCGTAGCTCAGAGGACTCTTGGGAACGCCGGCGCTTATGGACTTCCAGCTCTTTCCGTAGTCGCTCGTCTTGTAGACGAAAGGATCGCGGTTGTTCACCTGGTGAAGGTCCATGGTGATATAGGCGGTAGCGGCGTCGAAGTGCGAGGGTTCGATGTTGCTCACCGTTCCAAAGGGCGGAAGACCGGGGATGCTCGCGGTCACGTCGGTCCAGGCCGCTCCTCCGTTTCGCGTCACGTGGACGCGTCCGTCGTTGGTGCCCGCCCAGATCGTGCCTTGTTCGATCGGAGATTCGGCGATGGCGAAGACCACTCCGGCATACTCGACGCCGACGTTGTCGGGATTGAGACCGCCTGAAATCAGCTGGCGCTCCTTGTCGTTGAGCGTGAGATCCGGGCTGATGCGGTCCCAACTGTTGCCGCCGTTCGTGGTGCGGTGCACCATCTGGCTTCCAGCGTAAATCGTGTTCCGGTCATGGGGCGACATCGCGAGAGGGAACGTCCACTGGAAACGGTACTCGAGCTCTTCCGCGGGCCAGCCCACGGTGTTGTCGGGCCAGATCTCGACCCGGTGCACGTGCCTCGTCTTCTCGTTGAAACGGTCCACGATTCCACCGACGCTTCCAAGGCCGGAGGCCGTGGCCCAGACGATGTCGCTGTCGACAGGGTCGGGAATGGCGAACCCACTCTCGCCGCCGCCCACCGAATGCCACAGGCTCCTCGGAATCGGGCCGGGACCGTCGCCCCCGAACCCCGCCCCTAGAAGACTGTTGGAAGGCCCGCGGGTCGAAGGCCCATCCTGGCGGTTCCCATAGACGTTGTAAGGAACGTCGTTGTCGACCGACACGTGGTACATCTGCGCGATCGGAAGCTCGACGTGGTTCCAGCTCTTGCCCCGGTTCACCGAGATGCTCAAACCTCCGTCATGGGCGACCATCCTTCGGGACGAGTCGGCGGGGTCGATCCACATGTCGTGATTGTCACCGCCCGCGACTTCGGCTCCCGCCGGGTCCTTGATGGTCTCGCCGCCGTCGAGGGTGTAGCTGAACGAGGCGGACAGGAAGAAAACCTCGTTCTCGTTGTCGGGGGCGATGGCGAAGCGCGAGTAGTAGTGGGTTCGACCCGCGAGGTTCCGGTCGTGGCTCACGAGCTTCCAGGTGTCTCCGCCGTCGTCGGAGCGCCAGAGCTCTCCGGTTTCGACTTCCTCGCCCGCGTTGCTGGGAACGCCGTCCGCGGTCTCGATGAGAGCGTAGACCCGGTTCGAGCTCGAGGGAGCGATTCCGACGGCGATCTTTCCCACGGGAAGCTTCGGAAGGCCGCTTCCCTCGAGTCGTTTCCAGGTGTCGCCGCCGTCCTTCGAAACGAATAGGCCGCTTCCGGGCCCGCCGCTCGTCCTGCCCCAGGTGTGGATCTCGAGCTGCCACATCCCCGCGAACAGGATCCGGGGATTGCCGGGGTCCATCGCCAGATCGGAGCAGCCGGTGTTCTCGTCGACGAAGAGGACCTTCGTCCAGGTCGTGCCTCCGTCCGTCGTTCGGAAGACTCCACGATCGGGCTGCGGGCCGTAGCTGTGGCCCATAGCCGCTGCGTAAACGACGTCCGGATTCGTCGGATGGATGACGACGCGCCCGATGCGTCCGCTATCGGTGAGGCCCCTGTGGTTCCAGGTCTTGCCTCCATCCGTCGATTTGTAGATGCCGTTCCCCAGAGAGATGTTGCTTCGGATGAACGTCTCGCCCGTTCCCGCCCAGACGATCTGCGGATCGGAAGGAGCAATGGCGAGCGAGCCGACCGAAGAGACGGGCTGTCCGTCGAAGATCGGCTTCCAGTGAATGCCGCCGTCGTCGGATTTGAAGATGCCGCCCGAAGCGGCGCCGGCGTAATAGACGTTCCGGTCCTTCGGATCGCCGGCCACCGCAATGACGCGGTTTCCCTCGGGGCCGATGTAGCGGTATTTGAGCTGCTTGTAAACGTCCGGGGTTTCCGGCTGGGCGAAGGAATGCGCGGCCCCTATGACGAGAAGAACGAGAACCAGGCTGGATCGTTGCATCATGCGACCTCACTGTTGGAGGCGGATTCTATCATCTGCCGGCGGAGGAGCCGGATCGTCTAGAGTGCGGGCGAGCCGGCCGCCCAACCGGTGGAGAGACCGGGGCGCATCGCACGTCAACGGCCAGCCCGGCCGTCGCGGCGCGGAGCCCTCCGGGGAAAGGGTCCGGAGAGCGACGCCGCGAAGCCGATCAGACCCCGCTCTCTCGAGCGTACTGATGTTAGGCATAAAGACCCGGATAGTCCTTTCTGTGGAATGGAACGGTTACGAGTCCACCTTTGTTTGGGTTCTGAAAGTACCTGTGGCTTGTCGCCTTGGTCCGAACCTCTTGCCATCCGTTTCGAGTGAGAGCCCGGACGACCGGCTTACCCTGGTCCGTCACGACGAGAGGCCCTTTGCGCACGAGCTCGGCATAGGAAGACAACTCGCCGGTTGCCTGGCTCATGTCCAGGGTTTGCATCGTCCCTCCTCCGTCCTTGGCTCTTGGCCTAGCTCCCACCACTCGCCTCCGATTCGAACCCGGTCCCTCACCCTGATACCGATCGCACGCACCGTGACTCCTTCACCGCTGCAAGCATTGGCAATCTAACGGCGCTGTCGCGCGGCGATGCGGGATTCCGCCGAAGCCCAACCGGCGTCGAAGGGGTGCCCCGGCTCGTCGAGGTCGATCGAAAGCGGGGCGTGATCGGAGGGAATGGGTTTGCCTTTCCGCGCTTCCCGATCGATCTCGGCCCCTATCGTGCGCTCGCGAATCGGTTTCGTGACGAGCAGGTGATCGATGCGCATGCCGAAGTTCTTGTGAAAGTTCCCGGCGCGGTAGTCCCACCAGGTATACCGCCCGGCCTCCGGGTGATGGAGACGGTAGGCGTCGACGAGACCAAAATGGCAGACGCGGGCGAACGCCTGCCGCTCTGCCGTCGAGACGTGGGTCCCGCCATGGCAGGCCTTCGGATCCCACACGTCCCCGTCCTCGGGAGCGACGTTGAAGTCTCCCCCGAGCACCAACGGATCCTGGGGGTCGGCTGCCTCGGCGAGCCACCGAGCGAGGCGGTCGAACCACAGAAGCTTGGCGTGATAGAAGGGTGAGCCGACCACACGGCCGTTGGGCGCGTACAGGGACACGACGCGGATGCCGCCGCAGACGGCTGCGATCATCCGCGCCTCGCTGAGCGGCTCGTCGTCGGCGACGTCCGGAGTGGCCGGCCGGCGCAGGGGCTCGCCGAAGTTCGTGACCACGCCCTCGATCCCGCAGCGGCTCGCGATGGCGACGCCGTTCCAGCGCCCCTCGCCGTGATGAGCCATGGCGTACCCGGCATCGCGGAAGATGCCGACGGGCGCGTCGGCGTCGGCGAGCTTCGTCTCCTGCATCAGAAGCACGTCGGGTTTCGCGCGGTCGAGCCACCATTGAACTTTCTCGAGGCGAGCGTTCAGCGAGTTGACGTTCCAGGTCGCGATGCGCACGAGTCCAAGAATATCTCTTCCGGAGTCCGCCGTCGCGGAGCGGACTCGGTAATACATCGGCTACAATTCGCCCGGTGCTCGTCTTGCCAGCGCTCGTTACCCGATGCCGGACCAAACCCCCAAAGGAGTCACGATGCGAGTTTTCGCCGCGATTTTCGTCTTGTTGTCGCCTCTCGCCGCCGCCGCCAGCGGCGTCGATCCCAAGCTCTACCAGTCGATGGAGTGGCGGGGGATTGGCCCCTTCCGCGGAGGGCGGTCCAACGCCTCGACCGGGGTAATAAAGGACACCCAGACGTTCTACTTTGGAGGTGTCGGGGGAGGCGTCTGGAAGACGACGGACGGAGGCGAAACCTGGGCCAACGTCACGGACGGTCAGCTCGAGACCTCCTCGGTCGGTGCGATCGCCATCGCTCCCTCCGACGGAAACGTCCTCTACGCAGGGATGGGCGAGCACGCGATCCGCGGGGTGATGACGTCTCACGGCGACGGCGTCTACAAATCGACGGACGCGGGTAAGACCTGGAAGCACATGGGGCTTCCCCGTTCGCGCGCGATCTCGCGAATCCACGTCCATCCCAAAGACCCCGACCTTGTCTACGTCGCGGCCCAGGGGGCGCCTTACGGGCCGAGTGAGGACCGCGGCGTGTATCGCTCGAAAGACGGCGGCGCGACCTGGACGAAAATTCTCTACGTTTCCCCGGACGCCGGCCCTTCGGATCTCGCGATGGACGGAGCGAACCCGCGCATCCTGTACGCCGCGTTCTGGGACCACAGGCGAACGCCGTGGGAGGTGAGAAGCGGCGGCCCCGGAAGCGGAATCCACAAGTCGGCCGACGGCGGTGAGACCTGGGTGAAGCTCGAGGAGGGTCTGCCGGAGCTGAAAGGGAAGCTGAGCGTTTCGGTCTCCGCGAATTCGGAGAGGATCTACGCTCTCGTCGAAGCGGACCCCAAGGGCGGGCTCTATCGGTCGGAAGACGCGGGCAAGACCTGGAAAGTCGTGAACGAAACCTGGGGCATCCGCACGCGCGCCTGGTACTACATCAAGGTCTTCGCCGATCCCAAGAACCCCGACGTCGTCTGGGTCACCAACGCGAATCTCCTGAAATCGATCGACGGGGGAAAGACCTTCGAGAACGTCCGCGTGCCCCACGGGGACAATCACCACCTCTGGATCCATCCCGAGAACCCGGACGTCATCATCAACTCGAACGACGGCGGGGCGAACATCTCGTACAACGGGGGCAAGACCTGGTCGACGCAGCAGAACCAGCCCACGGCTCAGTTCTACCGGGTCAATGCCGACAACCGGTTCCCGTACTGGGTCTACGGCGGGCAGCAAGACAACACCTCCGTCGCCATCGCGAGCCAGACGTTCGAATCCGGCATCACCTGGAAGGACTGGCATCCCGTCGGCGGTTGCGAGAGCGCCTACGTCGCGTTCGATCCGGAGAACCCCGTTCGCATCTACGCCGGATGTTACATGGGCCAGATTACCGAATGGGACGCCCGCACCCGGCAGGAGAGAAGCGTCATGGCCTACCCCATGCTTCCCGCCGCCATGGCGTCCCGCGACATGAAATATCGGTTCAACTGGAATGCGCCCATCGTGGCCTCGCGGCACGAACCGAAGGTCGTGTATCACGCGGGGAACGTACTCCTTCGAACGAGCGATCGCGGCGTGAGCTGGGTGGAAGCGAGTCCCGACCTCACGACCGACGACGACGAGAAGCAGGGGCCGGGCGGGAGTCCCATTACCAACGAGGGCGCGGGCGGGGAGATCTACGGCACCATCTATTACGTCGCCGAGTCGCCGCACGACCCGGCGACGCTCTGGACGGGGAGCGACGACGGGCTCGTCCACGTGACGCGCGACGCCGGCGCTCATTGGAATCGAGTGACGCCGCCTTCGATCGGGGAAGCGATGATCAACGCCATCGATGTCTCCCCGCACGATCCGGGGAAGGCCTACGTCGCGGTGACGCGCTACAAGTTCAACGACTTCACGCCGCTCGCGTTCAAGACGAACGACTACGGGAAGAGCTGGAAGCAAATCACGAAAGGCATTCCCGCGGAGGCTTGGGTCCGCGTGGTGCGGGAGGATCCCAAGCGGCCGGGCCTCCTCTACATGGGAACGGAGCTCGGGATCTTCGTGTCCTTCGACGACGGCGAGACCTGGGATTCGCTCCAGCTCAAGCTTCCGGTGACCCCGGTGACGGACCTCATGGTCCAGGAGCAGGCGAACGACCTGGTCATCGCGACCGCGGGTCGCTCGTTTTGGATCCTCGACGACCTCTCTCCGCTTCAGCAAATCGACGACTCGGTGAAGAGCGCGAAAGTGCACCTATTCGCTCCTCGGGCCGCTCACCGGGTGGAGCGCGGCTTCAGCTTCGGCGGCGGCAGCGCCGCCGTCGGGAAGAACCCGCCGGTGGGAGCCATCCTCGACTTCATCCTCGACGAAGTCTCTGAGGACAAGAAAATCGCCCTGGAGATTCTGGACGCTTCGGGGGCGGTCATCCGGCGCTACCCGCCGCCCGACGAGCCGCCGCCCGAAGGGCCGGGCGAGGGGCCGCCGCGCACGCCCTTCAAGCCAAAGGCAGGAATGAACCGCGTGAGCTGGGACCTCAGACATGAAAGTCCGAAGCGAGTGCCCGGACTATACGCCTTCGGCGCCGTCCAGGGGCGGAAGGTCGTGCCCGGCACCTATCAGGTCCGTCTCACGGCGGGAGACGAGTCGCGGACCCAGACGATCGAGGTGAAGAAGGATCCGAGGCTCGATACTCCGCTCCGCGTCTATCAGGAGCAGGACGATTTTCTGGAGAACGTCTCGAACGAGCTCGCCGCCATCCATGAGGGTGTGATCCGGCTCCGAGGCGTGCGAGAGCAGGTGCAGTCCTTCCTCGATCGGACGAAGGAGCGGGAGGACTCCGCCGCCATTCAGGAATCGGGAAAGTCTCTGGTCGAGAAGCTCGACGCGATGGAGGACCAGCTCATACAGAAGCGAACTGTCGACGGACAGACGGTGATCAACTTCGAAGTCCAGCTCAATCACCACTTCATCATCCTTCACGGAGCGGTCGACAGCTCCGAGGAGGGCGTGATCGAGGGGGCGAAAGACCGGCTCTCCGACCTCATGGCCCAGTGGAACGAGAAGAAGGCCTCGCTCGACTCTCTTCTCGGAGCCGATCTCGAGGCGTTCAACGCGCTCGTGCGCGAGAAGGGAATTCCGGTGATTCTTCCGGGCTCGCCATGACCACCGTTAGGCTCTTCGTCACCGGAGGCACGTTCGACAAGGAGTACGACGAGCTCCGGGGCGAGCTCTACTTCAAGGACACCCACCTTCCCGAGATGCTCGCACTCGGCCGCTCGAAGCTTCGGGTCGAGGTGAGAACGCTCATGATGATCGACTCGCTCGAGATGACCGAGGACGACCGCAAGCTCATCGTGGAGCAGTGCCGGAAGGCGAAGGAGAGCCGCATCGTCGTGACCCACGGGACCGACACCATGGAGGTCACCGCGGGGGCCCTCGGCGAGGCGGCGATCCCGGAGAAGACCATCGTGCTCACCGGGGCGATGATCCCGTTCAAATTCGGAAGCTCCGACGGGCTCTTCAACCTCGGGAGCGCCCTCGCGTTCGCGCAGGCGCTTTCCGCTGGAGTCTACGTGGCGATGAACGGACGGTTCTTCACCTGGAACCGCGTGCACAAGAACAAAGCAACAGGAGAGTTCGAGGAGCGCGCCTAGCACCCTTAGTCCCGGCCGTGCTTGCGCCCACCTGGTAAGAACGGTTAGACTTATCGGTTGTTAAAAGGACAGGAGTAACGATGGCGCGCAAATGCAAGCTGACCGGTACAGGCCCGTTATCGGGTAACCTAATCTCCCACGCTCACAACAAGACCAAGAGGTTCCAGCTTCCGAACCTTCAGTGGAAACGGGTCTTCGTCCCCGAGCTCGGCCACTCCGTTCGCATCCGCATGACCACCCGCGCGATTCGGACCATCGACAAGAAGGGCCTCATGGCGCTTCTGCGGGACGAGGGGCTGTCGCTCAAAGACGTTCTGTAGCGTTCGCCCTGGCGCTCGCCCCTTGAATGTTGGACTGTTAGACTAGCGCCCGTTTCTCTCGGAACAGGAGCGCTAGATGCCCACTTTAATTCTTCTGCTTTCGGTTCTCCTTCTTCCCCTCTCGGGATGCGCGCCTCCGGATAACCCCGCGCCCCCGTCCGCCGCGGCGCCTACCGAGGAAGAGGTCCTGGAGACGGCGCGTGGCATTCACGACCGGGTGTTGACCCTCGACACCCACGTGGACATCCCCGGGAACTACGCGACGCCCGAAGTGGATCCCGGCAAGCGCGGCGAGTTCCAGGTGGATCTTCCGAAGATGGAAGAGGGCGGGCTCGACGCCGCGTTCTTCATCGTCTACGTGGGTCAGACCGCGCGCACCGAGCCGAACTACGCGAAGGCCAAGGCGGATGCGATTACGAAGTTCGACGCCATCCACCGGATGACGGAGAGGATGTACCCCGAACAGATCGAGCTCGCTCGGCGCGCCGACGACGTCTCTCGCATCCACGCGAGCGGGAAGCTCGTCGCCGCGATCGGGATCGAGAACGGCTACGTGATTGGAAAGGACCTCAGCCTTCTCACCAAGTACCACGCGCTCGGAGCTCGCTATATCACGCTAGCCCATGGCGGCCACAACGACATCGCCGACTCCTCCACTCCCCAAAAGGGGCTTGGAGACTCCGAGGAAGAGCACGGCGGGCTGAGCGATTTCGGCCGTGAGGTCGTGGCGGAGATGAACCGGCTCGGGATCATGGTCGACGTCTCCCATGTCTCGAAGAAGTCGATGCTGCAGGCGGTCGAGGCCTCGAAGGCGCCCGTCATCGGCTCTCACTCCTCGGTGCGGGCTCTCGCGGACGTGCCCCGCAACATGGACGACGAGCAGCTCCGGGCGCTCTCGGCGAAGGGCGGGGTGATGCAGACGGTCGCTCTGGGCGCCTTCGTGAGCAATCCTCCGGAGAAACAAGAGGCGATGAAGAAGCTCTTCGAAGAGCTGGGAATCTCGGGAATGGGGGAGCTCTCGAGTCTCTCCGAAGCGAACCGTGCGGTCTTCGACCAGAAGCAAAAGGAGGTCGACGCCCGGTTTCCCGCGGCCACGCTGTCGGATTTCGTGGACCACATCGATCACGCCGTCGAGGTCATGGGGATCGACCACGTGGGCATCAGCTCGGATTTCGACGGCGGCGGCGGCATCGAGGGCTGGAACAACGCCTCCGAGACCTTCAACGTCACCCACGAGCTCGTGCGGCGCGGCTATACCGAAGAGCAGATCGCGAAGCTATGGAGCGGAAACCTCCTCCGGGTATGGCGCGAGGTGGAGCGCGTGGCTCGGGAGCTCCAGAGCGCGACTGAGTGAGTTGTTAGCATGGTTGCGATTCAATCGGCCACACGCCTTCCTCTTCCCAACCTTCGAAATCAGTCCCAAGTCCTGTTCCGTTCGCGTACCCTGCTCTGTAGCGGGCGTCGATCGCAGGTTCAGCCTTCTCCGCAAGTAGCCGCTGACGACGGGTCGAAGCGCCGCGGATAGGCCTCTCTTTTGAAACTCCTCGCCGCTTCATGTGGATATTCTAGTGTTGAATGTCATGTGGAGCCCATCCGACAGCAATACGTGGAATCACGCTGAATCGAGGTACTTCACGAAGACCACCTCGTTCTGGGCTTCGTTGTACAAGAGCTCGTCGGCGAGGGACTGGGACATCAAAATCCCGAAGCCGCCCGGCCGCAGGCCTTTCTTCTCCCGGGCGAAGACGTGCGCCATGGGGGCGTCTTCCTTGTTCGTGACCGCGGCGTGATCGATCTCGGCGAGGCGGAAGCCTTCGCCGGGATCGGCGATTCGGTAGAGGATCATCTTTCGCGCCCGCAGGTACGTCACCCGGACCTCGCGGCTGGGATCGAGCTTTCCCCCCCACTCGACCGCGTTCAAGAGCATCTCCCGAAAGACGCGGCCGATGGCGTCGCGGACCGACGGGTCGAGGTCGGCGTCGAGCCGGGCGAGAAAGCCCTGGATGCGCTCCGCGGATTCGCGGTCGCAGGGAAGCGCGAGCTCGACCCAGTTGGGTTTCGCCGAGATCACCCGGATCGGCCGGGAAGCCTTCGAGCCCTTCAGCGCCCGCTCGATGGTCGCGACCAGATCGTCGGGGTCGATGGGCTTGGTCAGAAACGCGTAGGCCTGGGCGCGCACCGCCTCGAGGAGCGTCGCGGGAGTATCGTCGGCGGTGATGACGATGACGGGGGGCTGAACGCCGGATTCCTTCATTTTCGCGAGGAGCTCGAGGCCGTTCATCTCCTTGAGCCACACGTCCAGGAGAAGGAGGTCGACGCGCTCGCCGGCGAGCTTTTTCAGGGCCTCCGCCGCGGTGGCCACGCCCGTAACCCGGTGCCCCGCGTCCTCCATCACCTTCTGGATTCGGTGCCTTGTGACGCGCTCGTCCTCGACCAGAAGAATCTCGCTCACGTCGTCCTCGCTTGGCGCTTCCTGAGTATCTCCTGGAGCGCCTCCTCCAAACGCGCCGTCTCTTCCACGAGCTCGGCGAAAAGTCCGGCCGCGGAATCGAGATCGGCATCCCGCGCTTTCCGCTCGAGCTCCCTCGCCTTGTTGAACGCGCGGCGAGAGGCGAAATTCCCGAGAGAACCGATGAACGCGTGCGCCGAGGAGGCGAGCTCGGAGGGGTCCTCGCGCTCGATGGCTTCCTTCATTTGGGTGAGCATCGCGCTCGAATCCTCCATGAAGATGTCGATGAGCTCGCGGAGAAGCTTCTCGTCACCCCGGACCCCCGCCATCAGGGCTTGCTCGTCGACCACCGGAGCCGGTGACTCGGCCGAGGGGTGCGGCCGCGGCTCGACGGAGAAGCGGGAGGCTACCTTTTCGATGGTCGCGAGGAGCTCCTCCGCCCGGACCGGCTTCGAAACGTAGTCGTCCATCCCCGCGCGGAGACACCGCTCACGGTCTTCCCTCAACGCGTACGCGGTCAGGGCGATGATCGGGATGTGCGCGCCTGTCGCCTTCTCGTTCGCGCGAACCGCTTCGGTAGCCTCGATTCCGTTCAAATCGGGCATCCGCACATCCATGAGAACGAGATCGAAACGGCCGGGGTTCTCGAGGCGGGCGAGAGCCTCGCGGCCGCTCGCGGTCATCTCCACCTGATGCCCCGCCTTCGCGAGAAAATGCCGCACCAGCTCGCGGTTGACGGGATTGTCCTCGGCCAGGAGCACGTGAAAGCCGCCGTGCCGCCGTCGAGGTGCCACGACGGGCGCCGACTCGGCAAAAGGCTCGATCTTGTCGGCGGTGGTTCGCCCGAAGCTCGCGGTGAAGTGGAACGTGCTGCCCTGGCCGGGAGCGCTCTCGAGCCAGATCCTCCCGTTCATCATCGAGACGAGCTGAGAGGAGATGGCGAGGCCGAGACCGGTCCCGCCGTACTTCTGGGCGGTCGAAGGCTCGCCCTGGGAGAAGGCCTCGAAGATGACCGCGCGCTTGTCCTCGGCGATACCGATGCCGGAGTCGGCGACCGAAAAATGAAGCGTGGTGCTTGCCTCGCCTTTCGACTCCTGCTCCACCTCGAGCTGCACGTTGCCCCGGTCGGTGAATTTCACCGCGTTTCCCATCAAGTTCAGGAGTATCTGGCGAAGGCGCTTCGGATCTCCCACGAGCGAATCGGCGACGTCCTCCCGGATGTGGGCGGAAAGGCCGAGGCCCTTCTCGTGAGCTCGCATCTCGAGGATTTTCACGGTGGCGCTCACGCATCGCCTGAGAGAGAAGGGAGTGGAGTCGACGTCCAGCTTGCGCGCTTCGATCTTGGAGATGTCGAGGATGTCGTTCAGAAGCTCCAGGAGCTCCGCCGCCGCCTGCTTGGCGCGGGTCAAGTGCTCGCGATCGGTTCCGTCGAGCTCGGAGGTGAGGACCAGCTCCGTCATCCCGATGACGGCGTTCATCGGAGTGCGGATCTCGTGGCTCATGTTCGCGAGGAACTCGCTCTTCGCGCGGGTCGCGTCCTCCGCTTGTCGCTTCGCGAAATCGAGCTCCTCCACGAGATGCTTCAATCGGGATGCGTTCTCCTCCTCGGCACGCTTTGCCTGCTCCAGCTCTCGCGCGTAGCGCCTGAGGGCCTCCTCGGCTTGCTTCCTGTCGGTGATGTCATGGGCGGCGGCGTAAATCCGCTTTTCCGCTAGCGACGCCGTGGCACTCCAGGAGAGCCATTTGTAGGAGCCGTCCTTGCAGCGGTAGCGGTTCTCGAACGCATAGACCTGAGAGCCGCTCCCGACGCTCGCGGCGGTCGTCATGGAGGAGATCCGATCCTCGGGATGAATGAACTCCAGATACGGCCTTTGCAGAAGCTCGTCACGGCTGTAGCCGAGAGTGCGGGTACAGGCTGGGTTCACGCGGGTGAAGTTGTGGTCGAAGTCGGCGACGCACATCATCTCGAGCGATAGATCGAAGAAACGATCGAGCTCGTGCTGCGCCTGATCGCGCTCCCTCATTGTCGAAACCAGCGCCGCGACCTTCCGCCGCTCCTCGAGCCGGCTCACGACCTGGCGTGCGAGAGCTCGCAGAAGCTCGAGCTCGTCCGAGGTGAGCACGCGCGGTTCGCGGTCGAGGAGACAAAGCGTTCCGAGAGCGAAGCCGTCCTCGGTCAGAAGGGGAGCTCCGGCGTAGAAGCGAAAGCCGGGAGGGGTGGTCACCAGCGGGTTGTCGTGGAAGCGCTCGTCGCGGAGCGCGTCTTCGACCACCATCACGTCCTTTCCCAGGATGGCGTGGGCGCAAAAGGCGTACTCGCGCGGAGTTTCCCTCACGTCGATGCCCACGGACGATTTGAACCACTGCCGGGCTTCGTCCACGAGACTCACCACGGCGATCGGCACGTCGAGGATGTGCGAGGCGAGCTTCGTCAGGTCGTCGAACGCCTGTTCCGGGGGCGTATCGAGAATCTGGTAGCGCGCGAGCGCTTCGAGCCTTTCGGCCTCGTTCGCAGGGAGTGCCGGTGTCTTCATCGGAACCAGGCGAGCGCCTCCTCGAGATCCCAGGTCCACCCGAAACGGTCGGCCACGCGGACCATCTCCACGATTTGCCGGATCTTCTTGTTCGCGCCGAGAAGCATCACCTTGCCGCCGCGGCCGGCGACGGAGATGTAGTGGGAGACGAGAATGCCGATTCCAAGGCTGTCGAACCAGGTGACTTCCCAGAGATCGAAGACGGTGTTCAGCTTGCCGTCCTGGACTAGCTTCGAAAGCGTCTGCTTCAGTTGTTCCGCTGACTTTCCGTCGACGATCCGGCCCTTGATCCGGACCCGGGCGACGTCGCCGTGAAAGGTTACGTCGACTTCCATGGAAGGGCCCTCCTGGGAGAAGTGTAATGTATGCGAGCGGGCCATCGTCTTCAACTGAGACGCCTCTCGATGAAAATGGGCCGGTGAATGCACTAGAATGACCGCGGAGGAACCTATGGGCGGAGAGGGCTCACTCACTCTCGACCACGTCGCGCTGGTGACGCCGGACCTGAACGGCTCGAAGGAGGACTACGAGAGGCTCGGCTTTCGGCTGACGCGGGAGAGCGCTCATCGGGGGAAGCTCACTCCGGAAGGGCCGGTCGAGCCCTGGGGATCCGGAAACCGCTGCGCCATGTTCCGCCAGGGCTACTTCGAGATCATGGGCGTCGTCGACGCTACGCTGCCCCACGATCGTTTCCGCGCGCTCGCCGACCGGTTCCACGGCGTCGGGCTCGTCGCCCTCGGGTGCGAGCGGGCCGACGAGCTGTTTCGATCGCGGAAGGACCGGGTTAAAGGACTGAAGCCGCCCGTCGAGATCGGGCGAGACGTTCCCATCGGCATCGAGGGAGACCAGACGAAGCCGGGTCTCTTTCGCATCGTTCGGGCGGAGCCGGAGCTGTTTCCCGAGGCCGACCTGTTCTTCATCGAGCACGCGACTCCGGACGTCCTCTGGCAGAAGAGCCTGCTCGACCATCCGAACGGTGTCCAGGCACTCGCGGGGATCACCGTGTGCTCGGAGCACCCCGAGGAGACGGCGGACCGCTTCGAGCGCCTCACGCTTCGCGAACGCGAGGAGGGTAAGCTTCGGTTCGAGCTCGACGAGGGCTCGGTCGAGATTGCGAGCGTCGACGAGGT
>CAZKNR010000321.1:0-4630 GCA_964553925.1 uncultured Acidobacteriota bacterium
CTCGCCTCCGCTCCGCTTCGGGGCTCCCGAAGCTGCACCGTTCCTTCTGGTTGAATTCGCCAAGGGATTCAAAAACCTCCTCGCCCTCTACACTAATTTCCGAGGGGGTAGATGTCTCACTCATATTGGCACAGAGGGCCTTCCCATGCTCGACCGCCGCGGTGCGGCGCATTCAAGCGGTCGTGATTTGTGCGGACCCGTAGAGTCTTGCGATAAAAACTCCGATTGCAGTAGTCGGCGATCACGCTATGACAGCGAAAGTGCACGCTCAGAAGGATCATGTCCCTTGAAGGCTCGAGGCGAGCCGAAGACGATGCCAAGTCGAAAAAGGAATTCGCGCAATGGAGGAATCGCCCCCAGCGCATGTCGTCGTCCAGGTGAAGCCGTGAACGCAGTTGCCGATCGGCCTGACGAGGAAGCTTGAACACGGGAGGAAGCTGCATCGGATCGCCGACTACCAGTACCCGGCGTGCACGAAAGAGCAGCGGTACGACCGACGCGATGTCACACTGGCTCGCTTCATCGATGACGAGTAGCTCAAAGGCGCCGGCGGACAACGGAAGCGCCGAACGCGCCGAGAGGTTCGTGACTGCCCAAACTGGGTAGTGTCTTATCAACGACGAGAAGTGCTTCCGTAGGGCCTGGGTGAGTTCCTGCGACTGCCGTTCTGGATTCGACGTATTGCCGCGAAGCTTGAGCGCACCCCGTACACTGGCGAAGAGTTCCCGCTCCGAGGGAGAAAGCGCGCCCCCAGATTTCCCGACCACAGCTTGGAGCCCCTCCCGAGACCGCTCAACCAATTCCCGATGAAGGCGGCTGAGAGACTCCTTAACATCCCCGATGTCCCGCGACGCACGCAGATGGCTCTCGACTTCACTGGATCGACGGACCAGGTCGACTGCCTCCGAAAGCAGAGCCAGTTTCCGCAATCCGGCAGCCAAGTCGCGCCGCCCAGCGTTTATGGGCAACGGCGCCAGCACGGTCCGATCGGGGATTCTCTCCAACCCCTGTTGCCAGACTCGACGTGCAGTCCTCGCCCGAAGCGGGCCAGAAACGAAGGCTTGCAAGAGCCGGGACATGGCCCGACGAAGCCCCCTCTCCTGCACTGGAGCGTCGAGCGCCTTCGCGAGCCTCTCGAGCGTTCTCTTTCTTGGCAGCTTCGGCAGACTGCTCACGACCGTGTATGCCGCCGGGCGGAAAGACGCCAGGAGCTTTGCGATTTGCTGCTGGAGCGCCGCGAGTTCCTCGTTGTTCTGGAGTTGCACGTACGCGATCTCCTCGAGCTCGCGAGTCTGCCGGTAGACATTTTCCACATCGCGGATGGACTTCTCAAAGGCTTCACCAGCACCAGGCTTCTGAGGCCGTACAAGGAGGTCACTGACGAGTTGGACCCAACTCTGGGCATCACTGGTCGACTCCTCGAATCGCCGCGTTGGACGCATGACCAGCATGTCTGGCTCGACGAGAGCGTTGAGGCGCGGCTCTACCGCCGCGATGGCCTGGTGGTTCCGGCTGGAAAACAACGCGGAATGCTCACGGAGAGCCATATTGGCAAGGACGTGCCCGACCACTACGGACTTGCCAGTGCCTGGGGGGCCTGTAACTACCGTCAAAGGGGAGGAGAGCCCCTGCGCAACAGCGCACCGTTGCTCATCGTTTAAGAGCTGATAGGCAGCGACGAACGGTTCCTTCGCGTTGGCGTCGCTCGTCCCCGCTGTGTCAGCCATAGATGGTGCGAATCCGCCGTCTGATGGAAACAGCAACGGGATGGCGGATGACTCAAGCTCTTCGTCGGTGGAGGAGTCCGCCAGGTGCTCCAGCTCGTGGATCAGCCCCCTCGAGTACTTCAGTGCCGGTTCTGCCATCAGGAGAATCCGATTGTAGAACCCATCTTCCTTCAGCTCCGAGATTGCGGGAGTCGCGCTCGGTCGCTCAAGGCTACCGGGCTCACGCCACCAATCGCGTTGGCTCACTCGCAGCCCGTCGTACAGAACACGAAGATTGCTAACAAACCGCGAAGGCGTACGTTGCTCTGCTTCGTCGCCGCGCTGGTCATCATCGCGCAACCCAACAGACTCCAGGAACTCGTCCTGCGCCCCGAACTGGCTCTTGCCATGGCGACGTTCCAGCCACCCGAGATTTACGTTCACGACGAACTGGGGGCTCAGAATCAAGTCCTCTCGATCGACGGAGTACTCCACCTGAATGACAAAAACCGGACTCACAATCCGCTGTCGAGCTTTCGATCCATGTCCAGCGAAGGTCTTCACGTCGGCAGGAGAACCAAGGAACAGTCGGACCCCACGCCGGCTACGCCGCAGCGCTTGAATGAACTTTCGCAAGCTCTGATCGAGAGTCAAACGCACTGATTGTCCTGACGCCAGCGCTTGCCAGTCCACACCGCGACCGATCTGGATGAAATCTCGTCCCTCTCGTTCAGCATCCGCCGTGACATTGGGACGCTCCTCGAGTCTCACGCACTGCGCGTAGTAACGGCACAGCTGGCGAAAACTTCGCCACCGCTTTCCCACTTCTCGACTCGGGGGACCCACCCTTGCGACAGCATCGGAACCTCGCTCCGAAGGAGCACCTGGGTTCAGAAGCTTCCACCGGAGCCGTCCATCGATCTCGACAACTCGATCCCGCCGGAGCAATTCCAACCCATCCACCACCGCGCTGAGACTAACCCCTTTCAACTCTCTCCCGATCTGCTCCTTCCGCAATCCTCCAGGGAAACGCTCCAGGACCTCCACCAAACTTTCCTTCAAACCTCCGCTCACGCGAATCCCCCTCCGAAACACTACACCCCGAATCACCGATGCCACCGATCAGCACGCTGCGAAAGCACACCATCTCAAAAGAGGGGAGACGCGTCAGCGAGCTTTGGCCTGCTTCGCTTCGACGCTCCGCAGCAACGGCAACATCTGCTTCTGGTAGTACGGCTACTGCGTCCCCCAGAACAAAATGTCGAGGAGCAGCTCGTCCTTGGCGTAGCGATAGAGTTCCACGGCGGTGACGCGCTGCTTCGTCTTCGGGTTCAGCTCGTCAAAGTTCCCGTCCTGGACGGCGAGCGCGGTGATGACGCCCGCTTTGCGTCCGGCGATGCTCCACAGGCAATGGTTCTGCTGGCCCTTCCGAGGCGGCAAGAGGTCTGGCTCTCCGACACCGACGCCGATCTTCGCGGCGTGATCATAGACGCTCTGCAGATAGCCCTTGTCATCGGAAGGCTGCCACTCGCCCGGCATGAAGTTGGCATACTGCACGACGGGGCTCTTTTGGAACACGGCGCACGCCGCGCTCATGGTGCACTGCACCGCCTTGGCGTAGGCGTCGGGCGTGAAGCCGTCCGGCTGGTGCGCACGCTTCTTGCCGAAGCCGATCGCGGTCTCCGGTGGGTTGATGCCCTCGATCCCGCCGTCGAGCCTCCCTGCGATCGCGGCGAGCCGCTTACGGAAGTGTTCCTGCGCGGCAGGAACCCAACGCCGCACCACCCAGCCATCGGAATGCTCATGGGCCACGTCGTCGTCCGGACTTTCGAACTTCTCGGCCACACCGCCACAGAACGCCGGATCGCTGCGCAGGTAGTTAGGGACCGGTACGGCGTCCTTGTCGAACGACACGTCTTGGATCTGCACCCAAAGCTTCTTTCCCTGCTGTGAGAGGAATGCGCTGTCGTCGAGCATAGGCTCAAGCGCATAGCGATCACGCTCCGGCTCGAGTTCCTTCCAGGTGTATTTGAGCTGTGCACCGGCGATCACCTTTGTGGCGAGGAACTCGGGATCGCGGATGCACTGCCGGTCACGGCCGACGAAGACGAAATGGTGCAGTGCGGATTGCTCACCGGAGCAGACGGCGAGAAGCAGGACGGTGGCAGGCAAGCAGAGGACGCTCATGGGATCGAAAGTCTCGTCGAAGCGGGCCTTCGGAGCAAGGGCTCCGAGCGTTCTTGGCAGCAAAAGGTGTGGAGGCGGCCTTCACGATGGTTGCCGAAGCGCGGGAATACCGGGAATCGCAGGCGTTACTCAAGATGACGCCATCCGAGAGAGAGAAATACCATCTCGACCGACCGAGCGGCGTCGAAGCTACTGCGGGTTCATAGTGCACCTCCCGCGCAAGGCGGTCCGTGCGGCCCTGCCCACGTCCCCGGGTCTTGATTGGTTACGATGAGTCGACTACCTTCCCCACACTTCAGGCGGCTTCGGTACGCGTGAAGATCGTTGAAAATGGAAGACCCGAGAGCCCGCAGCAGGACCGGCAAGGACGAGCGCGATGGGCTGGCGTGAGACTTTTCTTGCTCACTTCGGCCCCGGACTCCTGGGTGGCATCACCTTGGGCGACTGGCTGAGGCTGCTTCGCGAGCGACGCTTCGCCATTTCCCCTTCCTGCCTGCCCCGGGCAATCTCGATCACCGTCCAGAGCGTCAGGAACAGTTTCCTGCGCGAGCTTGAGCGGCGTCGCTTCGCCCCGAAGCTTCGTGGGCTTACGGTCCAACGGAATGTGTCAACGACTTTGAGACACCTGGTTCACGAATTTACTGTAGCTACTCTCCCTTCATCTCTCTGGACGGCTTCTTGATCTTCTCCCTCAACTGAGGAGGGAGAGGTGCTTCGCCTGTTTGTTCCGGCGGGCA
>CAZKNR010000322.1:0-1828 GCA_964553925.1 uncultured Acidobacteriota bacterium
ATCTGGACGATCTCCATCGACTCGGACGTGTTTCGAGTGATGGCCATCTCCTCGGGGTCGCAACCGAAAGCGTCCGCGAGCCGCCGGCGCACGACCTCGATCCTCGGGCCGAGCATCTCGCCGACGTAATAGGACGGGCTCATGTTGGTGATGTCCCAGTACTGGTGCATCGCCGTCTGCACCGTCCGGGGAGCGGGGCTCACGCTTCCGCTGTTGAGGTTCACCGAGTTCCGGTCGATGGTAAAGGAGTCGCGGACGCGGAACCAGAAGTCCTCGTCCTGGGCCGCGGCCTCTGGACTCGCGGAGGGAAGCGCTCGCAGCCCGGCGAAGGCTTCCCTCGAGAGCGCGGTCAGGCTGCCTCCGGCCGCGGCGAGAAAAGCCCTCCGGCTCCGTTTCATGGGCGGAACCGTATCAGAGAAGCGCGCGGCGGCGCGAATTCGAC
The DNA here is from genome assembly GCA_964553925.1 of uncultured Acidobacteriota bacterium. Classification (GTDB taxonomy): domain Bacteria; phylum Acidobacteriota; class Vicinamibacteria; order Marinacidobacterales; family SMYC01; genus DAISKN01. The sequence continues at coordinate 443 of CAZKNR010000322.1, forward strand.
GAGACTACTCGGTCGAGAGCGCCCGCACAGGCTGGATGCGGGAAGCTCTGCGCGCGGGAAGATAGGTCGCAACGAGGGCCACGCTCGCGAGTATGACTACGACCATGAGCACCAACTGGGGCGTCGCGCCGCTAGTGGTCACGAACGTCGAGCCCACGAGCCGGGTGAGGGCGAAGGCAAAGGGAGCTCCCAGGACGAAGCCGAGGGCGGCGAGACGCATCCCCTGCCAGGTGACCAGCCCCACGACGTCCTTTGCCGCGGCACCGAGCGCCATGCGGATCCCGATCTCTCGGGTCTTCTGGGCGACTCCGTGGGCCATGATTCCGTAGATGCCGATTGCCGAGAGGAAGAGAGCGGTCGCGCCGAAGATGGTGAGCACGATGAAAACAATGTTCGGGCCGGAGAGCTCGGTCGCAATGTGCTGGCTGAGAGTCTGGACCTTGCTCACTGGCTGCTCGGGGTCGACGGCCCAGATGGCGGCGCGCACCTCGGGTGCGAGGGCGGAAGCGTCGCCATCCACTCGAAGGGCGAAACTCCTGCTTCGTACCACCTGCTGTTCCATCGGGACGTAGACCACCGGTCCGAGCTTTCCGCCATCGTCCGGCATCCGCGCCTGGTAGATGTTTTTCGAAACTCCGACGATCCGGCGCGGCCTTCCCATCAACACCACGCTCTTCCCGATAGGATCCTCTTCGGGGAAGAACGTCTCGACGAAGCTCTCGTTGACGACGGCGACCGCCTCCGCGTCGTCGCGATCCTGTTCGGTAACTCCGCGGCCCTGACGAACGGGCACTCCGAGCGTCGTGAAATAGGCGCCGTTCACCGCTTGCCAGCCGCTCACCGGCTCCTCGTTGTGCCGGGGGGTTGCGCGGCCTTCGATCATGAACTCCGTCGTCCCCGACGCACGGCTTCGCGGAAGCTCGTTCATCGCCGCGACCCCGGTGACCCCGGGGATCTCCGAAATCCTTCGTACCACCTCGCGGTGGAAGCGCAGGACGTCTCGGTCCTCGGGGTGGCGGTCCTCGGAGATCATCCCGATCCGGGTGCAGATGCAGGGTAGGGAGGCTTCCACCCGCCGATCTCGTCTCCAGAAGCCGTGGGTACTTTTGCGGCTTCTGCAACGTTTCCCGACGATGGCGGCTATCCCTCCCTCTACCGCCCTCGAAACGTACGGGCCACCGCCCTCTATCAGCTCCTCGAGAGCTACTTCGAGGACGTAAAAGCTCTCTGGGAGGACCGCTTCGAAAAACATTATGCCAAGGTCGTGATTATGCGAACTAGTCTTCGGGCTTATCCCAAAACTCGCGACTATTCGTGGGACTTGAAGTTGAGGTACTCGGCATAATCGAGCGCGGTCTGGTTTACGGAGCCGAAGACGAGCGTTAC
>CAZKNR010000323.1:0-46601 GCA_964553925.1 uncultured Acidobacteriota bacterium
GCGCGGTGAGGAAGGCCTTCTCGGCCTCCTCGAGACGTCCCTGCTGAAAGAGCGCTACTCCCTCGCGGAACGACGGAGGCTCCTGGGCCGCCTGAGCCAGAAGCCCGGCCAGGAGGAGGATCAGGGTCCGAGCTCCGAGAAGACCGCGCTCGCGATCGCCTGGCCGCTCGTGCCCGCGGCCCAGCCCGCGTAGTGGGCGACGTGGATCATGAGCTCCTGGATCTCTTCCTCGGTCAGCGGGTCCTCCCCGAGGCGCGCGCCCCGGAGGTGATCGCGGAGCTGGTCGGGGCGCCCCTGCGCGGCGAGAAGAGCGATGGTCACGAGCCTGCGGTCCCGGATCGAGAGGCCCTCGCGAGTCCAGATCTTTGCGAACAGGTGGTGGATGGCGAGCTCTCGGAGCCCGCGGAGCGGCTCACCGGCCGGCGCCGGCTTTCCGAAGATCTTTTCGTACATTGCCGGACCCTCTTCTTTGGTGCTCATCGCCTTTTCCTATTCGAGACTCGCGGCCGCTCTTCGGAGCTTTCCCGCGATCAGGAGAAGTACTTCTTCCAGGTGGCCTCGCGCCTGGGCCTCGAGCCTCTGGACCGCCGGCACGTCGTCCGGGCCGGCGCTCCCGCCGCGCAGGCGCTGGTAGAGGCGGAAGAGCTCGGGGCTCACCGGCCGGATGTCCTGCTCGAAGTCGTTTCCCCAGCTCGCGGGACCGAACGCGAAGAGGCGCTCCCGATTGTAGCTTTCCTCCGAAAGGATAAGGGCGGTGTCTCCAGTACCTACTCCTTCGAGCGCGGTCGCGGCCATCGCGGCATCGCCGAATTGAAGCGCCTCGCGGGCGCGCGCGAGGGCCGAGAGGTCCGACGCATAGGGCGTCGTCTTGAGCACGGCGCGGGAGGAGCTCGTCGAGAGAAGCCAGGGCACGAGCTCGTGCCGGACGTTCAGGTGAACCCGGTTCCAGCGCGTCGCGTCGGACGACTCGGCGGCGCCCAACCACACCTTATCGGCGACGCTGCGAAACGCCTCGGCCGCCTCGAGCGCTTCGACGAACGAGACCGAGGGTGCTTTCCGTTGGTCCTCTTCGAGCGCCTTCGTCGTCCAGACGGCGAGCTCTACGAGGTCGATGGGAAGAATCCGGGCCCGGTCGGCGCGGTAGAGCCCCAGAGCGCCGAGCTCGAGATCGACGTCGAGGTTCTGGTACTCGGCGGCGCGATAGACGTCGAGCTGAGTGTGGTAGTAGCGCGAGTAAGAGCCCGGGCCCTCGTACTCCGGATGAGCGGGGAACCACAGAAGGTACGAAACCGCGCCTCCGCCGATGGCACCGAGGGACCAGGCGTCGACCCAGTTCGTGACTCCCTGGTGCAGGCGAATCCGGCTCTCGAGATTCAGGTCCTTCAGGAGTGCGCGCTGAAATGGAAGGTTGTCGACGGTCGCGAACAGGTGGCCATTGTCGGCGGTGAAGCCGGCGCCGTCCACGTTGAACGCGTACGCGAGGCGGCTCGCGATCTCCGGGTGATCCTTGACGAAAGCGTAGGAGCCGACGAGCCAGTCGGCCTGGGTCCCGATTCCGCCCGCCTCCTCGGATCCGAACGCGATCAGGAGGAGCGTGCGTCTCGTTTCGGTCTCCTTCATGACTCTCCCGAGCTCGAGCATGACCGCGACTCCGACGGCGTTGTCCTGGGCGCCCTGGTGCCAGCGATCGTGGTGAGAAGTCACGGCGAGAAACTCGTCCGGCGCCTCGGTGCCGGTGATGCGTCCGATCACGTTCTCGGAGAAGCCGTATCCCACGTCGACGCGGTTCGAAAGCACGACCTCGACTTCACCGAGAGCCAGCTTCTCCAGGATCCGCGCGGCATCGCGCTTCGATATCGAGACGGCCGGGATGTCGTCGTGGTATTGGATCCCGTCCTGCTTGAGGGCGTCGTCGGGGTTTTCTCCCGGGTAGTCATGGAAGATGACGGCGCGCGCTCCCCGGGTCGCGGCCTCGAGGGCGGTCGCGCTCGGCCAGACGGTGCGGCGAACGAGGACCACCTGTCCGGCGACGTCCCCGACGCGACCGTAGTCGGAGGCGTAGTCGGAGGCGTAGTCGGAGGCGAGGCCTCGATCCGCGTCCACGAGCTTCGCGCGAATCTCCCTTCCAGAGTCCTCGTTTCCATTCGCGTACTCGACTCCGTCGCGCACGCCCCAGGTCCCCGTCGAGGAATGAAGGGTGATGGCTTCGATCTCGGTTCCGTCAATCAAAAGCTTCACCCCGCCGTAGTCGTAGCTTCGCACCGGAAAACGCTCGCGGATTACGTCGAAGCCCCGCGCGCGCATTTCCTTCTCGATTGCGTCCGCGAGCGCTTTCTCCGCAGGGCTTCCGGCGATGGCGCTGCCGTAGCCCGCGCCTGAGGGACCTACTCCCACCTCCTCCGAGAGCCGCCGTGTCAGGGAGACGACCGCCGTCGGGTCGAGGGCGTCGAGGAGCGCTCTCTCGTCAGGCGAGATCTGGGAGTGGGCGGAATGGCCGAAGAGGAGGACGACGAAGCCGAAGAACAACCGATTGCGCATGGCGGACCGTAGCAAGGGCCTCGGTGGCCTGTCAATGCGTCAGCGCGCCGGCGCGCCGGCGTTTGACTCGACCCCCTGCGGAAGGGACAATCTCGGTTGTCGCGCCCTGTTTCTGGGAGGTTTGTATGAGACCCACGGCCCTCGCTCTGTCGCTTCTTTGTCTCACCGGCTTCGCGGTCCCCGAGGAGAAGGAATTCCAGGCTTACGTCACCGACGACATGTGCGCCAAAGAGCACATGATGGAAGGGATGAACGACAAGGAGTGCGCCGACGAGTGTGTGAAGATGGGCGCGGTCTACGCTCTCTTCGTGCCCGACGACGCGAAGATGTATCTCGCCGACGACCCGAAGAAGCTCGAGCCCCATGCCGGCGAGAACGTGGTGGTGAAGGGGACGGTATCCGCCGACGGCAAATCCATCCAGGTGACGTCGATCCGGAAGGTGGAAGCCTCCCGATAACAAAGGCCGCTCGAATCGGGCGACCCTTTCGTGATCCGGAGCACGGCAATCTCTTCATCGCTCGAAGCAAGCTCTCCGAAGGAGAACCCGATCCCCATGCGAATGCGAATGTTGGGCCTTGTTGCCATCCCGTGGATTTTGTCGCTGTGCTCCTCCGATGCCGAGGCCAAGGGAGAAGCGTCCTTCATGCTCGGGAAGACCTTCGTCGAAGAGCTGCGTCTGAAGGACAAGGCGAGCTTCGGCGCGACCATCGGCGTCTTCTCGAGGATCGTGGGGTTCGAGCTCGGCTTCGACTACATGCCGACCTCGGACTTCGACGTTCTCGGCGTCGACCTCGGGGCATCGGTCCTGAGTCTCGCGGGCAACGTCGTCGTCCAGGCGCCGCTCGGAGAGTTTTATCCCTACGGCACTGTGGGCTACGGCGGGTTCTTCGCGAACGCGAGCGGCAATCTCGCGACCGAGGACTTCCTCGGGACCTTCGGCGCCTTCAACTGGGGATTCGGGCTCAAAATGTTCTTCCACGAGAACGTGGGCATTCGCGTCGACTACCGCCGCTTCGCGATACAGACGGACGTCGATGACCCAAGCCTCGAGATCCCCATCGTGGGGGTCGAGATCAATGCCGAGCCCGATGTCGACCGTTTCGTCGCAGGGGTGGCGCTGCGCTGGTGAGCGCCTACTTCCGCCTTTCCGTACTGCTCAGCCCCGAGGAAGTGAAGCGAGACGTAGGGCTCGGACCCAACGACCCAGCTGTCGTGGGGAACCGCGGGCACGTGGAATAGACTTCCCGGCCGAAGCTCGACGACCCGTCCGTCGCCGAACGCCACGGTCGCGGCCCCGGAAAGCACCAGGCCCACATGCTCTACCGGACAGAGGGCCGTCCCCGCGGACGGCGCCACGTGGATGGACCACTTCCAGCCGGGCTCGTAGCAAGCCCGGCCGATCTCGACGCCTCCCAACCGCACGGTGTCGAACCGTCCCTTCTCGAAAAGAAGGGTCTCGTCGGGCTCGTCGAAGCGCTTCAGGAGGACGTCGAGCATCGGTCGCATATCTCAGCCGGCGTCGACCTGGATCTCGATGGGAACTCCGTTGGTGAGGACGTCGAAGACCGCGGAGCGCGCTCGCGACTGGTCGATGATCTCGCGCAGCTTCTCCGGCGGGGCGTCGCCCTTGATCTTGAAGCTCACGCGAATCTTCTCGTAGCCGTTTCGGACCTCGTCCGAAATCCCGAGGATTCCGCGCAGATCGATGTCACCCTCGACCTTGGACTCGACCTCGGTGAGCTTCACGCCGCGGGCGGCGGCGATGTTCGCGATTCCCGCCGTGAGGCAGGCCGCGAGGCCGTGCAAAAGAAACTCGACCGGAGTCGGGCCTCGATCCTTCCCCGTGAGAACCGCGGGGTGATCGGCGTCAAACTTGAAAGTGGTCGCGTGCTTGTGCTCGGAACCGGCCCCGCTGAAGGACTCGATCTTGCCCTCGCTGTGAGTGCCTTCGAGCCAGCGGTTCGTAGCCCGGAACTGAAACTTCCCGAGCTCCGGCTGTTCCCGGACGGCGTTGATGGTGGCGAAGAGATTCGGAGTATCGACTCCGTTGAGCGGCACCCGCTCCCGTTTCGGCTTGTCGGCGGTTTGTGACATGGGATCCTCCTGCCCGGCCATTCTCTTCCAGAAGGGAGGCCGGAGGAAGTGAAAATTACGTGGTTCGCGATGTAAGCTGCGCCGCGTGAGGTCCAGCGCCAGCGCCGCAGCCATCGGCTTCAGCGTCCATACCGGCTGGGCGGCGTCGGTATCGGTCGCGGGTCCTCTCCGTGCCCCGCGGATCGTGGATCGGCGCCGGATTCAGCTCTCGGACTCGGACGATACCGTTCGGGCCGAGGTGTACCACCGGGCCGCGCGGCTGAGCGGCGCCGCCGCGGTGACGTTCGTGCGCGAGGCAGAGGACGCCGCCGCTCGAAGAGCGCGCACCGCGGTCGAAAGCCTGAGGGACTCGCAGCCGCTCTCCGCCGCGGGGATCCTGATGAGCGCGGGGAAGCTTCCGCCGGACCTCGCGGCGATCCTGCGCTCCCATCCATTCATCCACACCGCGGAGGGTGCTCTCTACCGGGAAGCTCTCGCCGCGGCCGCCTTGGACTGCGGGCTCGAGGTCGTGCGGATTCCGCGCCGGGAGCTCCCGGAGCGCTTCGCCGCGGCTCTCGGAACGGACGACGCGGGCGGGCGCGAACTCCTCACCGCGATGGGCCGAGCCGTGGGCCCGCCCTGGGCGCGCGACCAGAAGGACGCCGCCATGGCGGCGCTGATCGCGCTAGTGCTAGTAGCGGCGGCGGCGCCGGTATCTTCGAGAAAACGCTGACCGGCGACGTTTTCTCGCGATCCCGCGGGATGCCGGGGACGCATCGATCGGCGCCGGTCGCGTGAATTTTTCGAGAATCGAATCCGCGAGAGCGCGAATGACTTCCTCGATCTCCCGTGGGGTCGCATCCGCGGCGCATTCGGCCAAGGGTATGGACGAGCTCCGCAGAAGCTCGAGCGACGGACTCGAGGAGCGCATCGCTACGACGAGTCCGTCTGCTCCCTTCAGTATGAGGCTCGCCAGAGCACGGTACGAGGCTGGGTCGGGCAAGGTCTCCACCTGGAGTCGTACCTCGAAGCCTCGAACGCGTTCGAACGAGGAAAGGCCGAGAAGGCGCGACCCGTCGCAGTCCTCGGGCGGGGCGAGTCCAGCGAGGACGATCTTGAGGCGGACTTCACCCCGTAGCTCACGAAGACCATGTGACCCTCTTTTCGAACCGGAGTATTCATACTCCTTCATGACGAAGGTGTCAAGCGTTCGGCCGGCGCTTCAGAAACCGCGTCACCGCATCCCGCCACTCCTCGGGCCGCTCGAGGGACATGCCGTGGCCCGCTCCTTCGAGAGTCACGACCTCGGCCCAAGGGTAGGCGGCCTTCAGCGCGTCGCGGGATTTTGTCGACGCCACCCGGTCTTCGGTTCCCTCGATGAGGAGCATCTCCCCGGTCCAGCTTTCAGCCGCGGCGCTCCGGCCGGAGCATTCGCGATCGAAGCCGACGGACACGCGATACAAGGTCTCGAACCGATCGCGGGTCAGCCCGTCGATGGCCTTCGAGTAGAAGCCGAGCCAGACCTCGCGATCTCGAGCCACCCGCTTCATGAGCTTCTTGATTCCGAGCCGCAGAAGGGAACGAACCACGGCCATGGGGATGAATCGAAGGAGCTGGAGGAAGCGCTCGTTCGTCCGGGCTCGCCGGGGATCCGGAGGTCCGGTCGCGGAGAGCACGGCGCGCGTGATCTTCTCCGGGAATCGGAGAAGAAACGCCTGCGCCACCATGCCCCCGAACGACCCTCCCAGAAGCGCCGTGCGGCCAATTCCCTCCCGCCTCAGGATCTGGGAGAGCCCCGCCAGAATGTCGTCCAGGCCGGACACGACCGGGTACTCGACGAACAGCAGGCGATAGTCGTCCGCGAGGTGCCGCAGAAGGAGAGCCATTCCTTCGGATCCTCCGAGCGCGCCGGGAAGGACCAGGAGTCCCTCGGGCCCGCTTCCGGCGGCGCGATAGGTCCACTCGGTCGTCCCCGCGCTCAGGCTTTTCTTCGGGTGCCGGCGCTGGAATTCTTCGAGTCGCGCGGCGAGGTCGGTCATCATCCCCCTCGAGATCGTGCGTCCCATGCTAACATCCGCGCGCCATGAGAACCTTCGACGTCCTTCTGTTGCCCCTCTCGCTTGCGGCCTGTGCCGCACCCGTGCCACCTCGGCGGGAGCCTGAGCCGCCAAAGCCGCCAAAGATTGACGAGCGCTCCTACAACCTCGGAGGCATCGGCGCTTTCGCGGAGGTCGTCGGGGCCGGCGTCAAGAGGCTGGCTCTGAGCGCTCCGATGGCGCCCGAGGAGATGGACGCGCTCATCGAAGAAGCAGAGAAGATCGTCGAAAGAAACCACGCCATTTCTTATCGCGAGACCGATTTTCTGACCACCGATCTTTTCCCCGCCGAGATCACCGGCGGCAAGCACGTGCTTCTCATCTACACTGGCTCGGTGAAGGACGAGTATATGGCCCTCAAGGAGGAGAAGAGGGCGCTCATCTCCGAGAACCGCTACGAGGGCGAGGCGCGCAGGAATGTCGCGCGGAAGATGGGGAGGCTCCTCAGCTACTCCGAAGAGAAGATCGACGCCCTCCTACCGGGCAGGTGAAATTGCCGGGCGGCTTCGTTTCGCCAGCAACTTTTCCGAGAGCCACTCGCCTTTTCCCGGCTCCGACCAGGGGCACACCTCGATGCAGACGGCGCAGCCCCGCGTCTCGGCGAAGTACGGGACGCACTTGTCGAAGTCGACGTACCATTTATAGTCGCCGCGGACCCATTGCTTCTCGTTGAAGAGGGCGCCGGGAGGACAATTGCGCACGCAGACGGTGCAGCTCGCGCAGAGGTCGTCCACCCCGATGTCTCGGGGACCGTCGACTGAAAGAGGAATCGAGGTGAGCACCGTCGTCAGACGTACATTCGAGCCGAACTCGCGGGTGATGAGCGAGCCGTGCTTTCCGAGCTGGCCCAGTCCCGCGGCGATAGCGACGGGAATGTGGAGCACCTCGCTCGATGGTGAAAGCGGAAAGGCGAGGGTTTGAAAGCCCAGCGAGCGGAGGAAACGGGCCATGCCGACGCTCGCGTGAGCGCAGCGCTTGTAGGCGCGAATGACCTCCATGCCCGCCCGCGGGTGAGGAGCCGCGACCATGATGTCGCGATTCATGGGAATCGCCATAGATATCGCGTAATGATAGGGCAGCGATGCGCCCTCGATGAGGAACTCCTCGCGGAGCTCGCAGATGCCAACCAGCGGGGCTCCCAGCTCGCGGGCCTTGGCCTTCACCTCGCCGGACATCACTCGGGGGTCGTCTACCTCGCGGCGAGCCTCCGCGAGCTTTCCCTGATAAGCGAATTGCGCGAAACGGTTCGCGATGAACAGCGGAAAGCCCCAGATAGGATAGCAGTAAAGGAAAACCCGGTTGAGCTTGTCCCAGGGGAGAGGTCCGGTCTTGGGGTTGCTGTGAAAAACGTATCGGGCCCGTCGTTTGGCCGTCTCACCGAGCCCGTTGATGACGTTTCCCGAGACAGGCGGGGTTCGGTAGACGAACGTCGATTCCCGGGGAGCGTCGTCGGGAAGATTCATGGCGCGCTCACAAGTAATACTTCTTTCCCCGCCATCTCAGGTAGTGCCACTTCACGCGTACCCAGCTCCCGATAGTCCAGTACCGAATTGCGAACCAGGTGGTGAAGAGAAGGAAACGCGCGAGACTCGGTCGCTTGTCCACCGTCGTCAGTCTACATCACGACTCCTTCGTGAAAATACATTGACAGGGTGGACCGCGGCCTCTAAGGTACGCCCAACTACGATCGGATTCGCACCGGAGAATTTCGGAGGGAAACGATCCGTCGAACAAATGAGGATCCCGCGTTCCATCGCCATTGCCGGCGCTCTCGCCGGGTCTGGGGCTTTCGCCGAGTCTCGCGACCCGGCCGCCGAGGCTCGAGATCGAGCGCATCACCTCACAGCCGAGCTTGAGCGGAACCGTGCCGTCCCCACCGGTATGGCCGGCCGGCGGCCGAGCGTTGGCGTTTCCTCTGGAACGACGAGGGATGGCCGTACTATGGCGGGAGCTTCTCCTGCGGGCGGCCGATGCAGGGGCATTTCTGGCAGCCCTGGACCCATGCCGAGCTGGTGCGTCTCCTCGCGGATCGCGTAGCATCGAACGCGCCATCCGGGGAACCGCTGTCGCGCTGGCGCTATGGAGGGGCGGGGAAAGGCGAATGTGAAGCTGTTCGGGAAGAATCGGAAGGCGATCGTGCTGCTGCTTTCGGTCGTTCTACCGGCATCGACCGGTTACGGCGCAGAGCCCCGCGCGCGCACGCCCGCGCGCGTTGCGAACGTCTCGAGCGAGCTCCTCCAGGCGCTTCGATATCGCCTGATTGGACCGTTTCGAGGCGGCCGGGTCAACACTGTCAGCGGTCTCGCGTCGGACCGCAACACCTATTATTTCGGGGCCGCCGCGGGCGGAGTCTGGAAGACCGAGGACGCGGGGGTCACCTGGCGCCCGATATTCGACGACCAGCCGGTTTCCGCGATCGGCTCCATCGCGGTGGCGCCGTCGGACCAAAACGTGATCTACGTGGGCACTGGCGATCCCAATCTCCGGGGGAACGCGGTCCACGGAAACGGCGTGTACCGCTCCACCGATGCCGGCCGGACCTGGACACATCTCGGTCTCTCCGACAGCCGTCACATCGGCGAGGTCCTCGTTCATCCCCGCGACCCCGACGTGGCCTGGGTGGCCGCGCTGGGGCACGCGTTCGGCGACAACGAGGAAAGGGGCGTCTTCCTCACGAAAGACGGAGGACGGAGCTGGAAGAGAACGCTCTTCGTCGACCAGCGGACGGGCGTGGTCGATCTTGCGCTCGACCCGGCGAATCCCAGAATCCTCTTCACGACCGCGTGGCAGGTGCGCCGAACGCCCCACTCCCTCGAAAGCGGCGGGCCGGGAAGCGGGCTGTATCGCTCCGCCGACGGCGGGGAGAGCTGGACCCGGCTCGAGGGCGGTGGTCTTCCGGACGGCATCTGGGGGCGGGCGGGAGTCACGATATCTCCCGCGGATCCGGATCGGGTCTATGCGGTTATCGAGGCCGAGGATCGAGGCCTCTATCGCTCCGATGATGGCGGAAGGACGTTCCGTCTGGTCAACAAGAGCCATGCCCTCACGCAGCGGGCCTGGTTCTTCATGAGGATGACGCCCGACCCCTCGAACGCCGACGTCCTCTACGTCAACAACATCAACCTCCTCCGCTCGGTGGACGGCGGTCTCACGTTCCGGGTGATGGACCAGTACCACGTCGACAACCACGGGATTTGGATCGATCCCGACGATCCCAAGCGAATGATCAGCGGCAACGACGGCGGTGCAAACATCACCGTGAACGGGGGGCTGAGCTGGACGCGCTCGGACAACAACCAGCCGACCGGCCAGTTCTACCGGGTCACGACGGACGGCCAGTTTCCCTATCACGTCTATGGAGGCCAGCAGGACTTCGAGACCATCGCTGTGGCCAGCCGGGGAAGGGGCGCCGGAATCACCGAATCCGACTGGTACCCCGTGGGCGGATGCGAGATGGGTTGGACCGCGGTGGACTCTCGCGACGCCAACATCGTTTACGCCGGCTGCACCGACGGCGGCATCACCCGCTACGACCACCGAACCCGGCGCAGCCAGTCCATCGAGCCCTGGCCGGAGACGTTCATCGGCCACGGGGCCATCGACGCCAAGTATCGCTTTCAGTGGACCGCGCCGATCCTGCTCTCTCCCCACGACCCGCAGACGCTCTATATGGCGGCGAACGTCCTCTTCCGGTCGGCCGACGAGGGGATGAGCTGGTCGGTGGTGAGCCCGGACCTCACCCGGAACGACCCCGAAACTCTGCAGCCCTCGGGCGGAGCGCTAATCCGCGACAACGTGGGGACGGAATACTACGGGACCATCTTCGCTCTCGACGAGTCTCCCCGTGAGAAAGGGCTTCTCTGGGCCGGAAGCGACGACGGCCGGGTCCATCTCTCGCGGGACTCGGGCGCGAGCTGGGTTGACGTCACTCCCCCCGAAATGTCCCCATGGAGCCGGGTGCATATGATCGATGCTTCGCCGCACGCGGCGGGTACCGCGTTTCTTGCGGTCGATCGCCATCAGAGCGACGACTACGCGCCCTACGTCTACCGGACCGATGATTTCGGATGGAGCTGGAAGCTTCTCCAGACCGGCCTTCCCGCGAATGACTTCGTGCGCGTGGTTCGGGAGGATCCGGTAGCTCCCGGACTGTTGTACGCTGGGACCGAGACCGGCATGCACGTTTCCTTCGACGGTGGCGAGCGGTTTCAGTCGCTTCAGCGGAATCTTCCCCGGGCGCCGGTCTACGATCTCACGGTAGAGGACTCCGACCTCGCGATCGCCACTCACGGGCGCGCGTTCTGGATCCTCGACGACGTGAGCCCTCTTCGCGAGCTTTCGGCCGGAGTCACCGGCGAGGGGGTCCATTTGTTCCGGCCGCGTCCGGCCTACCGTGTCCGGGAAGCTTTCGAGGTGCTGCGAACTCCGGCGGGGGAGAACCCTCCCCAGGGAGCCATCATCTATTATGCTCTCGGACAGAAGCGGGAAGGCGAAGTGGCAATCGTCATCAAGGACGCTTCGGGAGCGGTCGTTCGCCGATTCTCGAGCGCCGATCCTGGATCTCCCCCGCCCGTCTCCGGCCTCAACCGGCTCGTCTGGGATCTCCGCTATCCGGGTCCGGAGCGCATACCGGGACACATCCTCTTTTGGCACGCTCCTTTGGCGCCTCCGGTGGGTCCGCTGGCTCTCCCGGGACGTTACCTCGTCGAGCTCATCGCGAGCGGAGAGACCCGGATTGCGGAGCTTCAAGTGCTCGCGGACCCGCGGCTAGACGTTGGCAAGTCCGAGCAGGACGAACAGTTCGCCTTTCACGCCCGGCTGGTGGATGCCCTTTCCCAGCTCAACCGCGCCGTGCTCAGGCTTCGGGGACTGCGCGACTCGCTCGGTGAGTTTCACCGTCGCGCCGAAGCGGTGGCGGAAGCTCGTGACCTGGCTCTCTTGTCCGAGGAGCTTCGGGAGACTCTGAACGACATCGAGCTCTCGCTGACGGAGCCTCGAATGGAAACGGGGGGAGACGCCTTTCACTATCCCACCCGGCTCGACAACAAGCTCGCGATTCTGATCGGAGTCGTGGCCAACTCCGACCGGGCTCCCACCGCGCCTTCCAGGGACTTGTTCCAGGACCTCTCGGCACGAGTGGAACGGGAGCTCGCCCGGCTCGAGGAAATCACCGGGACGAATCTTCCCGAGTTGAACCGGCGCGCGCGGGAGGCAGGGGTTCCGGCGGTGGACATCGGAGAGCAGGCGCGATAAGACGAGTCCCATGAACCACCCGCTCGGTCTCGGGAGCCTGACGCGCGCCGCACCGGCGGTTCTGGTTCCGAGGGTCGTCTCCGTCCCGGCTCGAGCTCGAATCCAAGCCCCTGAGAGTGGCGCTGGTTCCGCTCCTGGTGATCGGGATCCCCGTCGCGCTGCTGCTGGCTCTGCTCTTCCAGGCTCTCGACCGATTCGAGGCGCGGACCACACACGTTTTGCGCGAGGGGAGCGAGCAACTGGCGGAAAGGATCGCCCAGGAGATTGAGCGAGAGTTCAAGGCCCCGCTGTTCAACTTCCTGGAGCAAGTCGACCATGTTGCCGTGCGCCAGATGGATCTGGATCGCGTCGCTTCCGACCTCCGCAAGAACCACCATGAAGCGCGGCTGGCGCGAACTTTCTTCGTATGGAGCAGGCTGGCGACGGCGCCGGGTTCACCGGAAGGCGAGGTTCTGTTCTACGACTTGAGGGATCAGGAAACCCCGCTGCCCTCCGAGATGACGTTGTCCGGCTTCTGGAGGGACCCGTCGTTGTCGGCGCAGCTCATCGCCAAGGTGCAGGGAATTCTCGGTGCTGGGAGCTTCCTACGGCCTTTTGTACGAGACGCTGGAAGGCGAGCCTCAGGACATCGTCTATCACCTGCTGTTCGATCTTCCCGAGAGCAACAACCTGGTGGCGTTCATGGGTTTCACGGCCAATACCGGCGACATCCTCCACCGGCGTCATCACCGCGTTCGACCATCAACTGACCCGCGACGGCTTCCGCGTCGAAGTCGAAGTCGATGACGGTGTGGTCGTGCTCGGCAACCACCAAGCCCTTTCGCAGGTTTTCCGAAATCTGGTCAGCAACGCGATCAAATACTCGCCGGGGAGAAGCTGCTGCGACTGAGGTCGTTTCGAGACGGTGGGTTCGGGGTCGTCGAGATCAGCGACAGGGGAGTCGGCATTCCCTCGAGGGAGCAGCGGCGGATCTTCAAGAAGTTCTACCGGCTGGTCCCGGCCCAGATGGAAGCCCCGGCCGGCGCCGGGATTGGCTTGTCGATCGTGGCCCACGTGGTGCGTGCGCTTCCCGGGAAGGTAAACTCGCGGGCCGAGTGCCGGCGTCGCTTGTCTCTCGTGCCATGCGAACGGCCACACCAACGGCGCCATCGAGCTTGCTCCCGATTCGAGACCGAATCAGGCGCGGTTGCGCGTCGATACCCCGACCCTCCGAGGGAACTACCGTTATGCAGCTTTCCTCGAAGCGGTCGATTCGGAGCCTGGATCATTTCGCTGAGGTCGAGGAGTACTTCGACGGGGGCCTGATGCAGGCCATAGGCCCCCGGGAGCCCAGCGTCAGATCACCAACCGCATGGGCTTGCTGTGTTTGTGAATGAGAGTCAACGACTCACGCGAGGACGCTTTGCGCCCCGCGTGCGATTCGACTACACTGGAGGCTCTCCCGATCGGGCAAAGCCCACGCGCTCCCTTCGATTCCCCCCCGTGTGCGTGCCCTCGAAAAGGTGGAACGGCAAATGAAACTCTACGTGGGCAACCTCCCTTACAACACGACCGAGGAATCCCTCCGCAAGCTTTTCTCGCGCCACGGACCGGTGGAGGGCATCTGGATCGGCAATACCCGCGTGGGATCCCCGCACGGCTACGGGTTCGTGCTGATGCCGGACGGCTCGAAAGCGGAGAAGGCCATTTCCATGCTCGACGGCCTTCATTTCGAGGGAAACGAGATCACGGTCCACAGGGCGAGAGACTGAGCTCGGCGGGTCCGAGGCAGGAGCGTCCGTTTCGACCGCCGGGTAGTTAATTATTTCTGATTAACTATCTCCCCTGCATGGCGTTGTGACTTGACAAAACACAGTAAACTGGCTAGGATATTTGAAGCCACTGAGCGATTCCACTCAGGTCCACGATAATCTGAGCCAAGTCTAGCTATCTGGCGGCGGCGGCCAACCTTGGAGACCGAAAGGCGTGTCAGAAATGTTCGCCCGCACGGTTCGCATGTCTCCTCGGGTCCGAAGCTTCGAGGTTTCGAACTCAACCTGCCACAAGATCGGCGCGCGCTAGACCGCGCTCCGTCAGCGGTTTCTCGAATGAGGCGGAGTTCGTCCGCCTTTCGCGAGGACCGCGAGAAAGGACTAGGAAACGATGTACGCAAGAAACACGATCGCCAAGAGACGAACGCCGGGGTGGGCCGACCGCCGCCGCTATTTCCGACACCTTTTCGAGCAGGCGCGCCCGAAGGCGCTGAAGGACGAGGAGGCTCCGAAGGCCGATACGGTCAGCGAGAAGGACTGACGCCGGTCTTCCGTATCACCGACCAATCCAGGAGGAGCCGCCGGGCTCCTCTTTTTTTTGGTGGTCTTGACCGGCCGAGCCATCCATGGCGTTAGTCCGAGCGCGAGGGCCGCGGGGCGTTCCCCTCGAAAAGCCCCTGCGCGACGAGCTCTTGAGCATCGAGCGCCTGGAGGAGAGGGCCAAAGCGCTCGCGGCGCGATTCACGGTCGATCCAATATTGAGGGGCCCGCGGGGCATGTCGCGAAGCGTTCTCCCTCGTCTCGAAAAAAACTCCCGCATTCTCCGCGCGGCCTGCGGGATCCTGGCGGAGGACGTGCACTCCGGGGATCACGTCACTCCCGCGGCCGAATGGCTTCTCGATAACTTCCATCTCATCGCCTCCGAGATCCGGGACGTTCAGCAGAACCTTCCTAAAGGCTACTATCGGGAGCTTCCCAAGCTCGCATTGCGGGAGCTGGCGGGCCACGCCCGCGTCTACGCGATGGCCGTGGAGCTCATCCGTCACAGCGACAGCCGGCTCGATCGGCAGAAGCTCCTGCGGTTCATCAACAGCTACCAGACGGTTGTGCCTTTGACCATCGGCGAGCTGTGGGCGTGGCCGAGCATGGTGAAGCTCGCGCTCATCGAGAACCTGAGGCGCCTGGCCGAGGAGATTCTCGACGCCCGCGAGTCGCGCCGGGCGGCGGAGACCTACGTCGCCCGGATCGACGGAGAAGGGGAGGGCATGCCAGAACCGCTTCCCGGGGTGCCGCACACCGCTTTCGTCGTGGAGGTCCTCCAGCGTCTGCGCGAGTATGGCCCCCGCCTCTCCGCCGTGCGCTCTGCGGTCACCGAGCACCTGGCCGCGCAGCGGATGAGCCCCGAAGATGCCATCCGGAGCGAGCATCAGCGACTGGCGGCGGCAGAGGTCTCGGTCGGAAACGCCATCACCAGTCTCCGCCTCGCGGCAGCGCTCGACTGGAGCCAATACTTCGAGGCGGTGAGCCTCGTGGAGCAGGTCCTCGCGAGGGACCCGGCGGGGGTCTACGGGAGCATGGACTTCCTCAGCCGGGACCGCTACCGCCAGGCGACGGAGACGCTCGCCGAGCGCACGGGAGAGGCTCAGTTGCGCGTGGCCTTGCGGGCGATCGAGAGCGCGCGTCTGGCCGCGGAAGGGGGCGCCTCCGCGGATCGCGCTCTCCACGTCGGTTTTCACCTCATCGGGAAGGGCCGCCGCGACCTCGAGAGCGACGTCGCCTATCGCCTGGGCGTCGCCGGGCGCTTTCGGAGGTTCGCCTTCGCCCACGCGACGGCGGCCTATCTTGGAGCGATCGGACTCGGGACTTCTCTTCTCGCCGGACTTGGGCTCGCCTACGCCCGCGAGCACGGCGGTTCGCCCTGGGCACAAGCAGGGGCAGCGCTCGCTCTTCTGCTGCCGTCGAGCGAGCTCGCCATCGCGTTCGTGCAGCGGCTCGCGGCGCGACTGGCGCCGCCGCGGCGCCTCCCGCGACTCGACTACTCATCCGGAATCCCTGAGAGCGCCCGCACCATGGTGGTCGTTCCCACGCTCTTCGCGAACGCCGCGGACGTCGAGGCGCAGCTCGAGCATCTCGAAGTTCTGGCCCTTGGAAACGCCGACCCCCGTATCCACTTCGCGATCCTCAGCGACTTCACGGACGCCCCCGCCCGATGGATGCCGGAGGATGAGGCGACCCTCTCGGCGGCGCGCGCGGGCATCGAGGCGCTGAATGCGCGATACGGCGAGGGACGCTGCGATCGCTTCTATCTCTTTCATCGCGAGCGCCAATGGAGCGCGGGCGAGAGCGTGTGGATGGGCTGGGAGCGCAAGCGCGGCAAAATCGCCGAGCTCAACCGCCTCCTTCGCGGGGCGGGGGATACGAGCTTCCACGTACAGGCCGGAGACCTCGCGGCGCTCCCGTCGATCCGCTACTGCATCACCCTCGACTCCGATACACGCCTTCCAAGGGACGGCGCCAGGAAGCTCGTCGGCATCATCGATCATCCCCTGAACCGCCCCCTGTTCGATCCGAGCCGCGGCCGCGTGACCGAGGGATACGGGATCCTCCAGCCGAGGGTGAGCGTGACGATGGCGAGTGCGTCGAGCTCGCTCTTCGCACGCCTCTACGCCGGCCACACGGGAGTCGACCCATACACCACGGCGGTGTCGGATACCTACCAGGACGTGTTCGGCGAAGGGATCTTCACCGGTAAGGGCATTTACGACGTGGACGCCTTCATCGCCTCCCTCGCCGGACGTGTGCCGGAGAACGCCCTCCTCTCCCACGATCTCTTCGAGGGCCTCTACGCCCGCACGGCTCTCGTGACCGACATCGAGGTGGTGGACGACTACCCCTCGAGCGTTCTCGCCCACACGAGGCGCCAGCATCGCTGGGTCAGGGGAGACTGGCAGATCCTGTGGTGGCTTCTCCCCTTCGTTCCCACGCACTCGGGCTTCACGCGCAACCATCTGCCCCTCATTTCGCGCTTCAAGATCTTCGACAACCTGCGAAGGAGCCTTCTGGCTCCCGCGACGCTTTTACTGCTCCTTCTGGCCTGGACGGTCTTGCCGGGAAGCCCCGCGGTCTGGACCGCCTTCGTCCTCTTGGCCGTCGCCTTTCCCTTCTACCCCGTCGTTCTCAAAGCCCTCGGGGGCAGACGGCCGCGGCAGCCGTGGCGCGCGTCTCTTAGAACGTTCTGGGAGGATGCCACGACCGCTCTCGCTCGCGCGGGGCTGCAGCTCACGTTCGTGGCCAACCAAGCTTTCGAGGACGCGCACGCCATCGCCGTCACGCTCGTTCGTCTCGGAGTCACGCGGAGGGGCCTTCTCGAGTGGGAAACGGCCGCCGCGGGCGCGGCCCGTTCCTCGGGCCCGCGGTCGTTCTTGATAAAGATGATGGCGAGTCCCGCGCTCGCCCTTGGCGCTCTCGTTCTCATCGTGCTGGCTCGTCCCGAAGCCCTTCTGCCGGCCGGCCCGCTCCTGGCCCTCTGGGCGGCGGCGCCGCTCGTCGCTTACTCGCTGAGCCGGCCCGCTCCCGGGCGTCGCGACGAGCTTACGGGCGAAGACCGGGAGCTGCTGCTCGATATCGCCCGCGACACGTGGCGATTCTTCGAGAAGTTCATGGGTCCCGAGGACCATGGCCTTCCTCCGGACAATCTCCAGGAGATTCCGGAGCCGAGGCTCGCTCACCGCACCTCGCCCACGAACATCGGTATGGGCCTCATGGCGACGCTCGCCGCGAGCGATCTCGGATTCATATCCAGGGAGGAGCTCGCCGAACGGTTCGAGAGATGCCTCAACACCATGGAGGGGCTGGAGAGGTTCGAGGGACACTTCCTCAACTGGTACGACACCCGGAGCCTCGCTCCGCTCTCTCCCCGCTACGTCTCGACGGTCGATAGCGGCAACCTCGCGGGCGCCCTCATCGCCGTGGCCGGAGGGTTGAAGCAATTGGCTCTCCCGGGCCTGGACGCCGCCCTCAGCCGGCGGCTCGAGAGCCTGGCGGAGCGGGCGGCCGGGTTCGCCGACGCGATGAGCTTCCGGCTCCTCTACGATCCCGAGCGCCGGATCCTCTCCATCGGCTACCGCCTTCCGGACGCCAACGGACCGGGACGCCTCGACCCGTCGTACTATGACCTCCTGGCCTCTGAAGCCCGGCTCGCGAGCTTTTTCGCCATCGCCAAAGGCGATCTCCCCGAGACCCATTGGTTCCACCTCGGCCGCTTGCTCACGAGCGTCGAGGGAACCCCTGTGCTTCTGTCGTGGAGCGCTACGCTCTTCGAGTACTTGATGCCGCTGCTGGTGATGCGGAGCTATCCCGGAACTCTTCTCGACCGGTCTTGCGAAATGGCGGTGCGAAGCCAGCGCACGTTCGCGGCGAGCCGCGGAGTGCCCTGGGGGATCTCGGAGTCCGCCTATAGTCTCGTGGATCGCCACGACAACTATCAGTACAAGGCCTTCGGCGTCCCGGGTCTCGGCTTGAAGCGGGGACTGGGCGATGAGCTCGTAGTCGCGCCCTACGCCACCGCGCTTGCCGCGATGGTGGACCCGGCGTCTGCGGCGCGGAATTTCCGGCGGCTGGCTCTCGAGGGCCTCCGAGGCGAGTACGGCTGCTACGAGGCCATCGACTACTCCCACCCGCGATCCGAGCAGGGGGACGGCTCCCGCAACGGAGCGGTGGTGCGGGCTTTCTTCGCCCACCACCAGGGGATGACGCTGGTCTCTCTCGTAAACGCTCTTCTCGGCGACGTGATGGTGAAGCGCTTTCATTCGGACTTGCGAGTGCAGGCGACGGAGCTCCTGCTCCAGGAGCGAGTGCCCCGGCACACACCCATGACTCGCGCGCGCCCGGCCGAGGAGACGAGAGCGGCGGCGGCGATGCCCGCGGCCGGCGTGCGCCGCTACCGATCCCCGAACACGTCTTTTCCCCACGCGCAGTTTCTTTCGAACGGCAACTACACCGCGGTGGTTACGAACGCGGGAGGAGGCGCGAGCTTCTGCCGCGGCCGCGCGGTCACGAGATACCGTGAGGATCCGACCCGCGACCCGGGAAGCCAGTTCCTCTATCTGCGCGACGTAAGGAGCGGCTCGGTGTGGTCCGCGACCTATCAGCCTGTGGGCCCTTTGGGCCCTTTGAGCCCTTTGAGCCCTTTGATCAACGAGCCGGAAGACTATTTCGTCGCCTTCCTGGCGGAGAAGGCAACCTTTCATCGCCGCGACGACGACGTCGCGACCCAGCTCGACATCGCGGTATCGACCGAGGACGACGTCGAGGTGCGGCGCCTCGCGGTGACCAACAAGAGCGATCGCCCGCGCGAGATCGAGGTGACGAGCTACGCCGAGATCGTGCTCGCGCCGCCCTCGGACGATCTGGCGCACCCTGCCTTCGGAAAGCTCTTCGTCGAGACCGAGTATCTTCCCGAATGCGCGGCCCTGCTATGCCGGAGGCGGCCCCGCTCTCCGGACGAAGCGGAAACCTGGGCGGTGCACGTTCTGAGCCTGGAAGGGCGGGCCCAGGGGCAGGTCGAGTGGGAGAGCGACCGCGCGCGGTTTCTCGGCCGGGGCCGCGGGCCCGAGAACCCACAGGCGCTCGATGGACGCTCGCTCACGGGTACGACGGGGGTGCTCCTCGATCCCATCGTCAGCCTGCGCCAAAGGATTCGTCTCGCGCCCGGTGGATTCATGAGGCTCGCCTTCGCCACCGGCATGGCGCCCACGAGAGAGACGGCCGTCGCCCTCGCGGAAAAGTACCGGGACCCGGGCGCCGCCGCCCGAACCTTCGCACTGGCGTTCGCCCACGCGCAGAGCGGCCTCCGCCATCTCGGCATCTCGAGCGAGGACGCGCTCCTCTTCGAGCGGCTCGCCTCACGGGTGCTCTATGCCGATGGATCGCTGCGCGCGAGTCCCGGCCTCCTCGAGCGGAATACGCGCGGCCAGGAAGGTCTTTGGCCGCACAGTATCTCGGGCGATCTTCCTATCCTCCTCGTCCGCGTCGTCGGTGAGGACGACGTGCCGCTGGTGCGCCAGGTGCTGCAGGCGCAGGAGTACTGGCGCCTCAAGGGGTTGACCGCGGACCTCGTGATCCTCAACGAACATCCCGTAAGCTATCTCGACGAGATGCACGCGCAGCTCGTGGCCCTCCTCGACAATGGACCCTGGCGGGAATGGAAACATCGGCCGGGCGGAGCCTACCTCCTTCGCGGGGACGGGATGACGGAAGGAGAGCGAATTCTCCTCTCCGCGGTCGCGCGCGCCATCGTGAGTGGCGAACAGGGAACGCTGGCCCAGCAGCTTGGCGGTCTCACACCCGAGTGGCCGGAACCGGAGGATCTGGTGCCTTCCCGTGCGGGAGGGTCGTCCTCATCCGCTGAGATCGCGGCGCCGAATCTCGCGCTCTCGAACGGCATAGGCGGCTTCACCGACAGTGGGCGAGAGTACGTCATCGTGCTGGAAGGGGACCAGGAGACTCCTGTACCGTGGGCCAACGTGATCGCCAACCCCACTTTCGGGACGCTGGTCACCGCCTCGGGCTCGGCGCACACCTGGTCGGTGAACAGCCGCGAGAACCGCTTGACGCCCTTCGCGAACGACCCCGTCACCGACCCGACTTCCGAAGCCCTGTTCGTGCGCGACGAGGAAACGGGGGAGACATGGTCACCTGCCTCTGGGCCTCTGCCCCGCACGAATGCGAGCGGGCGCTTCGTGATTCGCCATTCCGCCGGGCTTACTCGCTTCGAGCGCGCCGCGAACGGCATCCGTCATGACCTCGAGGTCTTCGTCGACGCGAAGGACCCGGTGAAGTTCTCTTTGCTCACTCTCACGAACGAGAGCGGAGCGATCCGTCGTTTGAGTGTGGTGGGCTACAACGAGTGGGTGCTGGGTCCGCCGCGGGCGGGCCAGAACCGGAACGTCGTCACCGAGCTCGACCGGGAAACCGGAGCCGTCCTGGCTCGGAATCCTTTCAACCAGGAGCACGCCGAGCGTGTCGCGTTCGCTTACGCGAACGCGGAGCTCTTCTCCTCCACGGGAGACCGCATGTCGTTTCTCGGAAGAAACGGCTCTCTTTGCCGGCCGGCAGCCCTTCGCCGGCAGTCGCTCTCGGGGCGTTTCGGGGCGGGTCTCGATCCCTGCGCGGCTCTTCAGGTTCTCGTCTCCCTGGCGCCGGGGGAAACCCGTGCGCTGGTATTTCTTCTGGGGCAGGGGAGGGATCTGGAGCATGCGCGCGAGCTCATCGGCCGTCACGGGAGCGTACTCGCGGCGGAGACCGCGCGGGAAGCCTCCCGCCGGTCGTGGGACGACGTCCTCGACGCGGTTCGGGTCACGACGCCGGACGATTCCTTCGACTTGCTTTTGAACCGCTGGCTCCTCTATCAAGCCGTGAGCTGCCGGCTCTGGGCGCGCACGGGTTACTTCCAGCCCGGGGGGGCATTCGGGTTTCGCGACCAGCTGCAGGACGTGATGGCGCTCTCATTCTCCCGGCCGGAGCTCATGAGGGAGCATCTGCTGCGAGCGGCGAGCCGGCAGTTCGTCGAAGGGGACGTGCAGCATTGGTGGCACGAGCCGAGCGGCCGCGGCACGCGCACCCGCTGCTCCGACGACCTGCTGTGGCTTCCCTATGCGGCGGCCCACTACGTCAGGACGACGGGCGACACCGGGGTTCTGGACGAGCGGGTTTCGTACCTCGAGGCACCGCTGCTTGCTCCGGAAGACCAGGAGGCCTACCTGCACCCGCGTGTATCCGCGGAGGAGGGCTCGCTCTTCGAGCACTGCCTACGTGCCATCGACAAGGGGCTGACGTCGGGAGCCCACGGCCTTCCTCTCATGGGGAGCGGCGACTGGAACGACGGCATGAACCGCGTGGGACGAGGGGGACGAGGGGAGAGCACGTGGCTTGGTTTCTTCCTGCACGGTGTCCTTCAAGACTTCGTACCGCTTTGCGAGGCTCGAGGCGATGGGCTCCGGGCCGAGCGCTACCGCAGCGAAGTCTCGCGTCTTGCTTCGACGCTGGAGCTGACGTGGGATGGTGAGTGGTACCGCCGAGGCTACTATGACGACGGCACGCCCCTGGGCGCGGCGCAAAACGACGAGTGCAAGATCGACTCCATCGCTCAGTCCTGGGCCGTTCTCTCGGGGGCGGTTCCCCTGCGTTTTGCCGACCGCGCCATAGACGCCGTCCGCACCCATCTGATCCGGCGCGGGCATCAGGTCGCTCTCTTGCTCACGCCGCCTTTCGACCGTTCGGCGCAGGAGCCCGGCTACGTCAAAGGATATCCGCCCGGCGTGCGGGAGAACGGCGGCCAATACACCCACGCCGCACTCTGGGTGGTGATGGCGATGGCGCGTCTCGGGAGCGGAGACGAGGCGATGGAGCTCTTTCACATGCTGAACCCGGTGAATCACACCCGCACGGCGGCCGACGTCGACCGGTACAAGGCCGAGCCCTACGTCGTCGCTGGCGACGTCTCCGCCCACCCGGCTCACGCGGGCCGCGGCGGCTGGAGCTGGTACACCGGCTCCGCGGGCTGGATGTACCGCGCCGGCCTCGAGAGCATCCTTGGCCTTCGGCGCCGGGGCCTTAGCTTCGAGGTCGAGCCCTGTATCCCATCCTCCTGGCCCGAGTACAAGATCGTCTGGCGTCTCGGAGGGACGAGCTACGACATTACCGTTCGGAATCCCGAGGGTCGATGCCGAGGGGTCAGAGAGGCGGAGCTCGATGGGAGAGCGGTCGACTCACGCGCGATCCCGATCGTCGATGACGGCGGGACGCACAGGGTCGTCGTGACGTTGGGAAGCCGGCAGAATCCGCCGTAGGTCGGATCGCCGCTCCAACGATGCTATGCGGCGCTCGTCGGGTACGCTTACTTGTCGCTCGCCGTGCAGGTTTTCCCAGCTCGCCGATACCCTGAATCGCAATCCCAGTCGTTTCCGGAGGAGCTGACGTGGGCATTCACGGGAACCTCGAAGACCGCGCACGTGGAGCCGAGCTTCAGGTAGCCTCGGTCGCAGTCCCATTCGTCTCCAGAAGGCCTGAGATAACCGTTCGCAGGCACGTTCACCGGGACGCACAATTCTCCGTCCTTCCGAAAACCGTGATTGCATTCGAAGTCGTTCCCCGAACGTCCGAGGTAGCCTCCTTCCGGTATGCCGACCGGCACGCAGGCCTGACCTCGCTGGCGGAATCCTCGGTCGCATTTGAATCGGTCCCCGGTGCGGTCGAGATATGCGTTCGCCGGGATCTTGACGCTCGCGCAGGCCGCGCCGGCTTTCACGTAGCCGCGATCGCACTCGAAGTCGCGTCCGCTGGAATCCAGGAAGGCGTTCAGGGGCAAGTTGATTGCGGCACATACGCCCTTGACCTCCCGGAAGCCGCGATCGCACTCAAAGCCGTTTCCGGCATAGTCGAGAAAGGCGTTTTGAGGCACGTCGATGGCGGCGCACGCCATACCGGCTTTTCGAAAGCCGCGCTGGCACTCCCAACGATAGCCGGTGAAATCCAGGAGAGCGTTCGCGGGCACCTGGACGAGCTCGCAGCGGCCTTCGGCTTTGCGGTAACCCCGGATGCACTCCCATCCGTCTCCACCGGAGTCGAGAAACGCATGAGGAGGGACCTCGATTGCGACACAGGATCCGCCGGCCGCCGCGTAACCGCGATCGCACTCAAAGCCGCCGCCGGAGGGCTTCGGGTGAGAATTCAAAGGCCGCCCGGAGGGCTCGCCCTGTGCCCATGCGGCCCAAGGCGCGAGGCAACAGCAGATAACTAGAAACAGTGTACGTAGTGTGATTCGTGTGTTTATCACTAAACCAGTATCGGTAAATTACCTTGAAATGTCAATCGGGCCTTGGAATACTGTAGGTCGCCTAACCAGCCTGAGTTAATCTCGGGAGCGACATATGGATATGCCATCAGCCGTCAAAGAGCGCATGGAAGAACTTGGGCTCGAGCAGAAGGACCTGGCAGCCGGGGCCGAAGTCACGGAGTCTTATATTTCCCAGCTCCTGACTCGGCGAAAGGCCCCCCCGGCACCCGAGCGGACGGACATCTACTCCAAGCTGGAGAAGGCTCTCAAACTTCCAAAGGGCCGTCTCTCGAGCCTTGCCGAGCTCCAGCGAAAGGAAGAGCTCAAGAGAAAGGTCGTGGAGCCTCCAGCGCCATTGTTCAGAGAGGTTCGGCGGATGATCCTCCAGAAGTGCGCCGCCGACCAGCGAGAGCAAGTGAGCGCCATCTTCGAGAAGCAGCCATTCGGTGAGCTCGAGCGTCTGATCACTCAGAAGGTCTTGGATGTCGCCAAGAGGCTCGCCAGTCAGGAACTACACCGCGAGGAATGGCTCCATTTGTTCGCCCGGCTCAGTCACCGGAGCTACGAGGACGTGCGAGTCAGCATTCTCGAGTTTCTGGATACCGATGTCTTCCACGTCTCGGATGAGAACTGCATCGCTTTCCTGGATCCAATGGTCGAGTCCTGGGACGTCGACTTCACGACTTTCAGCATCGAGATCCTCTTGAATCGCAGGCTGGTTCCGGGAGAGCCCAGGAGATTCGAGTTCGTGGAACGGGAACCCGAATCGCAATCGGGAATCGAGCCTGGCCTCGAGGCGTTCCTCGAGGATACTACCCTCAGCGCCAATGCCACGAAAGAGGAGATCGAGTTTCTCGAGAAGCTCCGGTTCAAAGGGCGGCGGCCGACGTCCCTGTACTATTACCGTGAGCTGCAGAGTCTGAGAGACCCGCTCCATTTCCGCGAAGCGTCCTCCCACAAGAAGGCTCGCTCGCGGAAGCGCTCCGGGGTAGAGCGCCGGCCCAAGCGCCCTCGGGGCAGAGGACGGTAACGGCGTTCGCAGATCGGCGTTTCAACAGCTGGTCCGTCGAAAACCTTCCCCGGAGACGGCCGCTTCGCGGTATGCTGGGCGCTCGCGGTCCGGTGGCGATTCCTTCCCAAGCCGACCTTGTCCTCTCTATCCGGCCCCGGTTGGAGACCACCTACAGTGAAGATACGTAGCGTTCGTCTCGTGAGAGTCCCGGCCTCGGTGTCCGTCGAGGACGGCCCGGGTTCGGCCAGTTCGGTTTGTGAAAGGATCCATCGTGAATCACGTGCAGTCGCCACGGGCTCTCAATCGGCCCCCGCCAGCCCCCAAGCATGAGGATGGGGTGTTCTCCTCCTTCAGCCACTTTTTCAAACGCACTCTCGACGCCGACATGATCGTGCTCGGCGACGATTGGCTCAAGGAAAGCGGCGTGCAGCAGCAATTGGAGTTCGAGGGATACCAGCTTCGCTGGGTCGCGACGAACAGGCTGGACCTGAATTTCGCGGATGGCTGGCAGTACGTGACGGTCTCGCACTACCTCTGGTGGATGCGGCGGGTTCGGCGGCGTCACGGAGCGCAGCATCAGTTCCTCATGAAAAAGGGGAAGTCGCTGCGATCGCAGGCCGGCTACTAGCGCTACGGCCCCTCTCTATCCCAAATCCAGCGCATCGAAGCGCAGCCCCCCCGTGGAAGGGGAGGCTTACGCCCAGCAGTCAGAGCGCGCCGTGCAGCGCAACGACCACATAGGGCCGCCCTCTTTCCTCTTAGTTAACATTCCACGGTTATGTAAGCACGATGTATATGTGCATCACTTGACAATAAAGGTTAATCAAGCGATAGTACCCAGTGGCTGAGTGTTCAGGTCATCTGAAACGAGTCAGGTTCTCTGAAAGGGCCTCGGCCACCGCAAGCGGGGGGTGTCGGATGAAGTTATGGAAACAATGGAGCCGCAAACTTGATGGCTGGGTCGAGCGGAGACGTCGCTTCCAGAAAACGAACGTCGAGAGAGCGGTCGAGCTTGCGGGGGAGAAAGTACCAGCGGTTCTCGGGACAACCGTACCGGCGAGCGTGCCGGAATCCGGCGAGGGCCGATAGTTCCCGAGTCACCCTAGGGAGGTAGACAGTGAATATCCGTCCTTTGAACGACCATATCGTTGCCCTTCGAATCGAGGAGGGCGAGAAGAAAGTCGGCGGACTGCACATCCCCGATACGGCGAAAGAGAAGCCCATGACGGCGAAGGTCGTAGCCGTGGGATCGGGACGAGTGCTCGACGACGGAGTGCGCGTGCCCCTGGAAGTCAAGAAGGGCGCGAAAGTCGTCATCGGCAAATACGCCGGCTCGGAGGTGAGTCTCGATGGCGTCGAGTACCTCATCCTTCGCGAGGACGATGTCCTCGGCATCCTCGAATAGAAGCAAGCCGGAGAGAAAAGGAAAACCAAATTGTCCAAGCAAGTCAGCTACGACGAAGTTGCGCGGCAGGCCATGCTCAAGGGCGTGCAGAAGCTTGCCGACGCCGTCCGGGTGACGCTCGGTCCCAAGGGCCGCAACGTCGTCATCGACAAGAAATGGGGCTCGCCGGCCGTCACCAAGGACGGCGTGACCGTGGCCAAGGAAATCGACCTCGACAACCCGATGGAGAACCTGGGGGCCCGGATGGCGCGCGAGGTAGCCGCGAAGACCTCCGACGTCGCGGGCGACGGAACGACGACGGCGACGGTGCTGGCCCACGCGATCTATCGTGAAGGGTTGCGGAGCGTTCTGTCGGGCGGAAGCCCCAGGGAGCTGAGGCGCGGGATCGATCGCGCTGTCGCGTCGGTCGTCGCTTCAGTCGCGAAGGTCGCGAAGCCGGTCAAGGGGAGCATGATCGC
Organism: uncultured Acidobacteriota bacterium; assembly: GCA_964553925.1. Classification (GTDB taxonomy): domain Bacteria; phylum Acidobacteriota; class Vicinamibacteria; order Marinacidobacterales; family SMYC01; genus DAISKN01. The sequence continues at coordinate 26,423 of CAZKNR010000323.1, forward strand.
TCAAGTCGGGACCATCTCCGCGAACGGAGACGCCGCAATCGGCGCCATCATCGGCGAGGCGATGGAGAAAGTCGGCAAGGACGGCGTCATCCAGGTCGAGGAGGGCAAGACCCTGGAAACGACTCTGGAGCTCGTGGAGGGCACCGAGTTCGACCGGGGTTACCTGTCCCCCTACTTCGTCACCGACCCTGAACGAATGGAAGCGGTGCTCGAGGACGCCTACGTATTGGTCCACGAGAGGAAGCTATCGAGCATCAGCGATATGTTGCCCCTTCTGGAGAAGGTGGCGCAGGCGGGCCGGCCGCTCCTCATCGTCGCCGAAGACGTCGAAGGGGAGGCCCTGTCGACGCTCGTCGTGAACAAGCTCCGCGGCACGCTCAAGGCCGTGGCGGTGAAAGCCCCCGGCTTCGGCGACCGGCGCAAGGACATGATGGAGGATATCGCCGTCTCGACCGGCGGAAAGGCCATCTTCGAGGATCTCGGCATCGAGCTAAAGAACGTCGAGCTCGAAGATCTCGGCCGGGTCAAGAAGATCGTCGTGACCAAGGACAGCACGACGCTGGTAGAGGGTGCCGGAAAGAAAGCCGACGTCGAGGGACGCGCTCGGCAGATCCGGCACCAAATCGAGGAGACGACCTCCGACTACGACCGGGAAAAGCTCCAGGAACGCCTGGCGAAGCTCACCTCTGGACTTGCCCTCATCAAAGTCGGCGCCGCCACCGAGACCGAAATGAAAGAGAAGAAGGCCCGCGTGGAGGACGCCATGCACGCGACGAAAGCCGCTGTCGAAGAGGGCATCGTCGCCGGCGGTGGCGTTGCCCTGCTGCGCGCCGGAGTCACCCTGACGGCGCTCGCCAAAGACGCTTCGCTCACCGACGACGAACGCATCGGGGTCGCGATCGTGAGCCGGGCCATCGAGGAGCCCCTCCGGTGGATCGCCCAGAACGCCGGTCAAGAGGGCGCAATCGTCGTGTCGAAGGTGAAAGAGCTGACTTTCGACCACGGCTTCAACGCCGAGACGGGGAAGTACGGGGACCTGGTGAAGGCGGGTGTCATCGATCCCGCGAAAGTGGTGCGCTGCGCGCTGCAGAATGCGGCGTCGATCGCCGGACTCATGCTGACGACGGAGGCCATGGTGTCGGAGAGACCGGTCGCACGTGAGAGGGGGAAGGCGAAGCGCTTTCCGCGGGGAACCAAGGCTCACCACAACCACTGAGTACGACGCCGCGCTCGAGAACGGGCGCGAGAGTTGGGAGAACGAGGGCGGCAAAGCGAAGCCGGTGAAGAATGCGGCGCTCGAGCGAACGAGCGCCACTTTCATCTCCGAGCCGTTTCCGGCGGTGCAAGCAGGGGGTGAGGTTCTTCGAGATCAGGAGATCGTGCGCCTCGTCGATACGGGTACCCTCGGAAAATATCGCGTCCAGCAAGGAGGGCGCGGTCAAGGGGGACCGGCCTTCCTCATCACGCTATACGGAGCGACCTGCTCCAAGATCGAGTTGCTGGGCTTCCGAAAGCTCGGTTGGCAGGACTATGTCGCTGCCATGAAGCGCGCCATCGCCAGGGAGATCGGGTACTGGCAGAACCGAGGAGCGATGCTTCCCCGGGGCAACGTCCAGGCCGTCGAAGTTACGGTGAGAGAGTCGGACTTCGCCGTACCGTACCGCAGCAGCCCGTAGCCCGGGAGGTTCCCGCAGGCTCGGCCACCGGCGTTCGCAGAGAACAACCCGGTATACTGCTGAACGTGTCTAACGGGCCGAACGAGCCTAAAGACGTTGTCTCGAAACTCGGCCGCGGCGAGCGCGCTCCCGACTTCGTACTGCCTTGCGGCGGAACCCCCACGCGATTCTACGGGTGCGCGGGCGGCGCTCCCACCATTCTCGTCTTCCCCCCGCTTCACGGTGAAGACGATACCTCCGCCCTCGTCGAGTCGCTCGCGGAGGTGGCGGCGTTCGTCGTCGCTCGGCGCGAGCCAAAGACCAACCCCGGGGTCCGGGTCTTCATCGACGCTGAAGGCGCGGTTTCCGCGGTCTACGGCGTGTCCGATGGGAAAGGGCGCGTCGTGGTGCTGGACCCGGCCCTGCGCGTGATCCGCACTCTCGAAACCGAGGCCTCGATGGGAAGCGCCGTCGCGGCGTCGGTGCGCGATGCGGTTTCGGAGGTGCTTGGGGTGGAGCCGCGGGTGATCCTGGCGCAAGCACCGGTTCTTCTCGTTCCCCGGGCGCTTGCGGCCGACGTCTGCGAGCATCTGGTTTCTGTGTGGCGGACGTGCGGGAACCAGGAGACGGGTGTCGAAACGTCGGAGGACCGGACGCGGACAGAGGCCATTCGAAACGAGCTGAAGCGCCGGCGCGACCATACCGTCACCGACGAGTCGCTATTGAAGACGCTCGCCCGCGTGGTGGGTCGGTCGGTGCTCCCTGAAGTGCGCCGCGCTTTCTCCTATCCCGCTACCCGGTTCGAGGGGTTCAAGATCGTTCGCTACGATGGCATGACCCGGGGATTCTTCCGCGCTCATCGGGACAACCTCAGCCCGGCCACCGCCCACCGGCGTTTCGCCCTGAGTCTCAACCTCAACGAAGGCTACGAAGGCGGCGAGATCTCCTTCCCCGAATACGGTCCCGTTCGCTACCGACCGGCAGCCGGAGAGGCGCTTCTGTTCTCCTGCTCGCTCCTGCACGAGGTGACCGAGGTGACGTCGGGGGAGCGCTTCGCTCTGCTGTCGTTTCTTTTCGGTTAGCGGCGTTGCAAATGATTAATTAGCTTCATTCTACGGTATTCTTTCCCGTCTCGAGCCATCAGCCCGAACGAAGAGCGAGCGACCCGCCTTCGCACTGATAGTAAGGAGGAGAACATGACCACACAACTCGATCGGCGGCGATTTCTGCAGCGCACGTTTGCCGGGAGTGCCGGCGCCGCTCTGGTGGGGACACCGTACTGGACGGCCGCGGCTCAGCTCCTCGAGGGAGCGCCCTTGCGCGACATCCGCGGAATCGGGGTCGCGGATCCCGAGCTCGTGGAGCTCTCGATCAACGAGAACCCTCTCGGTCCGCCGCGCCGCGCGATCGAGGAAGTCGCGAAGAGGATGTTCGGGATGAACCGCTACATGATGGACACCCCGCTCGAAGAGGCTCTCGCGAAGCATCACGACGTTCCCCTGGAGATGATCCTGACGGGTGTCGGCTCGACGGAGATCCTGCGGCTCGTCACCCTTTCCGCTTTCTACGATCGGAAGGGGAATACCGTGACCGGCTTTCCCTCGTATCCGCAGATCCCGAGGGAGACCGAGGAGCTCGGCCGCGAGGTCCGGCGAGTCAAGCTTCGTCCCGACTGGAGCCTGGACCTCGAGGCGATGGCGGCTGCCATCGATGCCGAGACGCGAATCGTCACCCTCTGCAATCCCAATAACCCCACGGGCCAGGTCCTCGACCCGGCGGAGCTGAGGCGTTTTCTCGGGAAGGTTCCGAAGGACGTCATCGTTCCGATCGACGAAGCCTACATCCACTTCGCCGACGATCCGGACTACCCCTCGGCCGTGCCGCTCGCGAAAGAGTTTCCGAACGCGATCGTCGCCCGCACGTTCTCCAAGGCCTACGGCCTCGGCGGGGCGCGCGTCGGCTACGGTATCGCGAACCCGGAGCTCTTGAAGAAGCTCCAGCGCTTCGGAATCGGCTTTCTGAACAAGAACACGCTCTCGATCGCGGCCGCCCTCGGAGCGCTCGACGATCCGGATCACGTGAGGCAGACGGTCGAGACGGTGCGCGAAGGCAAGAAATACCTCTATTCACAGCTCGAACAGATTGGCTATCCGCCCATCCGCACCCAGACGATCTTCGTGACGGTCCAGGTCGGCTCGGGGGTGAAAGCGCTCATCGAGGCCCTTCGGGAGCGCAAGGTCAAAGTGCGCGAAGCCTTCGACATGGATGGGTACATGCGCATCTCCGTCGGCCTGCCCCGCGAGAACGAGACGTTCATCGAGGAGCTGCGAAGGATGCCCCGGCCCTCCGGAGGGTGAGACGCCGTTTCCAGCATGGCGCGCACCCAAGCGATGCCCAAAGCTCTCACACTCATTCTGGGTGCGATGCCTTCGGAGGTTAAGTCGATCGTTCCCGCTCTGTCCTCGAGGAGCGAAGGTGAGCTCGAGGGGTATCCGTTTCATCGAGGCCGGCTCGGCGAACGCTCCGTGCTCGTGGCCGTCACCGGCGTCGGTATCACCAATGCGGCCATGACCACCGCGTTGTTCGTGCACCGGTTTCGGCCCTCGGAGCTGGTGTTCACCGGCTCCGGCGCGCGCCTCGACCCGGCGCTTCGCACCGGCGACGTCATCGTTTCGAAGAAGACCTCGCACCACAACGCCGGCAACTGGACCGAGTCGGGGATGATCTACCGAAAGGTGCGTGGCCCGCTCCCGGGGCAGATGTCGCCCTACGAGTACGCCGCGGACAGAAGGCTCCTGACGCTCGCGAGAGCCGCCATCCGTACGTTCCCGAGAAAGACGGTAACCGCTAACGGCGAAACCTACCAGGCCGTCGTGAAAGCCGGCAAGGTCTGCTCGGGAGATGTCTTCGGCCTGACCCAGCAGAAGATCGACGACATCCGGCGAAAGCTCGGCTGCGATCTCATCGAAATGGAGGGCTCCGCCGCGGCGCAGGTGTGCTGGCAGCTCGAGGTACCTCACCTCGTCATCCGGAGCGGCAGTAACCTCGCGCAGCCGAGCCCCGGGAAGGACTACCGGCGGCTGGGACAGATCGCGGCACATCAGGCGGCGCGCTTCACGGTGCACTTCGTTCGGTCGCTCGGGGCGCGATGAAGCTCTTCGTCAAAGGGGACTGGGAAGGTTTCTTCTCGGTCTTCATCAACCACCTCGTCCAGTTTCTGATTCTCGTCGCGCTCTGCCGCGATGTGCTCGGTTTTTCGGCCGAGCTCGTTTACGGGCGAATTCTTCCCGGCGTCGCCATCTCGTTTCTCATCGGGAACCTGTTCTACGCGTGGCAAGCGCTTCGGCTCGCCAGGGCCGAAGGGCGCGACGACGTCTGCGCTCTCCCCTACGGCATCAACACCCCGAGTCTCATCGCTTTCGTTTTTCTGGTGATGCTTCCCGCGAAGCAAATCGCAATCGCCCAGGGGGCTCCCGATCCCGAACGTATCGCTTGGCAAGCAGGACTTCTGGCAACGTTCGCGGCGGGCATCATCGAGATGGTGACGGCTTTCGCCGCCCGGCGCATTCTCGACGTCACTCCGCGGGCGGCCATGCTGGCGACGCTCTCGGGAATCGGGATGGGCTTTCTCGCTCTGGGGTTCGTCTTTCAAACCTATGCGCGGCCCATCGTCGGGTTGACGACACTCTTCGCGGTGTTCGTCCTCTACTTCGGTCGTCGTCAAATCGTCGGGCAACTACCGGGAAGCCTCTTTGTTCTCGTTCTCGGTGGCTTGCTCGCTTGGATGACGGGACTCGCGCCCATCGGAGACGATCCTCTGGGGCCGCTCGGCGTCTACTTCCCGGAGAGCGCCCTCGGGGAGACCTGGGCCGCGCTCCACGCGGGGCAGCTCTTTCCTTACCTTTCGATCATCGTTCCCATGGGGCTTCTGGGCGCGATCTCGTCGCTCCAGAATCTGGAGTCGGCGTCGGCGGCGGGGGACACGTTCCAGGCGAAGCCGAGTCTCGTCGCGAACGGTCTGGGAACGGTCGGTGCCGCTGTCTTCGGCTCGCCGTTTCCGATGTCGATATACATAGGACACCCCGCTTTGAAGGCCGTAGGCGCCCGAGCCGGCTATTCGGCCGCGAACGGTGCGGCGGTGGCTCTAATGTGCCTGAGCGGCACGTTCGCGCTGGTGGCCTGGGCGGTCCCGCCCGATGCCGGGATCGCCATCATCGTCTGGATCGGCCTCGTCATCACCGCTCAGGCGTTCGAGGTTACACCGACGCGGCACATGGCCGCGGTCGCCGTCGGAATGGTACCGGCGCTCGTGGCCTGGGCGACGCTCATCGCGAAAACCGCTTTGCGCTCCGGCGGGTTCGGCTCCGTTCCCGGCATGGCGCTGTCGCCGGCGCTCGTCGAAGCCGCGCACCGAAACAACTTCTTCATCGAAGGCGGCTTCGCCCTCGAGCAGGGGTTCATCTACTCGGCGATGATTCTTTCCGCCATGACGGTCTCGATCATCGACGGCAGGTTCGTCTCGGCGGCACTCTGGAGTCTCTCGGCCGCGGTTCTGTCTCTCCTCGGCTTGATGCATTCCTGGCAGTTCACGCCAGGGGACACCGTGGTGAACATCCCTTTGCTCGAAACGCTCGTGACCGGGCGCGCGACCGTGCTCGTCCCGGCCTGGGAGTACGCCGTCGCCTACCTTCTGGTCGCCGCGATGCTGGTCGCCGCTCGCTGGCTGACCCGCCCTCTGAACCCGTGAAGCGCGTCGTCGTCGCCCGGTTCCTCGAGGTGCTCGAGCGGGACGTGATCCCGTTGACGCGCGAGGGAGTCCGAAAGGGAAACAAGATCTTCGGCGCCGCGGTACTGCGGAAATCCGACCAGGGACTCGTCGTCGCTGGGACCAACCTCGAGACCCAATGTCCGCTCTGGCACGGGGAGGTCGCCACGATCGAAGCGCTGTACGAGCTCCCGAGAGCCGGGCGCCCTGATGCCAAGGACTGTCTGTTCGTCTCGAGCCACGAGCCCTGCTCGATGTGTCTGTCGGCGATTACCTGGGCGGGGTTCGACAATTTCTACTACCTGTTCCGCTACGACGAGACGCGCGACGCCTTTCAGATCCCTCACGATCTTCGAATCCTGAACGAGGTTTTTCGGTGCGAGGGCGGAGAATACGTTCGCGAGAACGCCTACTGGACGGCGCATGACATCGTCGCGGAGATCGAGGCAAGGGCGGAGCCGGAGCGCACCGAGCTCCTGACGCGGGTGGAAGAGCTCAGGCGTCTTTATGGAGAGCTGTCAGCCCACTATCAGAGCGTCAAGGGCAAGAGTGAAATCCCCTTGAGCTGAGGAGCGATTTGATGAAAGGACCGGTTCTTGCCAGCGTCGTCGCGACCGCTTGCGTGCTGTGGCGGGTTTCGGTATCGAGCGGGCAGCCTTCCGACGAGGAGCTGATTCGGCGGGCCCGGCAGGCTTCGAACGAGGCGATCCGAGCGCACGATGCCGAGGCCGTCGCGTCTTTTTTCACGGAAGACTACAGCCTCGTGTCGTCCGCGAACCTTCAAATCGCCGGGAAAACAAAAAACCGCGAGAACTTCGCGAAACAGTTCGAAGAGCGGCCCGACGTCGTCTACGTCCGGACGCCGCGCGAGCTCGGTTTCTATGCACCCTGGGGGATGGCGTACGAGATAGGTGTCTGGGAAGGCTCCTGGAGCGAATCAGGCCGGGTCGAGATCGGAGGGACGTACCTGGCCAAGTGGCAGAAGGTCTCTGGCCGCTGGCTGATTCGAGCGGAGGTCTTCGTTCCCACGCACTGCAAAGGCTCGGGCTACTGCGACGCCAGACCGTGAGCGAGGAGGCTCGCCTTCTCTTCCGCCGATAGAAACGCAGTGGCCACCGCGTTTCGTTGCGCCCGGCGGACGTCGCTCTCGGTGAGCCCCGCCGCCTCGGCGGCGATGGTGAGCTCGTAATTGAGGTCGATTCCGCTGATCGACGGGTCATCGGTGTTGATCGACGCCAGGAGCCCCCGCTCGAGAAAAAGAGATAGCGGGTGGCTCTGGTAGCTTCGGACGCTCCGAGTCTGGACGTTACTCGTGAGACAGGACTCGATTCCTATCTCGTGCTTCGCGATGTAGTCGAGGAGTGCTTGGTCTTCGGCCGCGCGCACCGCGTGGCCGAGCCGCTCCGCCCCGAGCTCGCGAATGGCCTGCCACACGCTCCCGGCGCCGGCGGCTTCGCCCGCATGCACGGTGATACGAAAGCCGGCGTCACGACCGCGCCGAAAATGCGGAACGAAGAGCTCCCCTGGCCACTTCGCTTCGTCGCCCGCGAGATCGAGCGCCGTGATGTGCTCTTTGTGCGCGACAAGCGCCTCGAGCTCGAGACCCGCCGCCTCGGGCCCGAACGTCCGGCTGAGAATGCCGATGAGCTTCATCGATATGCCGAGAGAGCGCGCTCCCTCTTCCGCTCCCTCGACGACCGAGGCCACCACCCGCTCCGGCCGCAGAGCGTGGGCGCGGGCCATGAACAGAGGACTGAACCGGAGCTCGACGTGGGCGAGCCCCTCGCGGTGCGCGTCCTCGACGTTTTCATAGGCCACGCGGCGGCACGCGTCTTCGTCCCCCAGAACGCTCGACATCAGCTCGACCTTCGCAAGGAACGCCGGAAGATCCGGCTCCGGCTCCCGGATCTGAAGGTGAGGGCGCAAGCCTTCGACATCGTCCGCGGGAAGGCTCACCCGATGCCTGCGGGCGAGATCGAGCACCGTCTCGAGACGCAGGTTCCCGTCGAGATGACGGTGCAGATCCAGCAGGGGAAGTGTTTTGTCAATCACGGCTTCAACGTCGATAATGCAAGAGCCGCCTACGGCTCCAGGAGCCAGAACTGCGCTTCGTACTGCCAGACGGTGAAGGCGATGCGCGCTCCGTCGGGCGAATAGGCGGGATGGGTCTTGTTCGAGGGATCGAACGTGACTTGCATGGGCGGCCCGCCTTTCGCCGGCACGCGAAACACCTGCTGGTATCCGGAAGGCCCGGGCGCCACGTACGCGATCCACTTCCCGTCGGGCGAAGCCGAGATCGCGGAGGTCCGCTCCTCGCACTCGAACTCGTGCACGAGGCGCGGGCGTCCTCCGCCACGGCTCACGCGGTAGATCCCCTTTCGACCCGGGGCGAGGAGCGCTTCGATGGCGATCTCCTCGCTTCCGTCGATCCACTCGGCGTGGCTCACGTCTCCCGTGAAGTCGCGGAGGGGGACCTCGCTCTCGGGCTCGAGGAGCTCGCCCGACTCACTGGCCACCCGGAGCACGTAGGCGCGCGCGGGGGCCTCGCGTCCTTTCGCCGTCGAGTAGAGGACGAAGCGGCCGTCTGCCGACCAGCGGGGCCAGCCGGTCTCGTATCCACCCTCCGTCAACTGGCGCGGAACTTTCGAAAAGTCGGTCGGCACGATCCAGATATCGTCCGAAGGCCCATAGTGCGAGTGGAAGGCGATCCACTTTCCGTCGGGGGAGAACGCCTGACCCTGATCCTCCGAGGTCGAGGCGCTCACGATCCCGTGAGGCGCCTCCGCGGGAAGAGAAGCATCGAGCCGGATGAATCCCACGTGCTGCGAGATGTCGGGGTAGTTGCGGTCGTCGAGGACCCGCCGCCAGTTGCCGAAGGTGAAGGCAATCCGGCCGGAGGTCGTATCCCAGGAGGGAGTCTCGGACTGAAACGTGGTGAGCGCCGTCGTCTCACCGCCCGCGGCGGGCGACATCGCGAGAAAGGTTCGGTAGTCCTGCACCTTGAAGAGAACCCTCCCCGCGTCATCGACGGATGGGGCGTAGGTATCCCGGGCGAAACTCGTGAGCCTCTCGAGGCGCCCATCCGATTCCCGAAACGACCAGAGGTCCAGCGTGTCCCTTTCGTTGGGCGAAGCGAAGTAGAGAATCTCACCGCCGGGCGAGTATGTGAAGGAGCCGTAAACCTCCCGATCCAAGGTGGCCTTCGGAGTCGCATCTCCGCAGTCGCGATAAAGCGTCTGCTCGATGATGCAGGGCACTCGACCCGAACGAAGCACCGGATGACTCACGCGCCCCGGGGAAGCGCCGAGCCGCGTATCGCGACCTTCGACGTCGCGCCGGACGAGCGCGAATCCCTCGCGCGTTCGCGCGACGCCGACCGCGGCTCCGTCGTCCCCGAAGGACACTTGAGAAATCTCCGCGGCGTCGGGCCAAAGAGGCTTCCGCCCGCCGCCCTCGAGATCGTAAACGTACCAGCGAGCCCCGGTTCCTCCCGAAGCCCGGTCGGGAACCGCGAGGCGCCGGCTGTCGGGGAGCCACACGATCTCGCGAATGTCGAGGCTCATGGGCGGAAGCTCGCGCACGGCTCCGCCTTCCACGTGCTGGAGCTTCAGGAACCGGCCCTCGGAGTACGCTACCCACTTTCCGTCGCGAGAGACGACGCCGATCGGGTCCCGGTGGCCGACGGGACCTTTCTGTCTCGCGGTGGTGACGTAGCGAAGACGGGGCTCCGAAGAGGCGTCCCTCGAGAGAAGCAGGACGACGGCGAGGACGGCGAAGCGGCTCATAGGAGTGCGATTCTAAATCAGGTTCGGGCTTGACCATCCCTTTCTTCTTCTCTCGTGCCATTTCGCCCTTTGCGTTCCTTCCCCGTGTCGCGTCCGGGGCGAGGATTCTGGTAAGGTTAGCGCAGCGAAAGGCAAGCACGTTTCTCTGAACCGCTTTCGGCTTCGGTATGAACCTCGCCGTCGTTATCCTCAACTGGAACTCCGAGAAAGACACCGACCGGTGTATCCGCACGGTTCAGGCCTGGAACCACGAATCGAACGTTCCCACCCCGTCGATCTGGGTCGTCGACAACGGCTCGCGGAAGGAGGGCTTCGAATGGCTGCAGCGAGCCCATCCCGAAGTGCGTTTCGTTTGCGCCGGTGTCAATCGGGGCTTTGCCGGAGGCAACAACCTGGGGATTGCGGCCGCGCTCGAGAGCGGGAGCGACGCCATCCTCCTCTTGAACAACGACGCGTCGATGGACGGGCGGTCGGTCGCGGCGATGCTCCAGGTCCTGACCTCTTCGTCGTCGATCGGCGTCGTGGGACCGAGTCTGTGGCACGGCGAGGGTCTCATCGCCGCGGGCGGAAGGGACATCGGCCGATACTCCGCCACCCATCTAAAGCCGCATCCTCTGCCGGCCTACGTCGTGGACGTGGACTACGTCCCCGGCACCGCCGCTCTTGTCGCCAGACGAGTCTTCGAGGTCGCGGGAATGCTCGACGAGGACTACTTCTTCGCCGGCGAAATGGCGGATCTGTGCTTTCGAGCGCGGCGGCTCGGGTTTCGTTCTGTCGCCGACCCGAGTGCGCGGGCGTACCACGATTTGGATCGCTCCGCGGGGATCCGGGACGGGCTTCATGCCTACTACGTCTACCGAAACCGGTTTCTCTACATCAAGAAGCATTGTGCGGGTAGACAACGCTTCCTCTACCCCCTCTGGATCCTTCGGGGCGCCAAGGGGGTTCTGGCGAGCCTTCTGCGGGGCAATCGACTCCGCGCGCGGGCGATCGGACTCGGTCTTCTCGACGGGGTGAGGGGGAAATTCGGGGGGCAGAACGAGCGTGTCCTTGGTTGAAGCTTCTGGGCCACGGGTCTCCGTCGTGATTCCCAACTACGACGGCGCGTTGTTGCTTCCGCGGTGTCTCGCGGGGCTCTCGGCGCAAGACTTCCGGGATTTCGAGATCATACTGGTGGACAACGGATCCCGCGACGAGTCGTTGAGGTTCGTTGAAGAGCGCTATCCTGCCGTGCGGCGGATCGCCCTCGAACGAAACTTCGGCTTCGCCGCCGCCGTCAATCGGGGGATCGAGGCTTCCCGGGGCGTCTACGTTGCCCTCCTCAACAACGACACGTTCGTCGAGCCCGGCTTCCTGACCGCTCTCGTGAGCGCCCTCGAGCGGAGCTCGGAGGACACCGGCGCCGTACAAGCGAAGATGTTGTCCATGGAGAACCCCGATCGCATCGACAACGCCGGGGACCGGCTGTCGTGGACGGGCGCCGCCGAAAAGGAAGGTCATGGCCAGCCGGCGAGCGAGTTCACGCGGGCTCGGGAGATATTCTCGCCGTCGGCGGGGGCCGCCCTCTACCGCCGGTCTTTCCTCGAGGAAGCGGGCGGGTTCGACGAGAAGTTCTTTGCCTACCTGGAGGACGTCGATCTGGGCCTTCGAGGAAGGCTCCTTAAGTATCGCTACTGGTTCGAGCCCGCGGCCCGAGTGCTGCATCAGGGACACGGAACCGGGATTCCCAGAGCGGCCTACGTGCGCCTCTCGACCAGAAACCGCCTCTCGATCTTCGCCAAGAACGTGCCCGGCTCCCTGTTGCTCAAGCACCTGCCGAGCCTTCTCTACGGCCAGCTCTACTTTTTCATCGTCTACCGGAGACCCCTCCAAAGCGTCGCCGGTCTCCTCTCTTTCTTGTCTTGCCTTCCTCACGTTCTGCGCGAGCGAAGGCGCATCGGGCGGTCGAGGCGCGTTTCGGCCGCGGCGATCGACCTTATGCTCAGGACGGGCATGAGCGAGCCGCCGATACGACGACTGATTCTCGGCAAGCTCCGGCGATTGCGGCCGTGAAAGTCCTCTACCTCATGACCGCGCCGCCACCGGCCGTGGCGGGCACGGACTCCATAGTCCAGGAAGCCGAGTTTCTCCGGTCGCGTTTCGGCGGCGAGTTGACCTTCCTTCCGCCCTCGCGCCGGCCGCGCTCGCGCTTTCCGCGCTGGCTCTATGGATGGCACTCCTTGTCGAGGATGCGGCGCCTGGAACGGGACGTCGACTTGTGCCACGTCTATCACGCCGAGCTCTATTTTTTCCCGGTGCTTCGCTTTCTCCGAAAGCCCATCCTCTACAGCGTCGCGTCCGGGCTCGGGACCGAGAGGCGCATTCCGAGGGCGCGGCAGGTTTCGAGGCTCGCGGGAATCGTCGTCCCGACGCCGGGAGAGCGGGAGCGCCTTCGGAATCGAGGCCACCGGAACGTCCACGTGATCGGGCCCGGGGTCGACGGCTCGAGGTTCCCAAAGACGCCGCCTCCGTCCGAGCCCGGTTTCGTCCTGTTTGCGGGCTCCGCGCCCTGGACGAAGAAGCAGTTTCGCACCAAAGGGGTGGACGCGCTCCTCGAGGTCGCGCGGCGAATGCCCGACCTCCGGCTCTTGTTCTTGTGGCGCGGCTTTTGGATCGACGAGATTCGAAGGCGGGTAAAAGGCCTCGGCCTCTCCGCTCGCGTCGAGATCCTCGACGAGTGGGTCGACGTCGGGAGCGCTCTCGGCCGCGCCCACGCCGCCGTGGTTCTCGCGGACAAGGAGCGGCTGGTGAAAGCCTATCCGCAGTCGCTACTCGAGTCGCTCGCCTGCGGACGACCGGTCCTTCTGAGCGAGTGCATCGCCATGGCGAGTTATGTACGGACGACGGCCTGCGGCGTCGTCGTGCCGAGGGTCGAAGCCTCGGAGCTCCATCGCGCCGTCGAAACCCTCCGCGGAAGCTACGAAATGTATCGATCGAACGCTTGCCGGGTGGGCCAGCGGGATTTTCCGCTCGAGAGCCTGGCGCTCGGCTATGAAGCGCTCTACGAGTCCATCGGGGCGTCCACCGGAGCTCGCTGAAGCGCTCGAAGGCGAGAGAGCAGGGGTCGGGTTAGACTCCCTGGCGGCTGCTCGTCAGCCAGTGAGCCGCCCCGGCAGTATCGACGCGAAGATTGACGCCGCTCGTTCTGCTCGGTATCATTCAATCAATCCACTGACAACCCCTAGCTTACCTAGGATGGGCGGGCGGGCCCATATTCCGCCTCGTAAGGAAGGTGTCCTATGGCAAACTCGAAAAGCGACAAGAGCAACGTCACCGCATTGCTGCTGTGCTTCTTTCTCGGTGTCTTTGGCGCCCATCGGTTCTACGTGGGCAAGATCGGAACCGGAGTGCTGCAGCTCTTCACCCTGGGTGGGCTGGGCATCTGGTCCTTCATCGATCTCATCATCATCGTGATCCAGAAGTTCACCGACAAGCAAGGCAACACACTGATGTTCGCCTGATCCGGGCCGGCGCCGCGACGCGCCCGCCTTTCGCCGGCAGCACGCTCATAGCGGGCGCGCAAGCTTGGGAACGGCGGGTACGTCGCGGCCGGTGCGGCTGCGCTCGGCTCGAAGCGCTCTACGAGTCGACCGGGGCTTCAACCCGAGCTTGCTGACGCGCTCGAAGCCGAGAGCGGACGCTCCGGAGTCGCCGTCCCACCTTACGAAGCGCTCGAGTCATTCGACGCCGGGTTCCCTCGGCGCCGGCCTTATCCGGCGCTGGTCGAGGGTCGAGGCAGAACTCGATGAGGGGTTTCGCGACGTTCTCCCAGCGGTGCTCGGACGCGAGGGCGGCGAAGCGCGGCTGGTACGTCGCCTTCAGGTTCGGTGTCGCCAGAAGCTCCAGGATCGCGGCCGCCGTCGCCTCGTCGTCACCGGGCGACACGAGCTTTCCGACACCCTCGAGACGCACCCTTTCGCTCAGCACGTCGCCTTCGGTCGCGACGACGGGAAGGCCCGCCCAGAAGTAGTCGAGAAATCGCGAGCGGAACGCGAACCGGGCTTCAATAGATTCTCGATGAAGGCTGATACCGAGGTCGGCCTCGAGAAGGTAGTTCTGCCGGTCGTCGTAGGACACCCATTCATTGAAGAAGACCGAGCGATCGAGGACGCCGAGGCTCCGGCTCAATCTGCGGACTTCGTCCACGGCGGCGGATTGATCGATCGTAGGATTCGGCCGGCCGACGCCCATGAAGAACAGCTTGACGTCGGATCGCGACCTCTCGATACGGCTGATGGCCTTCACAGCCGTTGCGGCGTCTAACCAGCTCCAGAGGCCGCCCCCCCACAACACCACCCGGTCCCCCACGGCCACGCCCGGATGGACACCTTTCAGGACCCTGCGCGTGTGGCGAGGGGGCAGAGACGACAGGCCGAAGGGCACCACTCGAATCAGCTGCCTCAGGCTCGAGTCCCGATCGTAGGCGCCGGGATTGACTCGTCCCAGCGCCGACAACATCCCGAGAAAGTAGTCCCGTTGCCGTTCGCTCGCGCACAGCACGAAGTCCGCGGCCCGGAGCGCTACCGAGTGCGCCCGCAGGTAGCGCTCGTAGGTCTCGATGCGCGCGTCGCCGGGGGCGTCCCGGTGCTGCTCGAGACCCGCCAGCAGGAACGGATCGTAGGAGTCCACGACCAGCGGCTTTTCGGTCTTCGTCAGGAACGGATAGACCGCCAGAACTGCCCCCAGGGTGAGGATGACGTCGGTCTCCGCGGCGAGGGCGCGCAGCTCGCGCGGCTTTCTGCACAAGAGGGCGCGCGCGGGAAAGTCGGGTACGAGCGGCTCCGCGCCGTCGGCCAGAAACGGCGGCACGGCGAGGGTGACTCGAAAAATTCCGCTCAGCACGCGGGCTAGCTCAAAAAGTCGGATCCCCGGACCCGCCATGTTCTTGCCAAGGGTATCGCTCGCGATCAGAAGGATCTTCCGGTCTCGTGCCGTCACCGCGACATCACCTCGGTAATCATTCTGTCGATCTCGGGCATGACCGCGTCCCGGCTGAACCTCGCGATCGCGAGCTCATGGGCCCGGGTCGCGAACCGGAGCCAGAGGTCGGGACGAGTGTAGAGCGCAACCACTCCCTCCGCGAACGTCGCCGGATCGTCGGCGACGCAGGCGGACTCCCCGTTCGAAAGCCCGCTCCCTTCCGCGCCCGCGGTCGAGGCGACGAGCGGAAGCCCCAGGCTCATCGCCTCGGTGACCTTGTGCTTCACGCCGGAGCCGAAGCGCTGCGGTGCCACGGCGAGCCGCGTGCGAAAGTAGAGCGCTCGGAGCTCGGCTACGCTGGGATCGGCCCAGAGGGTCGCGTTTCGGCCGACGACTTCGCGCAGAATCTCGGGCGGTTGGTATCCCGCGATGTTGAGCTCGACGCCAGGAATCCGCTCTCGAATCCGAGGAAGCACCTCGAGGACGAAATAGAGAGCCGCGTCGGTATTGGGACTCCGCATATCGTCGAAGAATCCGCCCACGAGGAGAATGCCGCTCCGCGCTTCGAAGCTCGAAACGTCGGGGCCGAACGTCAATTTCTCATGAATGGTCGGGATGGTGAACACCCGGCCCCTCCCGCCGAGCTTCGTTACCTGCCAGGCCTCGTCCTCGGTCACGGCAATGATGGCGTCCGCGCCTCGAACGGCGTCTGTCTCGGTTTTCAAAAGATCGGCGGCCTCTTTCCGCAAGTCCGGCTTCGACGGCGCTCCCGGGTAGTCCACGAGTGGATACCGGTCTAGCTCCGCTTCTACCAGCACCCGCCGGTGCCACAGGGCTTCGCTGTCGTACAAAACCTTCGCCCGCGGAGCGCGTCGCCGGACGATCTTATGGTACGCGGCGAAGACCCGGGGGCGGCTCAGCAAAATGACATCGTAGAGTCCGCCGCCGTCCGCGAGACGGGAGGCGATCGTCTCCCGCGCGAGAACCTCGATTCCGAGCTTCCTCAGCTCCTGGACGCGGGGATCCCCGGTGGACGCGGGTTGGGCGCAGCCGACCGTCACCTGATAGCCGAGCTCGATCAAGCACGAGATCAGCTGGAACATCCTCGGATAGCCGCCGCCGCGATCGTAAGCCGGAAGCCGCTCGTCGATCACGAAGACGGCTCCGGCGCTCGCGGTAGAGCGCGCCCGCAAGACCGCAACACGGTCGTCCGGACGCGCGATCGCCTGCCGCTCCAGACTATCGCTCCACTTCTCCTTGAACCTCTCCTGATTCAACCGCATCCACTCCTCGGCTCGCTCGCGTCCCGACGTGCCATACTCGGCATGGACCACCTCGGCGAACGGATCGAATACCACACGGTACCCTGCCTTCCGAATCTTCATGCACAGGTCGGAATCTTCGCAGTACAGGGGACGGTACGAGTCGCAGAAGCCTCCGAGGGACGAGAACAGGTCGCTCTTGACGAGCAGGCAGGCGGCGGAAGCGAAATCCACGTCTCGTCGGAACATGTACTCGTCGCTACGGGGCTCGTCCCCCCTTCCGTAGCCGAGGCTCGAGCCGTCGCGCCATAGAATCGCCCCTGCCTCCTGGAGCCTTCCGTCGGGACGGAGGAGCTTCGCTCCCACGGCGCCGATGCGATCGTGCGAGTCGGCGGTCGAAAGGAGGCTCTCGAGAAACGTTGGGCTTACGCGGGTATCGTTGTTCAGGAACAAGAGAGTCCGCCCGCGCGCGATCGCCGCTCCCTGGTTGCACGCCTCGGCGAAGTAACGGTTGTCGTCGTTCAGGACCAACCGGGCGCCGCGAACGCGTTCTCGGAGCAGGTGCCTCGTACCGTCGGTCGAGGCGTTGTCGATGACGATGAGCTCGAACGGAACGGTGCCCGCGATTCGGCTCAGCGATTGAAGACACTCGGCGGTGAGCGCGACCTGATTGAAGGTAACGATGATGATGGAGACCGCGGGGGCCGGAGGGGTCGCGAAGTCCAGGGAGAGCTCCTCGATAGGCGCCGCGCTCGAAGGAATCGTGTCGATCGAGATCCGCCGCGGGTCGTTTCGGGCGGTTGCGAGCGAGGGGCGCGGGAAGGGACTCGCCGAAGGGTGGAGCTGGTAAGAGACCGCCTGCCGGACGGCCCTCCACCCGCCTTTTTTCCATCTCCTCGCGACGGACTCGAGGAGCTTTCGCGAGACCGACCAGGAGAATCCACCCTTGACGGAAAGATACCGCCCCGCCGCGCGCGCCAGGATGCCCAGATCGCTTGGCCAACTCATACGTGCGCGCTCAGAGGTCGAAAGCCGTGGGGCGATAGCGAAACCACCGGAGCATCGCTCGTGCGGGAACCCTGCGGCCCGACTGGATCCGCCGGCGTTTCGCCCAGATTCTTCGAAAGTTGGTCACGACGAATCGAAGCCCCGCGAGCGAGCTGCGCTCGAAGAGAAGGACATAAGCGATGACACCGATGTCCCTCGAGAGCGAGGGCGCCGCGAGAGACAGAAGCTCCAGCCACGTCTGGTTCTTGATGCGAAGGAGAAAG
This sequence comes from uncultured Acidobacteriota bacterium, assembly GCA_964553925.1. Lineage (GTDB taxonomy): Bacteria > Acidobacteriota > Vicinamibacteria > Marinacidobacterales > SMYC01 > DAISKN01. The sequence continues at coordinate 44,120 of CAZKNR010000323.1, forward strand.
CGGTTCTTGACCGAGTGCATGTTGATGGCGGGTGGGAGCTCCCGGCGGCGCTCCGGGAGGACCCTCCGGACGTGCGTCGCGAGGGCGGCGGGGGTGTAGACCGCGCTCCAGCCGCGCAGCCGCGCCCGCCAGGCGAGGTCCGCGTCCTCTCGATAGGCGAAAAAATCCTCATCGAAGAACTCGCCATCGAGGGCGACGTCGACGAGCATCGCCCGCCGATAGAGGGCCGCCGCGCCGCTGGCGCCGAAGACTTCTTGCGGACGCTCGTACTGGCCTTCGTCGATCCTGCCCGAGCCCCGATCCAGGTGCCGCAGTCCCGGGGTCATGTAGATGCCGGCACTGTCGAGCACCCTGGGGCCATCCATTAGAGGCGTTCGAGGCGGTCTCAGGAGCTTGCCGCTGACCGAGCCCACCCGCGAATCCGAGCGGATGGCCCGCACGAGCTCGCTGAGGAACTCGGGCTCCATCTCGACGTCGGGATTGAGAGCGAGGTAGAGCTCGCCTCGCGTCAGTCGTATCCCCTGGTTGTGGGCCGCGGCGAAACCGGTATTCGTCGGGTTTTTAACGAGACGGGCGTCCGGAGCGCAGGCTTCGATCCGGGCGAGCGTTCCGTCGCTCGAAGCGTTGTCGATGACGACGAGCTCGACTTGCCGGTAATTCTGTTTCTGAACCGACGAAAGGCAGCGCTCGATGAAGCGCTCCGAGTCGTACGAGACGACCACGACGCTCACGAGAGGCTCGCTCTCCCAAGCGCGAGATGATTGACAACCGTGGTCCAATATCGCGCCTGGCAAACTCAGCCTCTTCTCGTTCGAGCCCGTCACCGCTATTCTATGACGCCTCACGATTTTTCCTCTTGCATCATCGGGCCGTACTCTTTTATTCTTCATGGAACCCTTGGGCCTCGTTTGGACGTTCGTATGCTGACCCAGCCCTCTGTGCGATGAGATCGAACGCTTGAAGCTCGCCATCCTCGGGACGCGGGGCATCCCCGCGAATTATGGAGGGTTCGAGACTTTTGCCGAGGAGCTTTCCTCTCGACTCGTCGAGAGGGGTCACGAGCTAACGGTCTATTGCCGTTCTCACTACACACCTCGCGGAGTCCAGTCGCACAAAGGAGTGCGGCTCGTCGTCCTCCCGAGCGTCCGCACCAAGCATCTCGATACTCCGGCGCACACCCTGCTGAGCGTCGCCCACGCCCTGTTCCAGCGATTCGACGCGATTCTCCTCTGCAACGCGGCGAACGCAATCTTTCTGCCCCTTCTGCGCCTTCGGGGAGCGCGGCTCGCGGTAAACGTCGATGGACTGGAATGGCGGCGCAAGAAGTGGGGGAGCTTCGCCAAGGCGTACCTTCGGATGGCCGAGAGTCTTTGTCATCGATGGAGCGACGCTCTCGTCACCGACGCGGTGACGGTGCAGTCTTACTATCAGCGCCGATACGGCGGCAGTCCCCTGTACATTCCCTACGGGGCGCCCACCGAGGCGGCGTCGTCCACGGAGGTCCTCGATCGGTATCGGCTTTCGCCGGGGCGCTACATCCTCTACGTGAGCCGCTTCGAGCCCGAGAACAACGCTCACCTCGTGGTCGAGGCCTATCGGAGTCTCGACACCACCTACCCCCTGGTCATGGTCGGCGACGCTCCCTATGCGAGGGGCTACAAGCGGACGCTGAAAGAAGGCGCCGACCCCCGCGTGCTCTTCCCGGGAGCGATCTACGGGAAGGGGTACCAGGAGCTGATGAGCCACGCCTACTGCTACGTCCACGCCACGGAAGCCGGTGGAACCCACCCCGCTCTGATCGAGGCGATGGGAATGAGTCGCGGCGTTATCGTCAGCGATACCCTGGAGAACTGGCACACCGCCGGCGACGGCGCCCTCTACTTCTCCCTCTCCCGGCCCGGGGACCTGGCGCAGAAGCTTCGCCTCGCCGTGGCCGAGCCCGATCGAATGGAGGAGGTGGCCGCGCGCGCGCGCAAGCGGGTTCAGAGCACGTATTGCTGGGAGAAGGTCACCGACGCCTACGAGGCTCTGCTGACCGGGCTTTCGGAGTCGGGCGATGCGGCCGGCATCGCTTTTCCCCAGTGGACCGAGGAGACGCCCGAGACTTGAGCACGCTGGTGAAGCCCTCGATCGAGGGCGCGAGCGCGCGCGCGTTGAACGAGCGCGAAACAAGGCTCGCCCTTCCAGCTCCCAGTCGCTCCGCTGCCGCCGTTTCACTCCCTTCGAACCTGCCCCGATCGCGCCAGCGGCTCTCCAGGGTCATCAAGCGAGGTGTCGACCTGGTCCTGGGGACGTTTCTCGCCCTCGTCTCTCTGCCGCTCGCAATCGCGATCACCCTCGCGATCAAGCTCACGTCGTCCGGTTCCGTCCTCTTCAAGCAGACGCGCCTGGGACTCAACGGGCGCCCGTTCACCTTTCTGAAGTTCCGTTCGATGGTGGCGAACGCGCACGAGCTGCGTCCGAAGGTCGCGCACTTGAACGA
>CAZKNR010000324.1:0-11263 GCA_964553925.1 uncultured Acidobacteriota bacterium
AACCGCGGCCGGTGGGCGGAGCCGCGCGAAGCCCCCTCGAGCCCCCCACCTCCGATCCGGCGGATCGCCGTTCCCATCGATTTCCCGAACTGGGTGCTGAACAAGTGGAGCATCCGCGCCTTCAACGCGCTCATCTACCATGGCCACGCCTGGAATCGCCGGCGCATCTCGCATCCCGAGAGCTTCTTCTACCCGCTGGACAAGATCCTGCAGTGGAACCGCATCTACGGCCCCCGCGGTTTTACCCAGTACCAGTCGGTGCTCCCCGATTCCGCGGGCCCTGACGCCGCCCGCCGGTTTCTGGAGGTTCTCATGGCGGCCGGAGGCGCCGACTCCTTCCTCTGCGTGATCAAGGATTGCTCCGCGGAAGGCAAGGGAATGCTCTCCTTTCCCCGGCCGGGCATCTCGATCGCTCTCGACCTCGCCGTCCATGCCGGCACCCAGCGAATCGTCGACCGCCTGAACGAGGCGGTGATCGCCGAGGGCGGCCGAATCTACCTGGCGAAGGACTCCTTCACGCGCGCCGAGCACTTCCGCGCGATGGAGCCTCGGCTCGAGAAGTGGAGCGAGGTTCGAAGGCGCTGGGATCCCGAGCTTCGGATCCGAAGCGCCCAGTCGGTACGCGTTCTCGGAGATCCGGTGTGAAGGCGGCGCTCCTTGGAGGAACGAAGGGCATCGGCCGGGCCCTCGGGCGGCTCCTCGCGGAGAAGGGCCACGACGTCTGCTTACTGGGTCGCAACGAAGATGACCTGCAGCGATCGGCGGACGACTTCCGGATCCGAAACGCGAGCGGGAAGACCGTTTCCGTCGCCCACTGCGACCTCCTTCGCCCCGAAACGTTCGGACCCGCGCTCGACGAAGCGGCCGCGAAGCTCGAGGGCCTCGACTGCGTCATCGTCACCGCGGCGATGTTCGCGTCTCAGGAGACGCTCGAATCCGATCGCGTCCTCGCCCGCGAGCTCCTCACGACGAACTTCGCCCATACGGTTCTCTTCTGCGAGGAGGCTCGCGAGCGCCTCCTCGCGAGAGGCGGCGGCACGCTTTGTGTCCTCTCCTCGGTCGCGGGCGAGCGCGGACGAAAACCCGTCATTCTCTATGGCGCCGCCAAAGCCGGTCTCTCCGCCTATCTCGAAGGACTCGATCACAAATTCCGGAGCCGGGGCCTGAGAACCATCGTGGTCAAGCCGGGATTCGTGAAGACTGGAATGACCGCGGGTCTTTCTCCCCCGCCGTTCGCGGGAGAGCCGGAAGGAGTCGCGAAGGACATCCTCGCCGCGATCGAGCAAGGAACCCCGGTCGTCTATACCCCCGCGATGTGGCGATGGGTGATGCTGGTGATCCGGAACCTGCCGCGGTTCGTCATGAGGCGGATTGAGTTTTGATCGCTATCCTTAATACATGACCGCGCCACGGCCGCGACGCGGGCTCTGCATGCGGAGGGATGAGGAGTGAACGCGCCACCCGACGACAAGGGGGGCACCGTGGTACACTATGCGCATGAAGCGTACAAATCTTGTGCTCGATGAGCGACTCTTGGAAGAGGTCACCCGGCTCAGCGGCGAGAGAACTTATTCCGGGGCAGTGAACCGCGCGCTTCTTGACTACGCTCGGCGCATTCGGGCAGGCCGTATCCTCGAGCTCGCCGGACGGGGTCTCTGGGAGGGAAGCTTGTCGGAAATGAGGGGCGACGCCGACCGGGTCGCCGATAAGCCGAGGAAACGCCTTGGTTCTCGTTGACACTTCCATTTGGATCGAGGTATTCAAGAAGCCCCCTGGGCTCGACCTGAACGCATTGGTCGAGCTCGATGAGGTCGTGACGTGTCTTCCCGTAGCGCAGGAAGTCCTTCAGGGTTTCCGGGACGAGAAAGCGTTCCAGATCGCCCGCGAGGCGATCCTGTCGTTTCCAATCGTCGAGACGCCCATGACGGAAAGCCTGTTCCTGGAGGCGGCAGGGCTCTATCGGACCGCCAGGCGCCGGGGTCTCACCATCCGCTCCAGCGTCGATTGTCTCATCGCGGTCTGCGCGCTCCGCAACGATCTCGAAGTCCTCCATAACGATCGAGATTTCACCGCCCTCTCCGAGGTGTCGACGCTCAGGCAACGCCCACTTTGACGGATCGCGCGGGCTCGGAGTTAATTGCTCACGGAGCGCCGCTGGTGGCGGCGCCCTTGAGGAATCGGTCGAACCAGGCGACGTAGCGCTCGGCTCGATCGCGCAGGTAGCTCGGCTTGGTGAGGCCGTGATACTGCGCGGGATAGATCACGAGCTGGGTCTCGACCCCGAGGCTCTTCAGGGCCTGGTACATCTGCTCGGAGTTGATGAGGGGCACGTTGAAGTCGTCCTCGCCGCACATGAAGAGCGTCGGCGTCTTGATGCGTTCGGCCTCGTAGAACGGATAGGAGATCTTGAGGTAGGGCTTGATGTCGTTCCAGGGAAGACCGACTTCGTTCTCGTACTGGCGGATGTACTGGTCGGTGCCGTACGCGGCGAGCATGTTCGAGACAGAGGCGCCGCTCACCGCGGCCTTGAATCGGGTGTCGGTCGCGATGGTGTAGTTCGTGGTGATGCCCCCGTAGCTCCAGCCTCCGATCCCGAGCCTCTCGGGGTCCGCGATCCCCTGGGCCACGAGATGATCGACGGCGGCGATGACGTCCTGCACTTCGAGGTTGCCCCAGTCGGCGTCGATGGCTCGGGTAAACTGAAGTCCCCGTCCCGAGCTTCCCCGGTAGTTCGGCGCCACCACGACATAGCCCTTGGCCGCGAGGATCTGCCAGGTGAAGTCGAACTCGAAGCCGTCCTGCCCCACGGGCCCGCCGTGGATGTAGGCGATCGTCGGATACCGGCGTCCGGGCAGGTAGCCGGGGGGTTTCACGAGAATTCCGTGGACCACCGTCCCGTCGCGGCTCTCGAACTCGATTCCGTCGAGAACGCCGAGCTCGATCGTGTCGAGGAGCTCGCGGTTATGACTCGAGAGGACTCGCGACTTGTTCCCCTCGAGGACCGCCACTTCAGCGGGCTGGTAAGGGGTCGAGGCCACGACCGCCAAACGATCCCCTTTGGCCCCTTTGGCGCCTTTGCCGACGCTCAGGCCGTAAACCACTCCGGGCCCCTCGGCGAAGCGCTCCACGGCGCCGCCGGCGGCGGGGACTCTCGCCACCACCTGGCTGCGGTCGTCCTCGAGGAGGAAGTAGATGGACTTCCCGTCCGAGGACCAGGAGGGGTCCGAGACCGCCCGATCGAGATCCGGAATCACGAGCCGCTCTTCCCCGCCCTCGACCGGGACCACGGCGAGCCTCGCCATGTCGTAGGACGAGTAGGCCGGAGAGGACCCGCGGAGGTACGCGATGAGCTTGCCGTCGGGACTGAAAGCGGCAGGACTTCCAAAGTCGGCATCGGGCCCCGCGAAGCGGGTGAGCTGTCTCGGCGACGCTCCCGCTCGCGCCTCGATGAGATAGAGATCGGAGTTCTCGTGGCGGTCGGGATCGCCGCCGCGCTTGGAGGAGAACGCGATGACCGACGCATCGGGCGACCACGAGGGGTGAGCCTCGTCGAAATCCCCGGCCGTCAGGATGTCCGACTTCCCCGTCGCCATGTCGAAGAGATAGAGGTGCTCCCTCAGTCTTCGGAGATATCCATCGCCGTCCCGCTTGAATTGATACCGGTCGATCACGACGGGCTTTTTAGTCTTCCTCTTCCCGGTCTTGTCCTTCTCCTCTTCGAGCTCTTCGGGATCGGGATCCGAGGCGATGACCGCGAGCTTCCCAGAATCCGGAGACCAGGCGTAATCCGAAACGCCTCCGGGGAAATCGGTGAGCTTCCGCGCCTCGCCTCCGGATCGATCCAGAACCCAAACCTGCGACTTCTCCTTGTCTTCGTCGTCTTCACTGCCGCGAGCCGCTAGAAACGAGAGATATCGTCCGTCGAGGCTGAAGCGGGGCTTGCTCTCGCCTTCGTCCGCAGTATGGGTGATTTGAAGCGTGCGGGTGCCGTCCCAGCTCGCCATCCAGATATCCCCGAACCGGCGGTCTTTCTCCAAGTTCGAGGTCCTCACCACGTACGCGATCCACTCCCCGTCGGAGGCGAGCCGCGCGTCTGATACGTCCCGAAGGGACGCCAGGTCGAAGAAATCGAGGGGCCGTTTCTGCGCCGACGCCGAGGCCGCGCTCGCTCCCGCCGCGAGGACCAAGAGCCAGATCTTCATTCCGCCGGATTGGTTTCGAATCATGGTTCTCCCCTTTAGGATTCTGCCGCCTACGGTATCAAAGATACAATATGGAGGTGAAACAGAAGACGAGCTTCTACGAGTCGAGCGGGAAGATCTTCGTCAAGAGCCGCGCCGAGCTCGAGACGATGGCTGCCGCCGGCCGCATGGCATCCAAATGCCTCGAGTGGATCGTCCGCCAGGTCGAGCCGGGCATGACGACCCAGGACATCGATGACCTCCAGGTGGACTACGCCCGTCGGGAGGGGGTCGTGGCCGCTCCCCTCGGCTATCGCGGTTTTCCGAAGAGCATCTGCACTGCCGTGAACGAAGTCATCTGCCACGGTATCCCGAGCCCGAAGCAAGTCCTCCGGGAGGGCGACATCGTCGGAATCGACGTCACCCTCATCGTCGACGGGTTCCACGGAGACAACGCCGCGACCATCCCCGTCGGCGAGGCGAGCGATGAGGCGATGCGTTTGCTTCTGGCCGCGCTCGAGGCCAACCGCCTGGGGATCGAGGCGGTGAAGCCGGGGGGACGGATCGGAGACATCGGTCACGCCATCCAGTCCCACGTGGAGCCCCTCGGTTTTTCCGTGGTTCGCGATTTCGTGGGGCACGGCGTCGGACGAGGCTTTCACGAGGCTCCCCAGGTGCCGCACTACGGAACTCAAGGCATGGGAAAGCGGTGCCTCCCCGGCATGGTGTTCACCGTCGAGCCGATGATCAACGAGGGCACGTGGGAGATGGCGCTCCTTTCGGACGGCTGGACCGCGGTCACCGCGGACGGGAAGCTCTCCGCTCAGTACGAGCACAGCCTCGCTGTGACCGAGGACGGAGTGCGCCTTCTTACGGTTCAGAACGAGGAAGGAAAGTGGGAGCCGCCCGGCCGGTGGGCTCCCCCAGGCTATCCGAAAAGGTAAGATTTTCACGCCCGGCGCGCGTCCACGAGACGGGTCCGCGCGAAGGGTGCGGGAAAGACGCCTTCTCTCACACGCACCTCGAACCCCTCCCTCTCGAGAAGCTCCCTCGCCTCCGCAAGGAGAAACGTCAGGTAGTACATGACGAACGGCGGGGACCAAAGGGCGTTTCTCACGTGCATGGCTGCGTTGAACGCTCGGGAGATCCAGTATCCCGCCGATGTTGTCTCCGGCATCTCTCCCGTCGCGAAGAGGAATCGGCCTCCCGGCCGAAGACAGCTGCGGACCGCCCGAACGAAAGCCTCGTGCTCCGACGGAAGGAAGTGCCCGAGCGCCGAAAAGCAGGTCACGAGATCGAAGGCTTCACCGAAGGGGGGAGCGAGAGCGAAGGCGCGGACCAGCGGCGCTCCGGTCCCTCGCGCGACGCGGAGCATCCCGTGACTGAAATCGAGCCCCACGGCAATCTCTTTCGCGAGAGGACGAAGGACCTCGAGCATCGCCCCGGTGCCGCAGCATAGATCGAGGGCGCGAGCGGGCGGATTCGCCTGCAAGTAGACGCCCGTCCCCCGGAGGATCTCGCCGGGCGTGCGAAAGGGGGTAACGTCGAACTTGGGGGCGAGTAGATCGTAGCCCCGCTCGGTCGAGGACAGCCCCTGGCGCAGAAGCTCCCGGAACGTCGGCCCCTCGGGATGAAACATTCCGTCTCGGCGGCAGTATAGAACCCTCAGCGTTTGGAGGGTCCGGGTCGGGCGATGAAGTTGTGAGTGAAGTCGGAGTCGACGGCAAGAGCTTCCTTGATGCCCTTTCGCTCCATGATAACGAAGCTCAGGCAATCGATGATGCTGTAGTCCTTGTCGCGGAACTTCGTCAGGTACTCGAATGCGGCTTTCTCTTCCTCCTTTGTGACCCAATGGATCTGCGCCATTTTCTCGCTGTAAAGGAGCTTTCCCATGAAGACCGCGTCGCGGTGACCGATTCTTCGCCGGGTGAGGCGGATGGTCTCAAAGACGACGTGGTTCGTCGTCAGAAGGAGTTTCGAGAGCTGCGGGGTTTTGATCGTTTCGAAGACTTCGCGGGCGCGCTTGTGATCGGGGTCGTTATGGGAGAACAGAGCAAAGAGAAAGCCGGTGTCAACGAAGATCATTCGTCGAGGTAGTGGTCATGGTCGCGGGCGATAGGAATGCCTTCGGGCGCAGTCTTGATGAACCCGATGAAGCTTCGGACGGTCTTGTAGCCGCTCGGGTCCTCTTCGTTGTCGTAGATGGTGGGCTCGCTCTCGATGATGAGGCGAACCGTGGCCTTGTTTTCGAGGTCCACGGGGGTCTTGGGCTTGAACACCCCATCCTCGTAAGTGGCCTCAATCGTTTTCGCCATACTTACCTCGTCTTTCATCTTAGCACCACCGCCTCGCGGATGGCTCTTTTGGGAGCATGGAGGCAAGGTCGCTCACTTCGACGTCGAGACGTGGGTCGAGAGAAGTGACGGCGCGGTCCATTCTCGAGGAGCTTCTGGGTTTCGATTTCGGTACCCCAGATCCCCTCCTAATCTTCCCATCCCCCTTCTTACGCCAGCATTCCCTCACGGCAGGTCGTGCGCCCGCCGCTCCACGATGAGGCGTTCGCCGGCCTCGCTCCGAAGGCGGAAGCCCAAAAGATGAAGGATAGGGAGCGAGGACCATCGCGCGATACGGCGGTTCACCGAGAGCGCGTGAGGCTCACCCTCGAGGCGCGAGACGCCGGGAAGCCAATGGGCGATCCGCCCGGCGCGCAGATAGCGAAGCCCCGCCGATAGCGCGAGCCAGAAACCCCGCACGCGGCGGGCGACGAAGAAGCCGTCGTTTCCCAGCTTCTGGTACAGAGGCATCAAGAGGAATCCGTTCGACGGCACCGAAACACTCCCGTCGGCGTCGTCGGCGATGACCTGCCCGGAGGAGACGCGCTCGAAACTCCGAAAGCCGGGTCTCATCTGGAATCGGTCCTTGGGTTCGATTGCGTGGCGGTAGGTCACCTCGAGGATGCCGGGAACTCCCTCCGTCGCCCGTCGCAGCCGCGCTCTCTCGCCTTCAATCCCGGCGCGCTCCCGATCCACCATCGCGAGCTCTCCCAACGCCACCCAGACCACCGCGGCGAGATTCGCGACTACCGCGGGGTCTTCGTGCTGGCCGCCTTCGAAGGCGACGGCGACGTGGCCGAGGAGAGCGACGTAATCGGCGAGGGTCCCCTCGAGGTTCTCCTCGAGGCCGAGGATCGCGGGCACGGGGAAGCGCCGGGCGAAGTGGCGGCTTCTCAGAGTGTCGGCGAAGACCGCGAAGGGCTTCCCCTCTCCGGACGTCGTATGGAGATCGAGAAGCACGATCTCGCCGCGAGCCGCGGCGAAACCCTTTCCCATCTCCTCGAAAAGCGCCTTCCGTTCCCGCTCCTCGCTGCGCTCGAGGGACTCGGCGCTTCCAAGGCGATCGAGCGCCTCCCGACTCCAGTGCCGGTTCAGATCCTCGTCGATGTACCGAGCGCCCGCGTCGAGCGCTTCGACGTTGCCAACGATCGCGAGGACGTCGCCGCGCTCGAGGAGGCTGTCGCGCGAGAGCTTTCGCACCACGGCCTCGAGCGCTTCCGCACCCGCGGGCTCGTTGCCGTGAATTGCGCCCACCACCAGAAGCATGGGTCCCGGCGGTCCGGCGGTGAGACGTCCGATGATGCGCTTGCCGGCGGTGGAGCGCGCCGCAGTCGCGGCCAAGCTACCGCGCTCGACCCGCGGGCTGGAGCTTTTGCCAGAGCCACGGCACGCGCCGAACCGCGATGTCCAGGAGGTAGAGGACGAGAGCCAGTCCCATCAGGAGCGGGGCGAGGGCGGTAGGGACGCTCGCTCGCTCGTCACCGACCTCGAAGATGTCCTCGACCGACGGGCCGACCTTCCCGCCGGTCTCGAGGGACAACGCTTCGAGCTTCGAAATATCCGGAGGGTAGAAACGATACTCGTCCGGGTAGGGATAGAAGACCGTGCGCGTCCGCCCGGCCTGGCCGAGCGCCTCCTCGGGGATTCCTTTGGCATCGAGCTCGAATCGCCAGGGAGACGAAGCCGATATCGAGACCGGAACCGAAGCCCGATAACGCCCCGGCGCCGTCTGCCGCAGCGGCACCGTCCTCACGTCCGCCGAAGGGCCGATGACCCGGAGCGCGGGCAGAAGATCGCGAGGGTAGTGCCCGGTTTCGTCGACCACCGAGAGCTCGACTTCGGCGGCGTTGCCCCTTCGATCGACCTTGAAGGCGACCTCGGCCCCGTGGCTTCGGCGAGCGGTCTCTCGAACGAGCTGAGACCAGAACTTGCCGTATCCTTCCCAGTTCAGCCAGTCGGCGGCCCAACGGTTCTTCACGTCGGAAGTGAACATCACCGATCGTCCCATGCCGTAGTGCCATCGAGCGAGAAGCGGGTCCTCGTCCTGGGCTTCCAGGATCACCTCGGCCGCGTCGCGCGGGAGGGTGCTCACGTAGCCCTTGAGCGCGGGAGCGGTTTTCCAGTCGATGCCTCGGAAAGCCTCGATCTCCCGCTTCACCAATGGCGAGAACGACTCCTCGACCAGGGTGGACTCGAGGGCGATCTGGGTCTCCTCGATAAAGATCTGCTGCACTTTCTCCGCGTCTTCGATGAAATAGCTTCGGCCGTCGCCCCATCGAGCGATGTCGGCGAGGAGCTCCCGGTCGGCCTCTTCTCCCACGGCCACCGAGGAGACGGTGATCTCTTTTTCGGTCATCCGCGTGATCAGTTCCTCGTAGTCGTCGGGATAGGTCTTCCCGTCCGAGAGCAGGATGACGTGTTTCACCTTCGAAGGGCTCTCGAGAAGCTGCTCGAACGCGCGCTCGAGCGCTGGGTAGATATTGGTCTGGGCGCTCGCCTGGATGCGGCTGATGCCGTCCTTGATCCAGTCCTTGTTGGTCGCGAGCTGGAGGGGAATCGTGACGTAGGGATTCCAGTCGAAAGTGACGACGCCGAACCGGTGGGTCTCTTCGAGGAGATCGAGCGCGGCCTTGGTCGCTTCTTTGGCGAGCGCGATCTTCTTCCCGTACATGCTGTAGGACTTGTCCAGCACGACGATGAGCGACAGGTCCTTCCATTTCTCTTCCACCCGGAACTCGACCGGAAGGATCCGCTCGACGATGGTGTCGGTGTAGCCCTCCTCGCCGTAGCTCGTCTCGCCCGCGGCGAATATCAGTCCCCCGTCCTCGTCGCGCACGTAGGTCTCGAGAGCGAGCATCGCCCTCCCGTCGAGGCTCTTGGCGGAGACGTCGCTCAAGATTACGGCGTCATACGTCGCGAGCCGCGACGCCGCCGAAGATGCCGCGGTCCCCGGGATCAGCGTGACCTCCATGCCATCGGATTCGAGAGCTCGCTTCAAGTACGAGGCGCTCGGAGGATGGCCTTCCACATAGAGGATGCGAAGGGGTGGGGCGACGCTCACCGTCTCGACCCTGGAGTCATTGCCGCGGAACGGATCCTCGTCGGTCTCGATTCGCGCCTGGAGATCCAGAAGGCCCGCTTCGGGAAGCCGGGTCTCGAACGACACCCGGCTGAATCCGGGTGCGAGCTCGATTTCCTTCCGGGCGAGGCGAGAGGAAGCGGTCTCGAGCGTGACCACGGCCTTCTTGGAAGCCCGGCTGAAGACCACCACGGCGACCTCGACCGTTTCCCGCGCACGCACGTCCGTCGGAACCTCGATGCGCTCGATCCAGCTGTCGCCTTCGGCTCGCACCGCCGCGGGAACGGTGAATACCCGCACCCCGGCAGCGTCAAGCTCGGGAACGACCGAAGCGAGGCTGCCTTCCGTCTCGTGCCCGTCGGTAACGAGGACCAGACGCTTGAGAGTCGACGGAGCGAAGCTCGCGAGCGCCTGCCGCACGGCGCGCTCGATGTTGGTTCCGCTCTGATCGATGGCGCCCGGGGGAGGCGGCGCCGCTCCGGACTCCATCGCCGCTCCGTCGTAGACCGCGAGCGAGGGAAGCTCGGACACGAGCTCGACCGTCGTCGCGCTCGCGGCGAAGCCGATGAACCGGGCATGCTCGGGCTCGCCTTGCTCGACCGCCTCACCGCTCCACTGGATGGCGGCGCTCAGAAACTCCGGCGAGATGCTCCGGGATACGTCCAGAAGGAAAACCGCCGATATCCCCGTCCCGGGGCGGTTGAGGTGGGGCCGCATGAGCGAAAGCAGGAGCAGCAGGACGACCGACGCCCTCAAGGCCGAGAGGACGTCCTGGTGCCGCCGCGTCAGAGACGTTTTCGTCTGACGCCGCACCCACCACACGTAGAAGAGCGCGGGAAGAAGGGCGAGCGGCCAATAGCTCTCGAAAGTCAGCGACACGATCGAGGAATCTTATCTCAAACCGGGACCCGTCGTCGCGCCCTCGCGACCCTGATATCAGCAGCCGGAGAGGGCTTGAAGGCGGAGCTTCGATTCGTGGACCACGATGCGCCGCCCGAGCATCGAGACCGTTTCGCGCCGCCGGAACTCGGAGAGCGTGAGGCTCACGATCTCGCGGCTGGCACCGATGAGGTTTCCGAGGTCCTGCTGGCTCAAGGGAATGTCGACGACGGTCCCCTTTTCCTCCGGCTCGCCGAACCGGTCGGCGAGCTCGAGGAGCAGGAAGGCGAGACGAACGGGTACCCTCTGGAAGACCAGGGTCTCGAGCCTCCGTTCGAGCCGTTTGCGGCGGGCGGCCATGAGGCGGGCGATGCCGAGGGCGAGAGCCGAACGGCCGCGAAGAATGCCGTCCAGCGCGAACCGAGGAAAGGTCTCGATCTCCACGTCCTCGAGCGCCTCGGCGTAGGTCGGCTCGATGCCTCCCTCGGCCACGAGCGCCATCTCCCCGAACACCTCGCCGGTGTCGAGGAGATCGAGGATCATCACCCTCCCGTCCTCGGAGAAGCGCAAGGTCTTCATTCGGCCAGAAAGCAGCAGGTGAAGGCCGGAGCGCTCGCCCTCCTCATGGAGCGAAACCATGCTCCCCTTGGACAGCCGAAAACACCTCCCGCCGATTCCGAGGGAATCGAGAGCCGCCCGGATCTCCTGCGAGAACGACGGGACCTCACGAAACGTCTTGAGTACAGCACTGGCCCCCATCCTGGCCTCCTCGGTTATGAAGAAAACCCAAT
>CAZKNR010000325.1:0-2485 GCA_964553925.1 uncultured Acidobacteriota bacterium
CGCTCGCCTCCGCTCCGCTTCGGGGCTCCCGAAGCTGCACCGTTCCTTCTGGTTGAATTCGCCAAGGGATTCAAAAACCTCCTCGCCCTCTACACTAATTTCCGAGGGGGTAGATGTCTCACTCATATTGGCACAGAGGGGGCCGATTCCTCCGCGCACGGAACTCGCAAGCTCGAAACAGAAGTCCTTGGGCGTTTGGAAATTGGCCTGCCCCCACCCAAGGAGCAACGCGCAATTGCAGCCCACATCAAGCACGCAACTTCGCGACTTGACTCTCTGCGAGAGGCAACGGAGCAGACCATCGTGCTCCTCAAGGAACGCCGCTCCGCCCTCATCGCCGCGGCCGTGACCGGGCAGATCGACGTGGGGAGCGCGGCATGATCGTCACGCGCCTCAAGCTCACCCATCTCCGCGCCATCGAAACTGCCGAGTTCCGCTTTCAGCCGGGCGTGAGCCTCGTCGTCGGCATCAACGGCGTGGCCCAACTGGAGCGAACCGAGGCAGCGCGATGATTCTCCGCGTCCCCATCCGCCCCGAGATGCTCCGCTGGGCATGTGAGCGCGCCGGCTTCGCCACCGACGAGCTTGCTCCGCGGTTTCCCCAGCTTCCCGCCTGGGAGCGCGGTGAGAAACAGCCGACGCTCAAGCAGCTTGAGGCTTTCGCCAAAGCCACGCGCACGCCGCTCGGATTCCTGTTCCTACCCGAGCCGCCCGTCGAGCGCCTACCGATCCCCGATTTTCGGACCGTGACGCAGGGCCCGTTGCGGCGCCCCAGTCCCGAGCTTCTCGACTCGATCTACGGTATGCAGCGTCGCCAGGACTGGTTGCGCGAGGAACGGATCGAATGCGAGGCGGAACCCTTCGAGTTCGTCGGCAGCGCCCGTCTCACCGATGACCCGGCAGCCGTCGGAGGAGAAATGCGGCGCATCGTGGGGATCGGCGACGGTTGGGCCTCGGAAGTGGCCACGTGGCAGGAAGCGGTCAGCGAGCTGCGGCGCAGGATCGAACGTCTGGGCGTGATGGCCGTCATCAACGGCGTCGTCGGCAACAACACCCATCGAACGCTCGATGTGGAGGAGTTCCGCGGGTTCGCGCTGACCGACCGCTATGCGCCGCTCATCTTTGTCAACGGCGCTGATTCCAAGTCGGCGCAGATGTTTACGCTGGCGTATGAGCTCGCCCACGTCTGGCTGGGACCGGAAGGCGAAGGCATCTCGGGCTTTGATGGCATCTTCCCAGGCGACACGCGCGTCGAAAAGTTTTGCGACCAGGCCGCAGCCGAGTTCCTGGTTCCAGGCCGGGAGCTGAAGGAGCGCTGGCGGGCCGTGAAGGGCGCCTCGGACGCCTTCGAGCAGATTGCGCGCCACTTCAAGGTCAGCCCCATCGTCGCCGGGCGCCGAGCGATGGATCTCCGGCTCGTGAGCCGGGAGACGTTCTTCGATTTCTATAATGCGCACACCCAGCGCGAACGGCAGCGAACCAGACCTGCGGGCGGAGGCGACTTCTACAGCAACCAGAACACGCGGGTCGGGACCACCTTCGCGCTCAGCGTCATCCGTGCCGCGATCGAGGGCCGAGTGAGCTTCAAGGAAGCCTACGATCTCACAGGGCTCCGGGGGGGCGCATTCCAGAAATACGCGCGCCGGCTCGGGGCATTCTTGCCATGACGACACAGCCGGCATTCGTCCTGGATTCGGACGTCTTCATCGCTGCCAAGAACGCGTACTACGCCTTCGACATCTGTCCCGGATTCTGGAAGGGCCTCCTCCATGCGCACGAGCTCGCCCGAGTCCAAAGCATCGACCGCATCAAGGCCGAGCTGCTCTCCGGCAACAAGGAAGAAGATCTTGTTCAATGGGTGAAGAAGGAAGTGCCGGCGGCCTTTTTCCACGACTCGAATTCGGAAGAGGTGAGCAAGGCCTACGCCGATGTCATGCTCTGGGTTCAGCGAAGTCCTCAGTATCTTGACCGCGCGAAGGCGAAGTTCGCGACCGAAGCCGATGGCTGGCTGGTGGCGTACTCGATGGTGCACGGGACTCTGGTCGTCACCAACGAGCAGCCACGCCCGGAGTCGAGGAACCGAGTCCTACTTCCCGACGTGTGCGCGCAGTTCAAGGTGTCCTACAAGGACACGTTCGTCATGCTGCGGGAGCTGGCGGTCCCGTTCGATCTGGTGGGGACGAAATGATGCCGGGAAGGCACTCCGAAGCAGCGTTTGAAACCGTCATCGAAGCCCATCTCCTCCAGAACGGCTACGAAGCCGTCTCCCGCGAGGGCTTCGACCGCGAGCGCGCGATGTTCCCCGAGACGGTGCTCGCGTTCATCCGCGAGACCCAGCCGGCGGAATGCCCTCTGTGCCAATATGAGTGAGACATCTACCCCCTCGGAAATTAGTGTAGAGGGCGAGGAGGTTTTTGAATCCCTTGGCGAATTCAACCAGAAGGAACGGTGCAGCTTCGGGAGCCCCGAAGCGGAGCGGAGGCGAG
>CAZKNR010000326.1:0-11819 GCA_964553925.1 uncultured Acidobacteriota bacterium
CCCATTCACTTTCACCTCCATAAAATCGCCTTTCTTCAACAGCTCCGCGAGCTGCTTCTCCGTCAACGCTAGGACGTGCTTCGCGGCTTCCTTGAACTGTTCTTCCTCATCGTCATCGATGTTCGCCCGCTGGCTTTTGGCGAACCCGTACACGAAGAATGCCTTGGCTCCGCGCCGGAAAAATAGGATGGTTCGGTAGCCTTTCGATCTTCCCTGCCCTGGCCTGGCGATCCGCTGTTTGATGACCTCACCGCCAAGGTCGGCGTCGATCTGGCCCTTTTCGGCCCGAGCAACAGCCTCACACAAGACCGCATCCGCAATCCCTTCCTTCCGGGCAAAGCGTTGAAACCACCTGGATGTGAAGATTCTCACAGCGTGCCTAGGTTCTATTCTATAGCACTTGGTGCCATACTTCAAGAACTCTCTTGACCCGCTGAACCTCCGCGGATCGCCGCGAGCCGAAAATATGCGCCGTGACGCACAATTGCGTCTCTGCCACAATCACTCCATGGATTTACAGGTATTCCGCCGGCGGAGCTCACCAGTGAGGCGAAACGGTTCCTGGCGCCGTTCGAGGTCAATTCGATTGTCAGCCCGATGCGGGCCATCCAAGACGGGCCTCTTCGGGGCGATCGGTTCCTCCTCTATTTGTCCGGACGTGAAGATGAGGACCAGCTCACCAAGCCGCTCGAGAGTTTCGCTCGAGTCAAGCGACGGCTGCTCATGGTCGTGCTCTATGCCAGACGAGCGGATCATCGGAACGTTGTCCTCTGGGCACGCGCGGCGGAACGCGCGCTGCCGGACCACACCGCGTTCTGTTTCAGCGTAACTGAGGTCGCGCGAGCGCTAAAACTGCGACCTCGGACGCGTGCGGCAACAACGCAGTCGCCCGACGGTCGTCGGATCGACATCGACGCGCTGCGGACGGCGCTTGGATTGACGCAGGCGCAGCTTGCGGTCGCGATCGGCGTGTCCGAGAGAACGGTACAGAACTGGGAAGCCGGCCGCGTGTCTCCGCAGGCCGAGAGGCGTCTCCGCGATCTCATCGAACTTAACGAAGCGCTAGCAAGATACATCACGCCCGACCATCGACAAGCGTGGTTGATCTCGCCAAACGATGCCTTCGCCGGAGATGCGCCTAGGGATTGGATCATCGAGGGACGAGCGCGAGATCTCCTTTTGGAATTTCGCCGCATGCAGGTCGGCGAGCCGGTGTGACGCTCCCGCGACAGTGGCAGAGGCACGCCCTCGCGCTCGTCGAGCAAGCCTCGCCCCTCGAAGGTGAATTCTTCCGATCGGTGGAACTCGCGTACGCGCATCCTGACGATGTCGTGAGCGGCGAAGGAACCCGGTCGTACGGTGGCAGGTTCGTGAGACCTGGGCTCCGTGCGGTCTACGGCTCGGTCGACGAAGAGACGGCGTTCCGAGAATCCGCAGCGCGTATGAATCGTCTCGCTGGACGCGGCGGCGCGCCCGTGGTCGGCTATCCCAGGATTACCTACGTCATCGGCGTGAAAGCCGCGAGTCACGTAGCGCTGACCACGACGCACGCAGACGCCGCTGCCATCCTGCCGGCGTGCGTAGATCCGAACGACCTGACCGAGTCCCAAGCAGTCGGCGAATTCCTCCAGACGCACGGCATCCAAGCCGTCGTTTTTCCCTCAGCGATTCCAGGCTTCAGTGGTCGGAATCTCGTGATCTTTCGCGACGTTGTGCCCGAGCCGGTCGTCGTCCTCGTCAATCGAGAACAGATCATCAAGGAGCTTCGGCATCTTGCACACCGTGTGGAACAGTGAGCCGTTCCCTAACCGTTCGCCTCACAAGAAGAAGACGGGCAAGACTCCGCACGTGGGCCTTGTCACGCGGTGGGGCAGCTGAAACCGCGAACGAAGCGGGCCGAGCGCGTGCGTGACTGGCGAAGGTAGCGAGTTAGTCTCGACCTCAAAGGGGCAGAGCCAGGACGTCTTTTTCGCGATCGAGGAACTGGCACAAAGTGGCGGTTGGTTTCCTTTCATGCAGACCGCGATTAGGCGTACGAACGCTGAGCGACGGCAACCGACGGCTTACAAACGGCTTCCTTCCCGAAAGCTGAAATAGCGTTCCTCGCCGACGATGATGTGATCGAGCACCTCGACGCCGATCAACCTGCCGGCGTCCACCAGCCGACGAGTCAACTGGTGGTCGTCAGGGCTGGGGGTCGGATCGCCGCTTGGGTGATTGTGCGTGAGGATGATCGAGGCGGCGTTCGACAGAAGCGCTGCCTTGAAGACCTCGCGCGGGTGGACCAGCGTGGCGTCGAGCGTGCCGCGGCTCACCTCGTGACAAGCAATCACGCGATGCTTGGTGGAGGTAAGCGTCCGCTCTTGCCAAGTTCCCAAGATGGCCCCACGGTGGCACTCTTTTGAAGCTCGCCTCAAAGGCGGGTCATCGAAGGAGGTAGTCAATGTCGGGAAGAGGGACGGAAGCGATCTTGAGTGTGGTCCAAAGGCGTCGCTGGAAAGATGCGGAGGGGCAGCTCGTGGTGACGGCATGGAAACGAAGCGGCAAGCCGATGAGGGTGTTTGCGAGAGAGCGTGGTCTGGTGGTTCAGCGCCTGTCGCGGTGGGTGGCACGGCTGGGTAGGAGTTCGAATGGGAGGGTACTGTTCCATCGGGTTGAGCTGGTCGGAGCACTTCGAGGGACGAGTGCGGCGATCGAAGTGGTGCTGGTGGACGGCCATCGGGTTGTTGTTCCCGAAGGTTTCACGGCGGAGGATCTCGAGCGAGTGCTCTGGGTCCTGGAAGGCAGAGAGTGATGCTGACGCTGCCCTCGTCGGTGAGGATCTACGTGGCGGCGGAGGCGGTAGACCTGCGTCGCGGGTTTGACGGCCTGGCGGCGGCGACACGAAGCGTCATAGGGGAGTCCCCCTTGAGCGGCCATCTGTTTGTTTTTCTGAACCGCCGCCGAAACCGGATCAAGATTCTCTTGTGGGACCGGACGGGCTACGTTCTGTTAGAAGAGATGTCCCGCTTGTGCCCCCCAAATGCCCCCAATTGCCTTCAGCCCCAGAACCAATTTACCATAACTATCTGATTCTATATGGAGCCGGCGGCGAGAGTTGAACTCGCGACCTGCTGATTACGAATCAGCTGCTCTACCACTGAGCTACACCGGCGTCTCGAGCGTCAGGGCTTTCCCCAACTTGGGAAACGAATACGGTAGACCACGGTCGAGAGGGTGTCAAGATCCGGCACTTGGTCCCCCGCGTTTCCGCGGAAACGTGCGGCATGTGGAAAAACTGTGGGAAATTTGTCACACGTGGGATGGTCTCTTGCAGATTTCCCTGGGTCCACGTTGCTGTGATCGCGCTACAGATCTCGACGAGCTCCCGCGGCATCCATTCGGCGCAGCGCTCTAGGAAGCGAGCGGAGTCCTTCGGGCCGGGTCGCGTAGCGGGTTACGACCGAGGTGGGGCCGGTGTTACCAATGCGCTAGAACAACCGGACCATCCCGGCGATGGTGTACTCGGTCCCCCTGGGCGAGTCCTCGCCCCCGGGAAACGTGAGTCCCTCGGTCGCGGCGTGGTAGCAGAGGTCGAATCCGACGCCGAGCCACGGCACCGCCGGGATCCAGTACTTCACGCCGCCTCCGAAGCTGATGTCGGTCCCGCTCACCGATTCGATTCCCTCGATCGCACTCGTCGGCGTCGTCCGCAGCTGGCCGACGCCGAAGCTCCCATACGGAATGAGACCGAGCTCCAGCGGGTACTGGAAGACGACTCCTCCGGTGATGAAGATCTGCTCGGCCTCGAATTGATCGGGAAGACCGGCGTTTCCAATCTCGTCGTCGTCGACTTCGAGGCTGTAGACGTTCGTCGATCGGGAGAGGCGAAACTCGGCGGAGACGTTTCGAGTGAAGGCCCAGCTCGCGCCGAAGCCGTAGAGCTTTCCGAACTCGACACTCTCCGCTCCCCCGGTGACGCTCATATAGATGTTGGACGCGCTCCCGAGCTCCTGGGTTAGCGACATGCCTCCAAAAAAGCCTGAGAGCTCGAGCTTTTTCGACTCCCCCGTCTGCGCCAGTCCGGCGCCGGGGAACCCCGATAGCGCGAAAACGAGGAGCGTCCGCATCACCGCTCCACCGCCACATCGATGCCGTCGGTCTCCGAGGAGGCCTCGACCTCGGCGGGCCCGCCGGTGTAGAGGGCGTCTCTATAGTCGAGATCGGTCCCCCGCTCCGGAAACCCGAAGTCCCCTGGAGACGTCGGATCGGTGATGGGGTTGACGCGCACCACGTACGGGCCGGGTCTCAGCCCCCGGATCTCATAGTTCCCCGACTCGTCGGCGAAGGCGCCGACGGTATCTCCAGTGAAGGGGTTGAAGCCCACGACGTTGGCGAAGCCGACGCCGCTTCCGGATTTCGTGACTCGGCCCGAGAGGCTTCCGGTTCGCTGCAGAAACGAGCTCGCGGGATAGAGAAGCGAAGCCCCGGTCTCGTCGTCGACGGTGAGAGTCCGCCCGATGACGGATCCCGGTCCGAAGGAAAAAGGAAACATGACCGCCGAGCCTTCCACCGGACGGCGGCGAAAGCCCTGGGTCTCGCTCACCCCCACGTGGGAGTGACCGAGCCCGACGAAGTGTCCGATTTCGTGGGTGGCGACGGAGACGAAGTCGAACGTGTTCGGCCGGCCCGCGGGGTCGACCGACCAGACGAAAAAGTCGCTGAAAAAGATGTCCGCCTCGACGATCTCGCCGGTGAAGATGTTGATCACCTGGAGGGTGGCGCCGAGGATCCCCGTCCCTTCGAGATCCGGGTCATCGCGAAATCCGAGGGTGCTCCGATCGTCGAAGAACTCGAAGGCCTCGGCGTCCGTCGTGCCCGCGTACTGGAAGGTGATGCTCGCGGTCTCGATATCCTCCCAGGTCCGAAACGATGCGGCGATGCCGTCGACGGCCTCCTGAAGGGAAAAGTCCAGAGGCTCCCGGTTGTTCACGGAGTAGCGCACGGGAAAGCTCGCGCTGAACCACCGAAGATCGACGAGGTCCCCACCCGGGGTCTCGTTCTGCAACAACTGATACGGGAGCGCATGCGGGGCTCCGATCTGGAGCGCCGCGATCAGAGCCAGAATTCGAGCTCTCACCGGACGAACTCCTGGATACGCGACTCGACTTCCGAGAGGAGATAACGGGTGATGGGATCGCCGGGCTTGCGGGCATCGGTGCGGTGGCTCGCGAGCATCAAGCCCGAGATGTCGCGCTTCACGATCTTCTCGCCGGAGGGGCCGGCCACGATGGTGAACTTTCCGAGCGACATGCCGAGGACGGTTTCGATGCGGGCACCGCCGCCGGCGCAAAAGAGGAGCACTTCTTCGCCCATGTCGAACCGGGGCGTCCCCGGAACCATGGCGAGGTACGGGCCGACACGGCCTCCGAGGAGGCGCACCGTTGTGACTTTCGAGTCCCTCCCTCCCTTCAGATAGCGATCGACCTCGAAGGTGACGTAGGTATAGATGCGGGTCCTCTCTGCGTTCCAGTCCGCGCGCGTCCCCGTGACCCGTCCGAGAAAAATGGTCTCGGCCCGCTCGCTCATTTGCTCGAGCGTCATGGCGACGACGGTCGAAGCGGCTGCCTCGGTCGCGGGAAGAAGAAGCAGGAGAAGAGCCGGAATTCGCAGCATGCGCAGCATGGTTGGTCCTCCTGTGGTGTTTCGAAGTTTCATGATATCTCGCTTCGGCTCGATTGCCGGGATTCCAGAAACGCGAGTACCGCCTCGGCCGCTCTGGCGGAAGCGCCCTTCCCGCCGAGCTTCGCCCTCACCTCGCGAAGCCCGCGCTTCATCTCTTCCGCCGCCGCCGGATCGAGGAGCGCCTCGACCCGCGCGCCGATTGCGTCCGCGGTCATGTCACCCTGCATGAGCTCGGGGACGAGCCCCCGGCCGGCGATGAGGTTGACCATCGAGAACCAGGGCAGGCGCACGAACGGCCGCCCCAGCGCGTACGTCAGACGGCCCACCCGGTAGACCACGACCATGGGAGTCTCCGAAATCGCCGCTTCCACCGTCGCCGTGCCCGAAGCGACGACCGCCACGGCCGCGTGCTTCAGGCCGTCGTACGTTCCGCCTTCGAGCACGCGGACCTTAGAGAGCGTCTCGCCAAGCGACGCTTCGATCCAGGAAGCGGCGACCGTAGGCGCGCGGCTCATGACGATTTGAAGCTCGGGTCTTTCGCGCCCCAGCGTCTCCACGAGCTCACGGAGCACGGGAACGTGAAGCTCGATCTCGCTTCTTCGGCTCCCCGGAAGGAGAAGCACGATCCGCCGCGTGGGATCGAGCCCGAGCTCAGAGCAAAACTCCTCGCGCGTAAGCAAAGGCTCGACGAGGTCCACCAGCGGATGGCCCACGTAGCGCACCCGAACCCCCTCCGCGCGATAGAAGGCCTCTTCGAAGGGCAGGATGACCAGCATCTCGTCCACGAGCTCCCGGATCCGCCGAATGCGGCCCCGGCGCCAGGCCCAGATCTGGGGACTGACGTAATAGAGGACCGGCACTCCCAGTGCGCGAAGGCGCTTCGCCAGCCTGAGGTGAAATCCCGAGAAGTCCACGAGGATCGCCGCGTCGGGCTTCCGCTTCCGCGCCTCCTCGCAGAGCCGGTTCATCGCGCGCCTCAGGGCGGGAATCTTCCGCGCCACTTCCACCAAGCCGATGACGGAAATCTCCTCGAGGCCGGCGAGGAGCTCGGCCCCTTCAGCCTTCGAGCGAGGGCCGCCGAGCCCGAAGGCCTCGACCGAAGAGGCTCGCTTGCGAAGCTCCCGCAGAAGCTCGGAGGCGTAGAGATCTCCCGACGCTTCGCCCGAGCTGAGGAGGATCCGGATGGGATTCGGCACCGGTCTTTGACAGATTGGAAGCGACTATAGCATGCTCCTTTCCTCTTCGTGGAACCGATCTCTTCGACCTTCGCCGGGACGGTCTTCAAGATCCTGGGAAAGGAAGTCTCGGTCCGCGTCGAGACCCCACAGGGACCGCGGGATCTTGCGTGCTATCTTCGAGGGCGCCTGTTCGGCGACAGGGCGGAGTCCTTCCGGAACCAGATCGCCGTCGGAGATCGGGTCGAGCTCGACGCGGTGGGGGAGGTCAAGGGGGTCATCCACCGCGTGCTCCCCCGCGAGCGCGCGCTCGTCCGCCTCGTGCCCGGGCGCAGGGCGAAGCTCCACGTTCTCGCCGCCAACGTCGATCAGGTCGTGATCGTATCCGCCCTCGTCGATCCCCCCTACAAGACCGGGCTCATCGACCGTTACCTTGTCATCGCCCACCATGCGGGAATCGAGCCCGCTCTTTGTCTGAACAAGATCGAGCTCGGCGACGACGGGATGCGCGAAAAGGCCCGCGAGACTCTCTCCCTCTATCGGTCTCTCGGATACCCTTTCGTCGAGACCAGCGCCAAAACGGGCGCGGGGATCGACGAGCTCCGGTCGCTCCTCGCGGGCAAACGCTCCGTCCTCGCCGGTCATTCCGGAGTCGGAAAATCGAAGCTCGCCGCCGCGGTGCAGCCCGGGATTCGGTTCTCGACCGGCGACGTCGATCGGCACGGCCGCGGCCGCCACACCACCACCGCCTCCACGCTCTTCCCCCTCGATTTCGGAGGCGAGCTCGTCGACACCCCCGGGGTCCGCGAGCTCTCGATACGCCACGTGAAGCGGGAGGAGCTCGCGGAGTGCTTTCCCGAGCTTCGGCCGCACCTCACCCGGTGCCGTTTCACTTCGTGCAGCCACATTCCCGAGCCGGACTGCGCGGTGAAGTCGGCTCTCGGCGAGAGAGCCATCGCCCGGGGACGCTACGAGAGCTACCGCCGGCTGTACGGCGAGCTCAGCGCCTCGTAAGTCTTGCCCTGCTCCTTCAGGAGCGCGCCGATCCGCGCGACCAGAGCCTCGGTCCCTTCACCATTTACCGCCGACACCAGGACGTGGCCGCCGCCCGATCCAAGCTCGGTTCTGGCCTCGGGAGAGAGAAGGTCCGCTTTGTTGTAGACCACGAGGCGCGGGATTCTGTTCAGCTCGAGGCCTTCGAGGCCTTCGAGGATGGAGACGACGGCGGCCATCCGTTCCGGGTAATCGGGCTGCGAAGCGTCCACCACGTGGAGGATGAGAGACGAGGTCTCGATCTCTTCGAGCGTCGCGCGAAAGGCCTCGAGGAGCTCGGGCGGAAGCTCGCGGATGAACCCCACCGTGTCGGCGAGAAGCACCTCGCGCTCGACCGGCACCCGAAGCCTGCGGCTCGTGGGGTCGAGGGTCTCGAACATGCGGCTTCCGACGGCGACGTGGCTGTCGGTGAGCCGGTTGAGGAGGCTCGACTTTCCGGCGTTGGTATAGCCGACGAGGGTGACGATGGGAAGTCCGCGGCTCACCCGCATCTTCCGCCGCTCCCCGCGCTTCTGCCGGATGGACTGAATCTCGTTCTGGAGCCTCGCGATGCGATCGCGCACCCGCCGTCGATCCATTTCGAGCTTGGTCTCTCCGGGTCCTCTTCCCCCGATGCCGCCGGTAAGGCGCGAGAGCGCGGTATCCATCTCCGTGAGGCGCGGAAGCATGTAGCGGAGCTGCGCGAGCTCGACCTGGAGCTTGCCCTCGCGACTCTGGGCGCGCCTGGCGAAGATGTCGAGGATGAGCTGCGTCCGGTCCAGGATCTTCAAGTCCGTAGCCGCGGAGATCGACCGCACCTGGTTTGGCTGAAGCGTCTGATCGAAGATGATGAGGTCCGCTCCCTCCTGGAGCGAGCGGATGACGAGCTCCTCGATCTTTCCCTTCCCGGCGAGGTAGCGGGGATCGAGCTTCGGCCGGCGCTGGACGATGGTATCGAGGACCACCACGTCGGAAACCCGAGCGAGCTCCGCGAGCTCGAGGAGCCTCTCTTTTTCCGCCTCGACGCTCCCCGTCGTAACCCCAACCAGAATCGCCCGCTCGCGCCGATCGGCCCGGTAGAGCTCTCCGCGTTTTCTCGCGAAGTCGTTCTCGAGCTCGGTGATGAAATCGACGAAGTCCAGATCGATCTGACTCGGATGCGCCGGTTCCATCAGGTTCCAGGCGGCGGCTTTGGAGTCGCCGTTCGTCGAGGGCGAGAGATAGGCGGTGCGGACGAGCCCGGGAAGACCGTCCTCTCCCGCCTCGATCGCCGACATCGCGTCGAGGCGCAGCAGGACGAGGTCGGTCAGGTCGTCCCGCGTCAGAGGCTCGTCGCTGAGATGGGTGTGGAGGCAGCGAAGCCCGCGGAACCGCCGCTCGGCGACACGCTGCCGCTTCAGGTCGGGAAGGACAATTTGCCGCGCGTCACCCACCCCGACCCACTCGACCTCGCCTTTGCGGTTGACGAGGACTCCTACCTGGCGCCGGATCTCTCTCGATATCTCCGTGAGCTGGCGGGCGAACTCCTGGGTTATGAGCGAGCGGGGCGGAAGCCGCCGCTGGTACAGCTTCTCGAGCCTCTGGCGCTCGCGGGGCTTGAGTCCGTTGAGGTTGCCTTCGAGACGATGAATACCTGGGCCCCTAGTCTAGTTGCTCTTGCTGGTCGTCTCGGTCGTGAGCATGTCGAGCTTCGCCCGAGCGGAGAGGTAGTTCGGATCGATTTCGAGGGTCTTTCGGTAAGCTTCGATCGCTTTCTCGCGATCGCCGAGCTTCAGATACGTCTCCCCGAGATAGTACCGGGAATCGGCGAGGCTGCCGTCGCGGGAGATGGCCTTCTTGAACTGGCGCAGCGCCTCCTCGTAGTGGCCCTGCTGGTACTGGATCACGCCGAGGTGATGGTAGTAGTAGGCGTTCGAGCCTCCTGTCCGCGCCGCGCTTTCGAACTCCTGGATCGCGTCTTCGACCCGTCCTTGAGAATAGTACGCCGCTCCGAGGTTGGAGCGCGCCTCGGCAAACTTGGGGTCTTCCTCGAGCGCCATTTTGTACTGGGCGATGGCGTCTTCCACCTTCCCTCGCCGCCTGAGGGCGACGCCGAGGTTGTTCCGGGCCCTCCCGAAATTCGGGCGGACGTCGAGGGCCATCCGGTACATCTCGAGCTCGGCGACGGCGGGATCGAACTCTTCGCCCATGTCCCCCGCGGTCTCGGCATAGTAGCCGTACAGGAAACCCTGGTTGTTGTAGTAGTTCGCGATGGCCTCGAAATCATCGATCACCTTCGCCCCCATGTACTCACGCTCGGGAGTCCGGGTGAAATCGATCATCACCAGCTCCGGCCCCTGGCGGATGCCGGCGGTGATGTGGCCGTTGTTCACGATGACCTCGGCCTCCTTCGAGATTCGCTCGATGGTCATCACGTCCACGTAGACCGCCTCGAGGCCGACCTCCCGCGCCATCCCTATAAAGAGGTTGCTGTACGCGAGGCAGTTGCCCCGGCCTTCGTAAAAGACCTGCTGAGCGGTCTTGTTCGAGAGCCAGTCGTAGGAGATGGACATGCCGGTGCGGCCGATGATCGCGTTGACGATGGCCCGGGTCTTCTCGCTGTCGGTGCGGAGAGAATCGGTCGACTTCCGCGCCAGCTCCCGGATCTCGTCGTTGATGTCGTACGGAACGACGACCTTCTGCGCCACGTCCTCGGGAACGCGGGTGGCGAGGTCCGCGACGATCTCGTCGGGCGAGAACTGAATACGCTTCGACGTGCTGGCGCAAGAGGCCAGGAGTCCGCCCAGAATGGCGAGAACAGCCCGCTTCGAAAAGGCTGCATTCATGAGCTTAACCCCTCCGCGTCAGTATAGCACGAGCCCGTGGGCGAGATTTGCGCTTGGGGATCCGGCGACGTATTCTTCCGTTTTGCGAAGGAGCCGATAGGAGATTTACATGTCACAGAATCGATTGCGGGTTGTGGCTTTGGCCTCCGGCCTTCTCGTGGCCGGCGCTGCCTTGACTCAGGAGAAGCTCAGCAAGAACGACAAGAACTGGGTCGAGAAGGAAGTCGGCGCCATCATCACGGCGCAGGAGAAAGCCACCTTCGACGAGATCAACAAGGACGACCGCAAGCTGTTCAAGGACCTTTTCTGGATGAGGCGGGATTTCAACCCAGAGACGTCCGAGAATGAGTACCAGAAGGACTACGAGGCGCGGGTGAAGACCGCGGACGAGCAATTCCGCGGTAGTGGACGGAAGGGCTCCGAGAGCGATATGGGGCAAGTCTTTCTCCTTCTCGGCGGACCGAGCCAGCAGCAGCCGGGGGGAAAGTCGGGAAGCGGCCCGAGCACGCAGCCTGGAGTCGATCCCGCCGCGGGCGGTGAGGATCCGGGAGGCGAGTCCAGCTTGGGCTCTCTCGGCGGCGAGGAGGGCGATGCTCAGACGATGACCTGGGTCTACGATCCCAACCCCGGCCTCGGGATCCCCAATGGGATCTCCGTACCGTTCCGGCAGCAGGCGGGCTTCGGCTACCGCATGGTCGTGAGCAACGAGCTCACGAAGCAGCTCGAGCGGGTGAAGGAGCGCCTCATCGCCAATCCTTCCGTCAACTACGCTCGCGACGAGAGCGGCCGGCTCCGCAAGGCGGACATGAAGTTCGATCCGAACAGCCCCGCCAAGCTCGCCCTGAAGGCGCTTCAAGAAACGGGGCAGACGAGCGAGGCCATCCCCTTCGAGGTGCGCCCCGCTTTCTTCCGCGCGACCGGCGGGCAGATCTACGTCCCGCTCGACTTCGTCCTCGGCTCCGGCCTCAACTCGGCCAAGGCCATGGTGTTCGGATCCGTCGCGAACAGCGACGGCATCACCGTCTATCAGTTCGAGGAGAGCGCCGAGATCGCGAAGGATGCGTCCGGACGCCAGGTATGGGAAATGCCGCTTCAGGTTCAGCCCGGTTCCTACAAGCTCTAC
>CAZKNR010000327.1:0-6109 GCA_964553925.1 uncultured Acidobacteriota bacterium
GAGAGCGAGGCGCGCATCGGCGATGGCGTGCAGGCGGTTTTTCGGATTGCGCTCTAGGCACTGGCGCAGCAAGCGCCGGGCGGACGGCGGGGTCGCGGCGGGGAGCGCCGCCCAGCTCGGCTCCCGGGTCAGCACCGCCGCCAGGACGTCCGACACCGTCTCGCCGTCGAAGAGCCTCTTGCCCGACAGCATCTCGTAGAGCACGACACCGAACGCCCAGATATCCGAGCGCTTGTCGACCGGTTTGCCGCGCGCCTGCTCGGGCGACATGTACGCCGCGGTGCCCAGGATGATCCCCGCCTGCGTCATGTGACGCGACATCGTGGGAGACTGGGATACCGCTGCCTCCGCAGAGGGCACAGAGGGCGCCCCGTCGCTCTCGTAGGCCTTCGCCAGACCGAAGTCGAGGACCTTCACTACCCCGTCCTTCGTCACCTTCACGTTCGCGGGTTTCAAGTCCCGGTGCACGATCCCCTTCTCGTGCGCCTCTTCCAGCCCCTCCGCGATCTGCTTTGCGATCGCGAGGGCCTCGTCGACCGGGATCGCTCCGCGCTTCAGCCGGTCCGCGAGATCCTCGCCTTCTACCAGCTCCAGCGCCAGCGCGACGACCACGCCCGATTCCTCGAGACCGTAGATCGCCGCGATGTTCGGGTGATTCAGCGACGCGAGAACCTGCGCCTCGCGACGGAACCGCGCCACGCGCTCCCTGTCCTGCGCGAATTCCGCGGGCAGGACCTTGATCGCTACCTCACGGTTGAGCTTCGTATCCCGCGCCCGGAACACTTCGCCCATTCCGCCCGCGCCGATCGCGGCCGTGATCTGGTAGGGACCGAGGCGGGTTCCAGGGGCGAGAGTCACGGCTTCGACGCTCCTTGCGCCGACGGTCCGAGCACAACGACGATCGAAGAGGCGATCGCCTTGCCCGGCCTTTCGAGCACCAGGAAACGCTGGCCGTCGCGGGACACCGCATAGCTGTGGCCGGAGGTGCCGATGTCATGCTTTGACGAGATGCGGAAGAGCGCCCGCGGCACGCCGAAGGCGAGGCCGGAGGACGACGGCGCAACCGCCACGGCCATCAGCCGGGCATCGGACGCAACGTAGAAGACCTCCCGCCCGTCGCCACGCCAGGCCGCCTCGAATCCGCCCGCCGCCGACACCTGCCACTTCGCGCCGGTTGCCGGGAACGGCTGGACGAAGATCTCCTCGCGACCCGACTCGTCCGAGGCGTACGCGAGGAAGCGCCCGTCGGGGGAGAACCTGGCCCCCGATTCCGCGGCCGACGTCGCGAGGAACGGGAACGGCTTCGCGTCCCCGGTCCGAGGCAGAACCCAGAGGTTCGCCCGGCTCGCCGGGTCGACCTCGGTGTAGAGGACGAATCGTCCGTCGGGCGACCAGCTCTCGGGGTACTTCCATAGCGGTGTCGCGAGCACTAGAACGTCCCTGCCGGGCTCCGACACCTTCAGCTCGTAGAGATCGAACGGGCCATTGCGGTCCTCGGCGAAGAGAACGCGCGAACCGTCGGGCGAGAAGATTGCGATAGAGGCGCCGCGCCCGCGCGGAGTCAAGCTCGTCCCGATGGAGCTGGTGTCGTCGACGAGCAGCAGGGTTGAATTGCCCTGGCCGCTGCTCACCAGAATGTGGCCCTCGTCGGGCGACAGTATCGGATCCGAGATAACGCCGGGCTCTCCGACCGTCCGCAGGGTCTTGCCGTCGCGGCCGAGCCAGGTGAGTCGACCGGTGTCCACGCCCCCTCGGCGGTACGCCAGGCGATCCCCGCCGGCGACGGCGAAGGCTGCGAGGCCGTCGGTGTCAGGGTCGAGCCAGGCGTCTTCGGCCACTGGCCGGGGCTCGTCCAGGAGCGCGCCGCGGGCGGCGTCGAAGCGCTGCGTGAAGAGCGTGGTCTGGCGCTGGAAGAACAGCCGCCCTTCGGCGTAGCGGGCGCCCGAGTCCGCCTCGACGAGCCGGAGGCGCTCCTTGCCGTCGACCGAGCCGACCTCCAGCGCGAGACGCGGCTCGCTGGGCTTTCGGCTCAGGAAAACGAAGCGCGAGCCGTCGGGTAGGAACTGAGGCCAGCGGTGCGAAGTTTCTTGTTGGGCCAGGTCGAGCCGGGTCACCGCGACGGGCTGGCCGCCGCTCTCCGGGATGCGAAAGAGCGGCCCCCCTCCATCCGGAGCGAAGACGATGAAGCCCGCGGATCCCCAGGTCGCGCCGCGCGGATCGGAGACCGGGGCGAGCGCGCGCGGAGGGCCGCCGGCGAGGTCGATACGCTGGAGCTTCATGCCGGCGAAGAATCCGACCGACCGACCGTCGGGGGAGAAGAACGGCAAAGTCGCGCCCTCGGTTCCGGGGAGTTTTCGCGCTTCGAGTGTGTCGAGCGCGCGCACGTAGAGTGCGCTCGCTCCATCCGAGTCCGTTGCCACGAAGGCGAGCCCGCGGCCGTCGGGAGCCAGATCGAACGGCCCCGATGAAAAGGTGCCCTCGGGCGGCAGGACTTTCAGGCGCACCGTCTCGGCGGGCGCCGACAGTGGCGGTGCGAGCAGCGTCCGGTCGAGGATCGCGAGTGCGCCCGCCCCGAGAGCGATTCCGATCATCCATTGCCACCACGCCGCGCGCTGTTGTGACTTCTGCGTCGCCGCCGTGGCGCCGGACGCGGACGCATCGTCGGCCCGCCCGGCGAGCGTGTCCTCGAGAGCGAGGCGCGCGTCGGCGATGGCGTGCAGGCGGTTTTTCGGATTGCGCTCCAGACACTGGCGCAGCAAGCGCCGCGCGGATGCCGGGGTCGTGGCGGGGAGCGCCGCCCAACTCGGCTCCCGGGTCAGCACCGCCGCGAGGACATCCGACACCGTCTCGCCATCGAAGAGCCTCTTGCCCGAGAGCATCTCGTAGAGCACCACACCGAACGCCCAGATGTCCGACCGTTTGTCGACGGGTTTGCCGCGCGCCTGCTCGGGAGACATGTAGGCCGCGGTGCCCAGGATGATCCCCGCCTTCGTCATGTGACGCGACATCGTCGGGGACTGTGATACCGCCCCCTCTGCCGCCTCGCTCTCGTAGGCCTTCGCCAGACCGAAGTCGAGGACCTTCACGACCCCGTCCTTCGTCACCTTCACGTTCGCCGGTTTCAAATCCCGGTGCACGATC
Source organism: uncultured Acidobacteriota bacterium (assembly GCA_964553925.1). Taxonomy (GTDB): domain Bacteria; phylum Acidobacteriota; class Vicinamibacteria; order Marinacidobacterales; family SMYC01; genus DAISKN01. Next base: position 3,142 of record CAZKNR010000327.1, read on the forward strand.
CCCTTCTCGTGCGCCGCCTCCAGCCCCTCCGCGATCTGCTTCGCGATCGCGAGCGCTTCGTCGACCGGAATCGCTCCGCGCTTCAGCCGTTCCGCGAGGTCCTCGCCTTCTACCAGCTCTAGCGCGAGAGCCACGACGACGCCCGATTCCTCGAGACCGTAGATCGCGGCGATGTTCGGGTGATTCAGCGACGCGAGGACCTGCGCCTCGCGCCGGAACCGGGCCAAACGTTCCCTGTCGTGCGCGAATTCCGCGGGCAGGACCTTGATCGCCACCTCACGGTTGAGCTTCGTATCGCGCGCCCGGAACACCTCGCCCATTCCGCCGGCGCCGATCGCGGCCGTGATCTCATAGGGACCGAGGCGGGTTCCGATCATCGCTTCACGCCTTCGGCGCCGAGCTCGGCGAGCCAGTCGGTCACCACGACGAGCGTCTGGCTCCCCTGGTTCTCCGGCACCAGGACGACGATACGGCTCCCGTCGGCGGTGACGTCGAACAGGTTCTCGTCGGAAGTGCTTCCCCAGTTGGAGCGCGGCTGCGGGAAGAGCGTCACCGGGGTGCCGAACTCGAGCGACTCGCCGGCCGAAACCGGGACGGCCGCGACCGAGTATCCGGTCGTTAGGTAGATGAGCTCGCGCCCGCCGCGAGTCCAGACCGGATGCCGTCCCCCCTCGGTCGTGACCTGGTATTTCGTCTTCGCGTCGGGCAGCGACACGACGTAGATCTCCTGGCGTCCCGACTCGTTCGAAACGTAGGCGAGCCAGCGGCCGTCGAGCGAGATCGCCGGTTCGCTCTCGCTCGCCGGCGAGCTCAGCACGTGGGCCGGAGGTTCCCCGGGACGGTCCGGCCGCAGCAGCCAGATGTCGAAGCCGGTCTCGCGCTCGGTCGCATCGAAGGCGAGGTAGTCGCCGACCCAGCTGCTCGGTTTCTTCCAAGAGGTCGGCGACTCGTAGAGCACGCGCTCGGCGCCGCTCCCGCTCGACGGACGCTCCCATACATCGTAAACGTCCGCGCGATTGGTCTGGAAGGCGAGGCGTGCTCCATCCGGAGACCAGACCGGATAGCTTTCGATGCCCGGCGTGAAGGTCAGCCGGCTAGCCTGCTCGGTCTCGAGGTCGACGACCCACAGATCCGTGTCCAACTCCTTTGAGCCCGCCGATTGGATCGCTAGACGGCGGCCGTCGGGGGAGAGCCTGGGCGAGGTGAAGGTCTCCCGCGGCAGGGGGATCTCGCCGACCAGCCGTCCCCGGCGGTCGAGCCAGGCGATCTTGGTCCCCGCGGTCTCGGCCGTCGGCACCAGGAGCCGTCCGGACTCGGAGACCGAGGCAACCCGCTCCTGCGTCAATTGGTAGGAGGGTGTGGCTTCCTCGAGACGCCGGGGCTCGCCGCGAAGCTCTCCCTCCTTCGGGTCGAAGCGTCGGGCCACCAGGCGATCCTCGATCGCGTCGATCAGATAGCCGGGCTCGGCGTAGATCGGCGCTCGTTGCGATCGGTAGAGGAAGCGGCGTTCGCCCCCGTCGAGCGACGCCAGAAAGACCCGGCCCTCTTCGCTGCTGGCGCGGGGCATGGTGATGTAGACGAACCTCCGCCCGTCGGGCAGGAATGCGGGGAAGCGATGGGAGATCTCCTCCTCCGGGTTTTCGATGCGGGTCACCGGCGTCGTCGCGCCGCCGCCTTCGGAGACCGCGGAGAGCGGGCCGTTGACGTTGGCGGCGAAGACGATCGTTCCGGCCCTGCCCCAGCTCCCTCCCCGCCCTTCGAGCGCGTCGCCGATCGCCTCGACCCTTCCGTCGTCGAGCGACAGCCTGCTCAGCTTCCCTTTGGCGAAGAAGGCGACCCGCCGGCTGTCGGGCGCCCAGAAGGGGTGGCTCGCGCCCTCGGTGCCGGCGAGGAGGCGCGCCCGGATCTGGTCGAGCTCCTGGATCCAGAGCCCCTGCCGCCCGTCGACGTCGCTGCCCACGAAAGCGACGCGCCGGCCGTCGGGCGAGATCGCCGAGTTGCGCGCGCCAGAGACGATCGATGCGCCGGACGCGGCGGAGATGCTGAAGCGTAGAAGCTCGGGTCGCGGCGCCGGCGCCAGCGCGCGCCCGGCGAGCGCTCCAGCGGCGAGTGCGACGACGACCGCGGCGAACCAACCGAGGCGGCTGCCGCGACCCGACGGCCGCGGGCTCGACGGAGCCGTCAGTCCGGGCTCGTCCTCGATCGGCTCGATCGGCTCGATCGGCGCCTCGAGCACCACCCGGGCCTCGCCGATGTCGCGGAGGCGGCGCCTCGGATCGCGTTCGAGGCATCGACCCAGCAGGCGACGCAGCGCCGGCGGAGTCCTTGCCGGCAGAGCGGCGAAGTCCGGCTCCCGCGTCAGAACCGCGGCCAGCACGTCCGACACCGTCTCGCCCCTGAATAGCCGCCCGCCCGTCAGCATCTCGTACAGCACCACGCCGAACGCCCAGATGTCCGACCGCTTGTCGACGGGTTTGCCGCGCGCCTGCTCGGGCGACATGTAGGCCGCGGTGCCCAGGATGATCCCCGCCTGCGTCATGTGACGCGACATCGTCGGGGACTGTGACACCGCTGCCTCCGCAGAGGGCGCCGCGTCGCTCTCGTAGGCCTTCGCCAGACCGAAGTCGAGGACCTTCACCACCCCGTCCTTCGTCACCTTCACGTTCGCCGGCTTCAAGTCCCGGTGCACGATCCCCTTCTCGTGCGCCGCCTCCAGCCCCTCCGCGATCTGCTTCGCGATCGCGATGGCCTCGTCGACCGGGATCGCTCCGCGCTTCAGCCGTTCCGCGAGGTCCTGGCCTTCCACCAGTTCCAGCGCCAGCGCCACGACGCCGCCCGATTCCTCGAGCCCGTAGATCGCGGCGATGTTCGGGTGATTCAGCGACGCGAGGACCTGCGCCTCGCGACGGAACCGCGCCACGCGCTCCCGGTCCTGGGCGAGCTCGGCCGGCAACACCTTGATCGCCAC
>CAZKNR010000328.1:0-73052 GCA_964553925.1 uncultured Acidobacteriota bacterium
CTCCGCATTCCCGTCGCCGTGGTGCACGGCGCTAAACCCGGACCGGTGCTGGCGCTGGTGGCGGGCTCTCATGGGACCGAGTACGCGTCGATTGTCGCCCTCGCCGACCTTATCGACGCTCTCGACCCGAAGTCGATCGCCGGTTCGGTGATCGTCGTTCCCATAATCAATACCGTTTCGTTCGATCGGGTGGTGCCGCACCTGAACCCGGTCGACGGCAAGAACATGAACCGCACCTATCCCGGACGAGCGGATGGGACCCAGAGCGAGAGGGCTTCCCTCGCCATCACCAAACAGGTCGTGGAGCAGAGCGACCACCTCATCGACTTTCACGGCGGGGATCTCGACGAGAGTCTGCGGCCCTACTCGTACTGGAGCAAGACCGGTCGCGAGCCTCAGGACCGGATCTCGCGGGGGATGGTGCTCGCTTTCGGGCTGGACCACATCATCATTTCGACAGGAAGGCCCGCGGACCCGAATGCTTCCATCTATCTGGAGAATACGGCGTCGACCCGAGGGAAGCCGTCGATCACGGTGGAGGCGGGCCATGCGGGTACCGTGATGCCGGAGGACGTCGACGTGCTCGTTCGCGGCACTCTCTCCGTGATGCGGCACCTGAAGATGCTGCCGGGAGATCCGACCCCCGTCGAAAGCCCGGTCTGGCTCGGTACCCTTCACAACGTTACCGCCGACGCCGGCGGTATTTTCCGCCCACGGGTGGCGCGAGGAACCTACGTTCAGAAGGGGATGACGGTCGGGACGGTCACCGACTTTTTCGGCAAGACGCTCTTCGAAGCTCGCGCGCCCGAATCGGGCGTCGTGCTCTACGTCCGCGCCGTTCCCTCGGCGTTGAAAGGGGAGACGCTCGCGAGCATCGGGGTCGTTGTCGAGTAACGGCCGTTAGCGCGTACCTCCTCAGGAGCTCTCTCGCTCTTTCGATGAGCCTTCACCCCGGCACTGAGCCGGCTCCGGCAAGCAGCGCGGCGAGGGTAAGTACGTGCATCGGCGTCATCACCTCCACCTATATCACGCAGTGCGGCCCAAGCAGTGCGTGATGCGCAGCCTGACGCCCTTGTGCCAAGATGGGACTTGGCCGGAAGGAGGTCGTCTCGAGCGATGGCAGCGCACTCGAAATTCTCCTGGCGGAGCTCGCGCGCCGCGTTCTGGGGGGCGACGCTTCTCGCTCCGCCGCTTGGGCTCATCATTCTTTGGACAAGGCCGCGGCCGGGATTCCTGCGGAGGCTCGCCGGTTCCGTTGCCCTCATCAGCCTGACTCTCGTGTACTTGTATTTTTTCCTGGGCATGCGTCTACAGACGGCTGGGACGGGCGCTCCCACGATCGTGACGTTCGAAACCGGCGACGAACGCTTCCGGGCGGTCGACGAGCATCGAGCGCAGCAAAGAGCTGTCGCTCCCGTGGAGATGGCCCCGGACGTGATGCACGGCTCGCCGGACCCGAAGGAGATTGCGGAGACGGAGCCTGCCGGCAACGGCGCACCGAGTGCCACGCTCGACATCGTCGAGCCGTGCGCGGTCGCAAGCGATTGCTGGGCCAACTATCGCGGACCGGAGCGCGCGGGCGAATACCTCGGGGTGATTCGCACCGACTGGAGTGAGGGGCTCGAGCCCATGTGGCGCGAGCCGGTCGGGGGAGGCTACGCGTCTTTCTCTATCGCGGAGGGGCGTCTCTACACCATCGAGCAGCGCCACGACGAGGAAGTGGTGGCCGCCTATGACCTTTGGAGCGGGCGCGAGCTCTGGACCGACTCCTGGGTCGCGTATTTCAGGGAGTCCATGGGCGGGGACGGACCGCGGGCGACGCCCACCTGGTCCGACGGCTTCGTCTACGCCCTCGGCGGGGCCGGCGAGCTTCGCAAGCTGGACGCGTCGGATGGGTCGGTCGCCTGGCGCACGAACATTCTCGACGATGCCGGGGCGGCGAATCTGACCTGGGGCATGGCCGCGTCACCGCTCCTCGTCGACGGCATGGTAATCGTGAATCCGGGAGGCGGCCGGGGAGCATCGTTCGTCGCCTACGAGGTTCTGAGTGGAAAGCCGGTCTGGCGCTCCCTCGACGACGGCGCCGCCTACACCGCACCGATGATCGCGACCCTCGAGGGGCAGCGACAGCTCCTCGTCATGAGCGCGAAGCGCCTGATGGGGCTCCGCGTCGAGGACGGCGCTCTTCTGTGGGACTACCCCTGGACGACGAGCTACGACGTCAACGCCGCCCAGCCGATCGTCGTCGACGAGAACCACGTTTTCGTCTCCGCAGGCTACGGGCACGGCGCCGCACTCGTCGAATTGGTGGGGGGGAGCGGCGAGCGTCTCGAGGCGCGCCGCGTGTGGGAGAACGTCCACATGAAGAACAAGTTCACGAGCTCCGTCCTTCATGAGGGCTACATCTACGGCCTCGACGAAGCCATCCTTGCCTGCGTGAACGCCCGTACCGGCGAGCGCCTGTGGAAGGGCGGCCGTTACGGCCATGGCCAGGTTCTGCTCGCCTCGGGCCACGTGATCGTACTCGGCGAAGACGGCGACCTCGCGCTCGTCCGCGCCACTCCGGAAAAGCTCGACGAGATCGCGCGCTTCAGCGCCATCGAGGGAAAGACCTGGAACCACCCCGCGATGGCCGAGGGCATCTTGCTGGTGCGAAATCTCCGGGAGATGGCGGCGTTCGACTTGCGGCCGAGGTAAGCCGGTCGGTCAATTTCCGGTTTTGGGATCCGTGCTGGAGGCGGCGATCTTGTTGCGAAGGATTCCGATTCCCTCGATCTCGATCTCCACCACGTCTCCGGGTTTCATCGCGCTCGTGGCCCCTGGGGTGCCGGTATAGATCACATCCCCGGGCATCAGGGTCACGAACTGGCTGATGTAGCTCACGATGTCTTCCACGTCGAAGAGGAGATCGCTGGTCCGCTGCTCCTGGAGCGTCTTGCCGTTGAGCCTCGTCTGGAGCAGGAGGTTGTTGTGGTCGAGGCCGGTCACGATCGCGGGCCCGAGAGGCCCGAACGTATCGGAAGCCTTGGCGCGGAACCACTGGAGATCGTCGCGCTGCCAGTCCCGTTCGCTCACGTCGTTTCCGGCGGTGACTCCGAAGATATACTGCGGAGCCTCCGCCTTCGAGACACGGCTCGCTTTCTTCCCGATGACCACGACGAGCTCGCCCTCGAAATGGGTGTTCGAAGCGCCTTCGGGAAATACGATGTCCGCCTCCGGGCCGACGATGCAGGTCGGGAGCTTCGCGAAAAGCGGGGGATACTTGGCGGGCTCGGCGTTGCCGATGTGGCTCTTGTAGTTCAGTCCGACCGCGATCACTTTCGAGGGCTCTACCGGAGCGAGGAGCCGGACGCTCGAGAGCGCCACGGTCTTTCCCGTGGGCTTTCCACTCTCGATCGGGGAGCGGTCGAGCTCCCGGATCTGATCGCCCTCGAGGATGCCGAAAGACGTCCGGCCGTCGTGGGCGTACCGAACGTATTTCGTAACCTGCGCGGAGGCGACGGCGGCGAGAAGGAGCGCGGCCGAGCCAAGACCGGCCATGGTTCGTGTGCGTTTCATGCGAAGGATTATACTCGATGGGTGGGGAAGAGCCCCCTCCTGATCGCGCTCGCGGTCGCCTGGCAGCCTGGCAACCGACGGCGATCGACGACGATCAGCGCATTTCGAAAAGCTCATCCGCGAGCGCGGGGAGAGCGCGATTTTATATTGAGCCCAGCTCGCGGATCCGCCGCGAGACCGCCTCTCCCACCTCACGGGTTCCGAGGCTTCCGCCCAGTTCTTTCGGCGTCTCCCGGCTCTCGATCGAAGCGACCACCGCCTTCTCGACGAGCGCCGCTTCGTCGCGGAAACCGAGGTGGTCGAGCATCATCTGGGCCGACAGGATCGCTCCGAAGGGATTGGCGACGTTCTTTCCCGCGTACTTGGGCGCGGAGCCGTGTACCGGCTCGAACATCGATACTCCGCTGGGGTTGATATTGCCGGAAGCGGCCATTCCGAGCCCGCCCTGGAGCGCCGCGGCGAGGTCGGTCACGATGTCGCCGAACATGTTGCAGGTGACGACCACCTGGAACTGCGCGGGGTTCTTCACCATCTGGAGCGCGAGAGCGTCGATGTAGAGGTGGTTCGCCTCGATCTCCGGATAGCGCTTCGAGACCTCGGCGAAGACCCGCTGCCAGAGATCGTGCCCGAACCGGAGAGCGTTCGATTTGTCGCTCATCGTGACCTTGGTGAGGCCGTTCGCCTTCGCGTGGCGAAACGCGTGCTCGATGATGCGCTCGACGCCCTTCCTGGTATTGATGTCCTCCTGGGTCGCGATCTCGTCCGGAGTCCCTTTCTTGAAGATGCCCCCCATCCCGACGTAGGCGCCTTCGGTGTTCTCGCGGAAAACGACGAAATTAATGTCCTTCCGGCCGCGGCCCTTGAGCGGGCAGAGGTCGTCGTGGAGGAGCTTGACCGGCCGATGGTTCGCGTACAGGTCGAGGACGAAGCGCGTGCCGAGAAGGATGTCCCGCGCGTGCGCCATGTCGGGGACCCGGGGGTCGCCGAGAGCGCCGATGAAGAGGGCGTCGAAGTCCCGCTGGAACATCTCGTAGGTTCCCTCGGGGAGCGAGACTCCGGTTTTCAGGTAACGCTCGGCTCCGAAGTCGAACTCCTGGACGGCGAGGCGGACTCCGGTGACGTCTCCGAGTGTCGACAGGACGGCGAGAGCTTCCCGGGTTACGTCGATTCCGATTCCGTCTCCGGGAATGACGGCAATGCGCTTCTCTTTCACGGAGAAAGAGTAGCACAACGGGTGTTAAGGCACGGCGCTACGGCACGGAACGGCGCCCGTTTCCTCCTCGACGTAGCCGAGGATCTCGAGGCTTCTCCGCGTCGCCTCCGAAAGATCGCAGTCCGCCTTCGCCGGCGCTCGCTTCGCCGTGGTCTCCTGCTGCCAGGCGACGGTCCGGGTGAGGAAGCTTCCGAGCTCCGCCTCGAGCGGCGCCACGTGCGTCTCCGAGCCGAGGTATCGGTCCTCGGTCTCCTCCAGGTCTCGGTACATGTCGTAGAGCTCGAGGGAGGCGGCGCTTCCTTCGCCCGCCGGGTGTTGCACGAGCTTCAGCCGGCCGTTCGAGATCGCCGTCAGGTGACGGTCGTTTTGAAAGAAGAGATGGTCCTTCAGGCGGGACCTGGTGCCGCGGATGAGCGGAAGGACCGAGCTTCCCTGGAGGCCGGGAGGTCCCGTGGGGAAGGGTAGCTGCGTGAGGTCGAGGAGAGTGGGGTAGATGTCGAGGCTCGACATGAAGGCGTCGACCCGCTCGCCCATGGGAAGAAATCCAGGGAACGAGAGGACGAAAGGGATCCGGAGCGAGGGGTTGTAGAGGTCGTCGCCGTGGTCGAAGTAGTAACCGTGCTCGCCCAGGCTCTCGCCATGGTCCGAGGTGAGGGCCACGATGGTGGTTCCCGCGTGGGGACCCTCGTTCAGGGATTTCAGGACGCGGCCAACGTGCTCGTCCGCGAGCAGGATCTCCGCATCGTAGCGATCGATGTAGTCTCCCCAGGTGCGCGCTCCGCCCGTCGCCAGGTTGCGGTTGACGCCGCCGTGAAACCCCACGACCTTCGGGAGCACGCTTGCCCGCGGGACGAGTCCGTCTCCCTGGAACCGGCTCAAGAGCTCGGCCGGAGGATCGTAGGGCGTGTGCGGGTTCACGTAGTGGAGCCACAGGAAGAACGGACGGGGGTCGTCCTTCCTCGCGAGGATCTCCTCGCCGAACCGGGTGGTTACCTCCGTGCGCTCGAGCTCGCTCTCCGCTCGAAGCCACGTTTCCTCGTAGCTCTCGAAGCCCTGGGCGAAGCCGAGCCTGGAATCGAGATTCCCGTTGTCGACCGCCGCTGCGGTCCGGTAGCCCGCCCTCTGGAAGACCTCGGCCAGAGTCTCGTTGAACTCGGGAAGGTCCCGGTCGCGCACCGTGAGGCCGTGCTGGGAGGCGTAGAGGCTCGTGAACATGGCGGCGAAGCTCCCGCGGGTCTTGGGCCAATAGGTGAAGGCGAGATCGAAGACCACGCCCTTCGACGCCAGCTCGTCGATCGCGGGACTCGTCTTCCGCGGGTAGCCGTACGCGCTCAGGTGGTCTGGCCGGAGAGTGTCGATGGTGATGAAGAGGACGTTGATTCCCGCGTTTTCCGGCGGCGGAGCGGTAGCCGTCGACGAATCGTTGCATCCCGCGAGGAGCGCGAGCGCCGCGATGATTCCCCCGAGTCTCATGGGCACCGTATCGTGATCCTCCTGAGGTTCTCTCCCGCGACCTCGAGAGTGACGTCGATTCCGTCCTCCCGGCGACGCCGGCCCAGCTTTTCGGCCCACTCTACCACCAGCACCGCCCCTTCCTCCTCGAGCTCCTCGATTCCGAGCTCAGCGAGCTCCCGCTCGCCGTCGATGCGGTAAAGGTCGATATGGTAGAGGACCCTGTTCCCGCCGCTGTGCCGCTGCACGAGTGCGAACGTGGGGCTCGTAACACCGCTCGGATCGATGCCGTGAAAGGACGCGATGCCCTTGGTGAAGAGGGTCTTCCCTGCTCCGAGGTCGCCGTGAAGATAGAAGAGAGAGGCTCCTGGATTGCGCCGGGCGAGCTCCAAGGCCGCGGCGAACGTTTTCTCGGGGCTGTCTGTGTCCTCGGATCTTTCTCCAGGCTCCGTCAATCCGCCCCCAGGCTGCGGAGGGCTTCCGGGAGCTTCCCGATGAGATCGGTCGCGACGAGGGAAGTCTGTCCGATGGCCGCCGCGGCCATGTCTCCCGCGAGACCGTGGAGGTGGGCTCCCAGCGGAAGGGCCTCCTCGATGGCTGCGCCCTGAGCCAGTAGAGCGCCCACGATCCCGGTGAGGACGTCGCCCGTTCCTCCCGTCGCCATTCCCGCGTTGCCCGTGAGATTCACCTGGACGTTTCCTCGCGGGTCCGAGACCAGCGTCCGGTAGCCCTTGAGAAGCACGTGGGTTTTCGTTTCTTGCGCGAGCCTTCGCGCGGCCCGCAAGCGATCGGCTTCGACCTCTTTCACCGGCAAGCCGAGGAGCCTTCCCGCTTCGCCGGGGTGGGGGGTGAGCGCGAGAGCGCGGCCCGCGGGAATCGCCTCTCGCTTCCTCGAGAGAGCGTTGAGACCATCGGCGTCAACCACCGTCGGGATCTCGGAGTCGCTCACTATCCCCAAAATCAGAGCGACCGTCTCCTCGTCGGTCCCGAGCCCGGGTCCAAGAGCGAGAGCGTCGCGCTCGCGCAGGAGCTCGCGAAGCCTTGAATCGGCCTTCCTGGAAACCGCGCCTGAATCGGTCTCGGGGAGCGGCTCCCACATGGCCTCGGGGAGCCGGGGCGCCATCATGGGAATAGCGCTCTTCGCCGACGCGACGGTGACCAGGCCCACTCCGGTGCGAAGCGCCGCTTCCGCCGCCATGAGCGCGGCGCCGGTCTTTCCCACCGAGCCCGCGAGGATCAGGAGATGTCCGTAGGTTCCCTTGTGGCTCAGGCGCCGGCGCCGGGGGATGGCTTCGGCGAGAGCCGCGGGCTCGAGGGTCTCGAGCCTTGGCTCCGAGCTTACGAGAAACCGCGGCGGGATTCCGATCTCGACCACCGCGACCTCTCCGCAGATCTCCGAAGCTGGTGGAATGAAGTGGCAGACCTTCGGCGCCGCGAGGGCGATCGTGAGGTCGGCGTCGAAGGCGGCGCCGGCAACGCTTCCCGAGTCCGAGAACAAACCCGAGGGCACGTCGACTGCGACCCGGAAAGTCTCGAGAGAGTTCAGATCCTCGATCACCCGCTGGTAGAACCCGCGCGGCGGCTCACTGAGCCCTGTGCCAAAGAGGGCGTCGACCACGACGTCGGCGGAAGCGACCTGGGAGAGGACGTCCTCCCACGCCTCGACCGTCGGCGCGGACTCGACGGAAAGCCCGAGCTTCAGGGCCGACTGGAGATTGTCGAGGGCCTCGGCCGAGAGGCTTTCGAAAGGAGCGAGGACCACGGCGCGCGCCTCGTAGCCCAGGCACGCGAGCGTCCGCAGCACCACCAGCCCGTCTCCGCCGTTTCCTCCCTTGCCGCAGACGACGAGAACGGATCGAGACGACAGGTCATCGATTCGCTCCATCATCGTCCGCACCACGGCGCGGCCGGCGTTTTCCATCAGGACCGAGGCCGGGATGCCGATCTCCTGGATCGTGCGCCGGTCGGCGTCGCGCATCGCGGCGCTTCCGAGTATGTGCATCAGGCGGGGAGGGGCTTTCGGCCGAGCGCGATCGCTACCGCTTCTTCTGCCGCGATCGCCATGGGATCGAGGAGCGGAATCTCCCCTACCGCGTCGCGGCCGAGGACGAGTGGAATCTCGGTGCAGGCGGTGAGAACGATCGAAGCGCCGGCGTCCGCGAGCCTCCGCGCGGCCTCCCGCATCGGCTCCGCGAGCTCCTCACGTTTTGCAGGATCGCGAAACGCTCCGGACTTGATGCCGCCGGCGCCTCTTCCCCCACCGTTTTGCAACGGGCCGAAGATGGGCTCCATGACGAGCCGTTCCTGGAGCTCCTCGCCGTCCGTCAAATCGAGCGGGCTCACGACGCGCGCTTCCGGCGCGAGCGCCCGAATCTTCGTCTGGTAGAGCGCGCTCTTGAGCGTCCCCGACGCGGCCAAGAGGCCAATGCACCCTCTCTCTCCCACACGTTCGACGGCGCGCTCGGCGGTCAACTGGATCATGTCGAGAAAGGGGAGCCGGGAGCGGCGCCGGACTTCCTCGAGAAACGCGTGGGCGGTGTTGCAGGGAATGACGGCGAAGGCCGCTTCCGAGAGCCGCGAAACACTCTCGAGCATCGCCTCGACCGGAGACTCCGATCCCTCGAGAAGGGCTCGGGTCCGATCTGGAGTCGCCGGCATCGACGAAACCACCCAGGGAGGGTAATCCTGGTCGTAGGCGGATCTGCCGAGGGCTTTGCCGGTGGCGTCGAGGAGAAGGCTTTCGAACTCGATGTGGGCGTGGGGGCCGAGGCCTCCGAGGATGCCGATCACATGCTTCCAGGAAGGCGTCGTCATGTTTTTCTTCGAACCGGCGAACTGCCGGCTATCAGACGCCTCACGTGCCGCCATAGCCGACGGTTACTTTCTCGCCGTCGACGATGACGGGGACGGCCCTTCCGCCGCCGGTCACCGAGAGCATCTCTTTCATGAGCTCGGGGTTGGACTGTACGTCGTAGTAGTCGACCCCTCGATCCGCATAGGCCTCACGGGCCGCGGTGGTGTAGGGTCAGCCAGCCTTGCCGTAGACTTTGACTTTCTCAGCCATGGGTAGATCCTAGCACGGAGCTTCAGCTCATCACTTGTCCCCCGCAGATGTTGTAGGCCTGTCCGGTGATCGCCGAGGCGTCGTCCGACGTGAGGTAGAGCACGAGCTTCGCCACCTCGGGCGGATCGATGAACCGCTTGAGCGGAACCCCTGCGATTGCCTGCTCGCGAAACTCTTCCCGAGAGATTCCGAGGACCGCCGCCGACTCGCGGATCCCCTGTTCCGCCATGTCCGTCTCCACCCATCCGGGGCAGAGGGCGTTCACGGTGATTCCCCGGGGCGCGAGCTCGAGGGCGAGCGCCCGGGTGAAGCCGAGGATTCCGTGCTTCGCCGTGCAGTAGGCGGCGTAGCCGGCAACGCCGAACCGGCCGAGGACCGAAGACATGTTGACGATGCGTCCGTCGCCCGAGCTCATGAGCGGAAGAGCGTGCCGCGTCACGAGGTAGCTCCCCTTCAGGTTCGTGGCCAGGATCCGATCCCACAACTCGTCGCCGTCTTTGTCTGAAGGGCCCGAAGGGTCCGAAGGGTCCGAAGGGCCCGGAGGGCCCGGAGGGCTCATAGGCGTCCGCCCCGAGATGCCCGCGTTGTTGACGAGGACATGGAGCTTCCCCCAGCTCTTCTCCACCTCGTCGAGAGAGCGCGCGACCTCTTCCCGCGACGTCACGTCGCACTTCAGGGCGATGGCGCGGCGGTCCTTCCGGTTCCACCCATCGGCGAGCCTCTCGAGCTCCCCGAGCGACCGAGCGCAGAGCGCGACCTTGGCGCCCTCCTCGAGATACGCTTCGGCGATCGCGCGGCCGATCCCTCGGCTCGCTCCGGTGACGAGGACGACTTTTCCGACGAAACGATTCAAGGGGTCCTCCTCTTTCGCGGTTCCTTCCGCGGGCAGAGATAGCGCCGCGCGTAGGCGCGGAGAGCGTCGCGGGTGCTCGGGAAGGCGAGCTCCTCCCAGGGAATGTCCGAAGGCTCGAACGCCTGGAGCTCCAGGCTCTCGTCCGCGGCTCGCGGTTCTCCCGAGACGACGTCGGCTACGTAGACCACGACCACGATGGGCGAGCCGGAGTAAGAGAAGACGTCCAGAAGCTCCCGAACGCGCACTTCGACGTTCGCTTCCTCGCGGGTCTCGCGGATCGCCGCCTCGACCACCGTCTCCCCGCGATCGACGAACCCGCCCGGGAACACCCACTTTCCATAGCCCGGTTCGATCGCCCGCTTCAGGAGCACGAGTTTCCCGTCGAGCTCAAAGAGAGTCCCCGCCGCGACCTTGGGATTCTGAAAGAAGACGAACTCGCAGAGTCGGCAGACGAGCCTCTCCGGCTCGTTCTCCTTCAGAACCTTGGAATCGAGCGCTCCCCCGCATTTGGGACAGAAGCGGTACTCGTCTGCCGGAACGCTCATGATGACCTCGTTGATCTATCATCCGATCCGAGGAGAGTCAAAGAAATGGCGACGTTTTTCACCGAAGAGGAAGTCGGGGCTCTTCTTCCGATGGCGGAAGCGGTGGCCCGAGTCGAGGAAGCCTTCCGTCTCCTTGGCGAGAAAAGGGCCGTGAATCGGCCGCGAGGGCGGGTCCGGCTGGACAAGCTCGTGTTGCACGTCATGTCCGCCGGGAGCGACGCCCTCGGTTACGCCGGGCTCAAGGTCTACACCACCGGACCCTCTGGCGCGCGCTTCTATTTCCTCCTCTTCGAGTCCGGCAAGGGTGAGCTCGTGGCGATGATGGCTGCTGACCGCCTCGGGCAAATCCGCACGGGCGCCGCGACCGCGGTCGCGACCCGCACCCTCGCGCCCCGGGAGGCGTCGCGCGTGGGAATCTACGGGAGCGGCTGGCAGGCCCGATCGCAGCTCGAGGCCCTCGCGGCATCCCGGACGGTTTCGCAAGTGACGGTTTGGAGCCGCGATCCGGAGAAGCGAAATGCGTTCTGCGACGAGATGACGAAGGTCCTGGAGCTCCCCGTGCGTCCGGCGTCGCGCCCCGAGGAAGTGGCGTCCGAGTCCGAAATCCTCGTGACCGCCACGAGCTCCAAGGAGCCGGTTCTTCTCGGCGCCTGGCTCGAGCCCGGGCACCACGTGAACGCGGTCGGCTCGAACGCCGTCACGCGCCGCGAGATCGACGAGCTCGCGGTGACGCGCGCGGACGTCATCGCCGCCGACTCGGTGGAGCAGGCGAAGATCGAGTGCGGCGATCTGTTCGCCGTAGTCGAAGCGGGGAAGCTATCCTGGGAGAGCGTCCGCGAGCTTTCTGACGTCGTCCTTGGCGGCTTCATCCGCGAGCCCGGGGCCATCACGCTTTTCGAGTCACAGGGGATTGCCATTGAGGACGTGGCGGCGGCGAAAGTGGTGTACGAGAAAGGGCGGGAACAAGGACGGGGTAGAAGGCTCGATGTCTAGTCACTCGAAGATGAAGGAGATCCTGGAGTCCGCGGCGGCGGGCGACCGTCTCGCGGAGCTTCTCGTCCCGGTGCTCGTGCAACCGACGGGAGTCTCGAGCGCGGGTTTCCCGTACCTGCAGCAGGGCGCATGGGAGACGTTCCGCGATCGCGTCCCCCACCTTCTTGGGATGGGCCAGAAGGTCCTGGAAGCGTGCGACAAGCTCGCGACCGCGTTCGAGGCGAGCGGCGCTTCGGCGGAAGAGAAGAAATCGATTCAGGACGCCGCAACCGTCGTCCGCCAGGTGGCGCTCACCGCCGCCATCACCGCCCCTCCGGACCTCTGGCTCATGCGGCACGTCCTTGGCGCGTTCGCCGCCCTCGGACTTATCGGAAGGCTTCTCGAGGGCGAGGCGCTCTACCCCGAGTGCTGTGAAGTCGAGATCGACGGCAAGACCCGGGCGCTCGACCCCGGCGAGCTCGACAAGGACCTCCATTTCCTTCTCTCTCGCGGCCTCGTCGAACAGTACGACGAAGGCTTTCGCATCGCCGGCCATCCCCGGGTGCGCGACCTATTTTTCCGGGTCGGTCCCCTCCCC
The DNA here is from genome assembly GCA_964553925.1 of uncultured Acidobacteriota bacterium. Classification (GTDB taxonomy): domain Bacteria; phylum Acidobacteriota; class Vicinamibacteria; order Marinacidobacterales; family SMYC01; genus DAISKN01. The sequence goes on from CAZKNR010000328.1 coordinate 12,256, forward strand.
ACGCAAATTCCCGCGAGCGTTACGAGTCTATGGCGGCGTCTCTTTGCCGGCGCGGTGCTCTCGAACGACGAGCTGGAAATCCTCCTCGACCTCGGTCAGGGCGCGAGGCGGCGCATCGACTTCCGTCAAAACCACTGGATTGCCGACCCCGACGAGCTGGGCCTCGGCTATCGCCTCCTTCCCGTCGTGCTCGGGCTCCGAGCGAGCGGTCTCACGTCGGCCCTGATCGAAAGCGCCTCGGTGCGGCCCGAGGAGTGGAGCCGGCCGCATCCGGTCGTCGCCTCGGGTGCCCTCGAGGTGCTCACGGCTTCCGGCTGGATGAAGAGGGAAGGGGAGAGCTACCGGGTCACGACGGTGGGAGCGAGAGGGTTTTCCCGGGGACCTGGACCCTTCGGGATCGTCGAGACCTACCATCCGTACATGCAGCGATGCCGTGAGATCCTCCTCCACGGGACGTCTTCGGCCCACGTGAGCCGCGGCGGGAACGTGGGCGCGAGCCAGGACGCGAACCGAGCGACCTTCGAGCAGGCGAACGACGCGCTCGACCGCTTCTGCCGGGACACCGGATTTCAGTACGGGATTTTCATCGAGCACGCGATCGGCCGCGGCGAGGCGACGCGCCAGCGCTACGCGCGGTCGGCAGACTCGCTCCATTATGTGGGAGCGGATCTCGAGGACGCGGCGATCGACGCCGCGATGGACCAGCAGCGGCGGGGCGCCCTTCCCGCGAAAATGGTTTTCGTCCGGCAGGCGGACATCGGCCGGCCGGACGCTCTGCTCTCGGCGCTTCAGAGCGCCGGTCTTTCACCCGAGGGCGCGGTGATGCTCGTGGGAAACGGATTCCACGAAGCGCGCGGACAGACGGACGAGAGCATGGTCGAGGTCTTCCGCGGCTACCATCAGGCGGGCTTCGTGCTGCTCTTCACCGAAGAGAGCGCCCTTTCGATCGACGACCTGAGGGCCACCGCCTGGAACACCTACCACGCGGGCTTCAAGTACGTGCATGACAAGAGCGGCCAGGCCCTCCGGCCCGCGGAGCCGCCGCCGCGCCCCGCAAGGCTCGGCCGGCCGATGCTCGCGCCCTGGAGCGAGTGCGCCCAGCAGGCCGGCTACGTTCGCGCCGACGCCTACTGCACGAGGACACGGACCATCTATCCCTACCGGCCGAAGGGCGGCTTCAACCCTTCCATCAGCGTGAACCACTTCTTCGTGCCCGCGGGGCTCGCGGAGAGGCTTGGACTTCGACCCTGAATCCTTACTCTTGTCGCATGGTCTCGAGAAGCTCGCGGAGCTCTTCGGGTGCGAAATAGAACGGGCCCATGCCGCCTTTGTAGACGATGCGGCCCTCTCGATCGATGACGTAGATGCGCTCCGGCCAGGCGGCATAGCAGGCCAGGGCGGTGTTGCGGATGTCGTCGACGAAGGCCTCGGTCTTGACCTCCATGCGATCCAGGAACGTGCGCGCGAGGTCCATCCGCGCCTCGAAGGTCTTTGGCTGGTCGAAGACGACTTTCGACTCCACGTTGGAATCCATCTGCCACTCGTCCCCGGAGTGGGCTTCTTTGATGTACACCAGGACCAGCTCGACCTGGTCCTTGAAGTCTTCACGTATTTTTTCGATTTCGGCCAACCTGGCTCGAAAGGGCGGTCACGTGTAGCTGCCGAAGACCAGGACCAGAGGCTTCTCGCGATAGAGATCGGAGATCTTCTTTGGGCCGGAGCCGTCGGCGGAGGCGAGCTCGAGGTCGGGAGCGAGATCCCCGACGGCGAGTGAGCCCTCGGAGCGGATGTCGTACTCGTTGTAGCGGATCCAGGCCCGCTTCATCGCCTCGTAATAGCAGAAGGCTCCGAGGCCAGCGACGGCGACCCCCGTCGCCGCGATCTTGAGCCACTTTTTTTTCATCATCTTGGACTTCCCTCCGGAGTTCGCGCGGTGCCTGCCTCTCTTCGAACGAACGCTCCGTCAGTCGTGCTCCCGACGTGCTTCTGGTCTCGAACCACGACTTTACCTCGCAGGAGGACGGTGTCGGGAACACCCGTCACCTCCGTGCCCTCGTAGGGGTTGTAGTCGACCTTCATGCGGTGGGTTTTCGCGCTGATGGTCCACTTGCGCTCCTTGTCCCAGAGGACGAGGTCGGCGTCGGCCCCCACGGTGATCGAGCCCTTGCGCGGGTAGAGACCGAAGATCTTGGCGGGGCGCGTGGACACGAGCTCGACGAAGCGGTTCATGGTGATGCGGCCCCGGTTGACTCCGCCCTCGTGGAGAAGCATCAGCCGGTTCTCGATCCCGGGAGCACCGTTCGGGATCTTGCTGAAGTCGCCCTTGCCTATCTCTTTTTGCTCCTTCATGCAGAAGCTGCAATGGTCCGTAGAGACCGCCTGGAGGGCGTCGGTCGAAAGCCCGTTCCAGAGCCTTTCCTCGTTTCCTTTGGGGCGAAGGGGAGGGGACATCACGTACTTGGCGCCCTCGAACCCGGGCTTCTCGTAGTCTTCATACGAAAGGAAGAGATATTGAGGGCAGGTCTCGGCGAAAACCGGAAGGCCTCTCTCCCGGGCCCGGCGGACCTCTTCCATCGCGTCGCCCGCGGAGAGATGCACGATGTAGACGGGAACGCCGGCCATCTCGGCGAGAGCGATGGCCCTTCGCGTGGCCTCGGCCTCGGCGCTCATCGGCCGGGTCAGCGCGTGCCACTTGGGCTCGGTGTGCCCTTCCGCGAGCGCCCGCTTCACCAGGATATCGATGACCCCACCGTTTTCGGCGTGCATGCAGATGAGACCGCCGTTGTCCCGCGTTCGCAGCATCGCCTGGAAGATGGTGGCGTCGTCCACCATGAAGACCCCGGGGTAGGCCATGAAGAGCTTGAAGGTGGTGATGCCTTCGGAGACCAGCTCGTCCATCTCCTTCAGGTGGGACTCCTTGAGATCGCGCACGATCGTGTGGAACGAGTAGTCGATCGCCGCCTTTCCCTCGGCGCGGGCGAACCAGGCGTCGACCCCCTTTCGCAGCGAGCTTCCGAAGTCCTGAATGGCGAAGTCGATCACCGTGGTGGTGCCGCCGCAGACGGCGGCCGTGGTGCCGCTCGTCCAATCGTCCGCGGTCACCGTGCCCCCGAAGGGCATGTCGAGGTGAGTATGGACGTCGATGCCTCCGGGCATCACGAGCTTTCCCGAGGCGTCGAGGGTCTCGGCGCCCTCGAGATTGAGACCCATGACCGCGATCTTCCCGCCCGATATCCCGATATCGCAGCGGTAGGTGTCATCGGCAGTCACGACGGTGCCCCCCCGAATGACCGTGTCGATACGCATGGGGGGAGGATAAGGTCTCCTCGTTCGCGAAATCAAGTTGGCGTGGTAACGTAGCGGTTTACCGCGCCGTAGCGTCTTCGCGAAGGCGGGAGGTTTCGATGCGAACGGGCTCTTTCATCGACGGAGAATGGATCCAGCCGTCGTCCGCCTCTTCCGGACGAGTGGTTAAGAACGTGAATCCCGCCGATCGCGGCGACGTGATCGCCGAGTTCTCGATGGCGACGGCGAAGGACGCCGAGCGTGCCATCGAGGCGGCGCGGAAGGCCTTCGAGAAATGGCGCAAGGTGCCCGGGCCGGAGCGCGGGCGGGTCCTGTGGCGCGCCGCCGACATCGCGCGCGCCCGGGTAGATGAGATCGCGCGCCTCATGACCCGGGAAGAAGGAAAGATCCTGAAGGAGGCCCGGGGCGAGGTGATGAAGGGTATCTCTCTCATCGAGTACTACGCGGGCGCCGGCTTCCGCATGGGAGGAAAGACGCTCCCCTCCGAGGCCCGAAACACCTTCACCTACACCATCCGCCAGCCCGTCGGGGTCGTCGCTTTGATCTCTCCCTGGAACTTCCCTTGGGCGATCCCGGTCTGGAAGTCGGCGCCGGCCCTGGTCGCGGGAAACGCGGTGGTCTTCAAGCCGGCCACCCTCACCCCCTCGACGGCGACAATTCTCGCCGAGATCTACGCCGAGGCCGGGCTCCCTCCCGGGGTCTTCAACGTTGTCGTGGGCTCGGGCTCCGAAGTGGGTGAGACTCTCGTCAATTCGCCCCACATTCCCATCATCTCCTTCACCGGCTCGAACTCGATCGGCACCGACCTCTACGTGAAGGCGGCGTCGAGAGGGGCGAAGGTCACCTGCGAGATGGGGGGGAAGAACGCGGTCATCGTGATGTCCGACGCCGACCTCGACAAGGCGGCGCTCGCGATCAAAGACGGCGCCTTCGGCTCGACCGGCCAGCGCTGCACTGCGACGTCACGGGTGATCGCCCTCGAGGACATGAAAGACGCTCTCGTCGAGCGGCTCGTCGAGCACGCGCGGAAGATCCGAATCGGCAACGGTCTCGACGAGAACGTCGACATGGGGCCCGCCGTCGACGAAAGCCAGCTCAAGACGAACCTCGACTACATCGAGATTGCGAAGTCCGAAGGAGCGAAGCTTCTCACCGGAGGCGGGAGACCCAAGGGGCTCGAGAACGGCTATTTCGTCGAGCCCACGATCTTCGACGGGGTCGACGCGGGGATGCGCATCTTCCAGGAGGAGGTGTTCGGGCCGGTCCTCGCGGTCTCGACGGCGAAAAACTTCGAGGAGGCGATCCGCATGGCGAACTCCGTCTCGTTCGGCCTCACGACCTCGATCTTCACCCGGGACGTGGAGCAGGTGATGCGCTTCGTCGAGGACGTCGAGTGCGGGATGGTGCACGTCAACGAGCCCACGATCGGAGGGGAAGCCCAGTTGCCCTTCGGCGGGGTCAAGGCCACCGGGGTCGGCGAGCGCGAGATGTCGGAGGAGGGCCTGAACTTCTTCACCGAGCAGAAGACGGTCTTCGTCAACTATTCCGGCGAGGCCGGGAGACAGATGTTTCGCTGAGCCCCTGAAAGTGTTTCGTTTTTCGACACTCTCGCCGTTTTGTCATCGAATCTAGCCGCGGTCCGATCAGCGACCTTCGGACGCGAGGACGTAAATCGCATATTTGCAGCGGCTTGGTCTGGCCTTCCCACTTTCCGCGACATGGCCCGGTCTTTGCATTCGGCTAAGCCAGTTCTGCCAGAGTCACCAGGGAGGTGGGTCATGACGGAGACGGACATCCTCGGAGTCAAAGGAACACGTTGCACCGTCTCTCTCGAGGCCTGCGAGAACGGGGCCAGCCCCAAGACCCGCCTGAAGGCTCTTCTTCGGGATCGAACGGGCGTGCACGTAGTGAGCCGCGTCTTCGACAGCCTCGACGAGGCACTCGCCTACGCCAACACCTTGTACCAGACGGCGGCCTGATCTACTCGGCGAAGGTGTCGATCATCAAGAGCGGGTCTCCGAGGGGATAGAGCACCGGGCAGGTCGCTCCGCGCTTCACGTACTCGGCGACCCGAGCCCGCGCCTCCTCCGGCGTTCCCGTGGCGGTGATGCCGAGTACGAGTTCGTCGGGGACGTGCTGCATCGCCGCTCTCACCTGCTCCTTGGTGGCGGGCCAGCCGAGGATCGACTGAATCTTCCGGACCGTCTCTTCGCTCACTCCCGAGGCTTTCGCGATATGGGGCTGCTGCGCGAGGTACTGGGTGATGAGACCCTTCGCTCCCTCGATAGCGCGATCCCGATCGCGGTCCACGGAGCAGACGATGAGCTGGGGACGATCGATGTCCTCGAGCGACCTCCCGGCGCGCGCGGCGCCTGTCGCCAATAGTTCGAGCGCCCGGTCGTTGTACGAGGGGGGAACGCAGTAGTTGAGGAGGCATCCGTCGGCGATCTCACCGGTAAGCTCCAGCATCTTGTCCCCGGTGGCGCCGATGAAGACCGGGACGTGGCGGGGCTCGCGCCGGCCATGGATCACGTCGAGCTCGATCCCGTGGACCTTGTGGAACTCTCCCTCGAAGGTGACGTTCTCCATTCGGAGAAGCCTGCGGAAGATATCGATCGTCTCCCGCATGGCGGCGAGCGGCTTTCTCCTTACGATCCCCACGTTCTGCGCCAGCGGATCCCACCAGGCACCGATGCCGCAGAGGATCCGGTTGGGCGCGAGGTCGTCGAGGGTGAGAAACGTCGCCGCGAGGAGGCCAATGTTCCGCGTCCAGTTGTTGATGACGCCCGAGCCGACCTGGATGCGCGACGTGACGGCCGCGTAGGCCGCCATGGGCACGACGGCGTCGCGGACGAGCCGGCTTTCCGCCTGCCACACCGCTTCGAACCCCCGCTCTTCGGCGTACTTCGCGTAGCGGATGCAGTCGGCGAGGGGGTGGGCGTCTTGAAGGTAGAGAGCGACCCGTTTCGTCACGCTCGCTCGCCTCGAAGCGCCCGAATCTTCTCGTCCACTTCCGCGACTTTTTTCTGATGGGCGATCCACCACCCGGGGTCGCGCTGGGCGTCGAGCTCCTCGACGGTCTTTCCCTGCTGCTCCACCCAGGTGTAGTACTTGAGGTTGTGCCACCGGTTCCGGTTTTCAACCGTGCCTTCCTGAATCCAGCCGGCTCCGGCGCCGTGGAAGATCCCCGAAACCCGGGCCTCCGCCCCCGCCTGGTCCATCACCCCTTCTTTCTGGGTGAGCCACTCCATGACGCTTCGATAGCGGCTGATGTCGTCGGTCAAGACGGTGACCACCACGTCGCGCTTGCCGAGACCGTAGTACTTCGCCGTCTTGATCGCGCCGAGGAGATTACAGACGCCGCTGATGCCGAAGATCGACGAAAGCATCGACAGGTCCTCGGGCGATACACCAAAGCGGGTCTCCATCACCCGTCGTCCCGCCTCTTCGGTGAAGAGCTGAAGTCCGCGGACGGAGGACATGTCGTCGATGCACATGAGCGCGTCCATGTTGGAGACGTGATGGATCCAGGTGACGTGCTTGTCGCCGATCCCCTGGATCTCGTGCGAGCCGTAGCCGTTGTCGTAGAGAGTCCGGCACTGGATGGGCTCGAGGCCGACGATCTTGTGCTCGGGCCAAATTTGCTTCAGACGATCGCCCGCGGCGATGGTGCCAGCACTTCCCATCGACGAAACGAAGGCGGCGATGCGGCCGTCGCCGACGCCCTTCTCCCGGAGGCGGGAGGCGAGCGCTTCGACACTCCCGCCCGTCACCTCGTAGTGGAAGCGGTAGTTCCCCATCACCTCGAACTGGTTCAGCACCCGGACGCCGGGATCCTTCCGGAGCTCCCAGGTCTTGTCGTAGATCTCCTTGACGTTCGACTCGCTTCCCCGGGTCTTCACTACCTCGGCGCCGAAGCTCTCGATGAGCTCGAAGCGCTCGCGGCTCATGCCCTCGGGGAGCACGACCACGCTGCGGCAGCCGAGACGCCCGCCCACCCAGGCGCCGCCGACGCCGTAGTTGCCGGTGCTGGGCCAGACGAGGCGGTGTCTTCGGGGATCGACTGTCCCCTCGACGATGAGCTCGGCGAGGACCGAGTACGCGGCTCCCACCTTGTGGCTTCCGGTGGGAAAGTCGCGGCTGTAGATGGCGACGATGGGAGCTTCGACTCCCGTGATCTCCCGCGGCACGACGAAGTGCCGGACCTCGTCGTCCGCACCGTACCAGTGGACGTTATACAGGTTTATCGGATCGAGCGGATCGGCATCCCGCGCCGCGCGCGCGCGGCTTTTGACCTCCGCCGGCTGGGTCCACGGCTCGCGCATTTCCGAAAGCGTGGGACCGAGTGGTTCTGAAAGGCGGGAAGTCGTCGTCATCCTTGTTTCTACCCTGTGGCCTTGCTGAACATGAACGCTCCATCGGAATCCACGTCGGCCAGGATCCGGTCGCCCTCGCGGAACTCACCCTGCAAGAGGTGCAGCGAGAGCTCGTTCGAGATTCGCTGCTGGATGAGGCGTTTCAGCGGCCGGGCGCCGAAGATCGGGTCGTATCCGTCCTCGGCCAGGCGCTTCTTCGCGGCGTCCGTCAGCTCCAGCGTGATTTTTCTGTTCTCGAGGAGCTCCTGAAGCCGCTTCAGCTGGATGTCCACGACCTTGACCAGATGCTCCCGGCTGAGGGGGCGGAACACGATCACTTCATCGATGCGATTGAGGAACTCCGGCCGCAGGCGGTCGCGCAGCTCCTCGAGCACTCGGGTGCGAACGGCGTCCTGGCTCGCGCCCTTCTGAGTCATCTCCTGGATCGCATGGCTCGCGATGTTCGACGTCATGATGATGACCGTGTTGCGGAAGTTTACCACCCGGCCCTGCCCGCTCGTCAGCCGGCCGTCGTCCAGAACCTGGAGGAGAACGTTGAAGACGTCGGGGTGCGCCTTCTCGATCTCGTCGAACAGCACCACGCTATAGGGTTTGCGCCGTATGGCCTCCGTCAGCTGCCCGCCCTCCTCGAAGCCAACGTAGCCCGGAGGGGCGCCGATGAGCCGCGCGACGCTGTGCTTTTCCATGTACTCCGACATATCGATGCGAATCATCGCCTGGTCGTCGTCGAACAAAAACTCCGCGAGCGCCCGCGCGAGCTCGGTCTTGCCGACACCGGTCGGTCCCAGGAAGAGAAACGAGCCTAGGGGCCGGTTCGGGTCCTGGAGGCCCGCGCGCGCCCGGCGGATAGCGTTCGAAACCGCCCGCACCGCCTCCTCCTGCCCGACCACGCGCTGGTGGAGGCGCTCCTCCATCTTTATCAGTTTTTCGACCTCGCCTTCCAGGAGCTTGCTCACCGGGACCCCGGTCCACTTGGAAACGACGGCGGCGATGTCCTGGGCGTCGACCTCCGTCTTGAGCAGGGTCTTGCCGCCCGCGGAGAGCTCGGCCTCCGCTTTCGCCAGCTCCTGCTCGAGCTTCGGCGCCTTTCCGTACGAGAGCTCGGCCGCTTTGTTGTAATCGAGCTCGCGCTGCGCTTGTTCGATCTCGACGCGGGTCTGGTCGAGCTCCTCTTTGATGCGGCGCATCCTCTGGGCAACTTCGCGCTCGCGCTGGAGCTGCGCGTCGAGGGCGCTTCGCTGCTCCTTCAAATCCGCGAGCTCGCGCTCGATGCGCGACAGGCGCTCCTTGCTCGCGGCATCGCGCTCCTTCTTGAGCGCCTCCCGCTCGATCTCGAGCTGCATCATCCGCCGCTTGAGATCGTCGAGCGCCTGGGGGTCGGAGGTGATCTCCATCCGGAGCCGCGCCGCGGCCTCGTCCATCAAATCGATCGCCTTGTCGGGGAGGAAACGGTCGGCGATATACCGATCCGAGAGCACCGCCGCGGCAACGATGGCCGCGTCGGAGATGCGGACTCCATGGTGGGTCTCGTACCGCTCTTTCAATCCGCGGAGGATGGAGATGGTGTCCTCTACCGTCGGCGGCTCGACCACCACCGGCTGGAAGCGACGCTCGAGGGCGGCGTCCTTCTCGATGTGCTTCCGGTACTCGTCCAGGGTCGTGGCGCCGATGAGGTGGAGCTCGCCTCGAGCCAGCATCGGCTTGAGCATGTTGGAAGCGTCCATCGCCCCTTCGGCCGCGCCAGCGCCCACGACGGTGTGGAGCTCGTCGATGAACAGGATGACGTCGTCTCGCTCCTGAATCTCCTTCAGCACCGCCTTCAAGCGCTCCTCGAACTCGCCGCGGTACTTGGCGCCGGCCACGAGAGCGCCCATGTCGAGGGCGATCCCCTTCTTGTCCTTCAGCGACTCGGGCACGTCCCCGCGGACGATCCGCTGGGCGAGGCCCTCCACGATCGCGGTCTTCCCGACGCCCGGCTCGCCGATCAGGACGGGATTGTTCTTCGTCCGCCGGCTCAGGATCTGAATCACGCGGCGGATCTCGTCGTCGCGGCCGATGACGGGGTCGAGCTTGCCCTTGCGGGCGAGATCCGTCAGGTCGCGGCCGTACTGCTCGAGCGCCGCGTACGTTCCCTCGGGGGTCTGGCTGGTCACGCGCTGCGTGCCCCTTACCTCGCGCAGCGCCGAAAGCAGGCTGTCCCTTGTGATTCCGGCGTCCTTGAGGATGCGCTGAGCCGCGCCCCCGGCGTGATCGAGGCTCGAGAGCAGCAGGTGCTCGGTCGAAACGTACTCGTCGCCGAAGGTTTTGAGCTCGTCATGGGCGCGGACCAAGACCGTGCGGAGACGAGGCGAGATACCGGGCTCCCCGCTCGCGCCGCTGACCCGCGGGAGCTTTCCGATCTCCGCCCGTACCTGCTGCACGAGCGCGCCCGTTCTGACGTTCATCTTGGCGAGGACCTGAGGAACGACTCCCTCCGGCTGCTCCAGAAGCGCGAGCAGCAGGTGCTCCGGCTCGACCTGGCTGTTTCCGTTGCGCTCGGCGATGCCTTGCGAGGCCTGGGTTGCCTCCTGCGATTTCTGGGTGAAGCGGTTGATGTCGAAAGCCATAGCAACCTCCCGTCCATGGGAACGTGCAATAATAGCTCTCCACGAGGTGGGATTTTTCTTTGGTGCGACTCCGCTCGATGCTGGTTGCCTCGTTTCTCGTCGCGACCGCCGCCGTCGCTCTCTCCGATACCTACCCGCGTCAGCCGGGGGTCGATGCGCTTCACTACGCCTTTCATCTGACGCTGACGGACGAGGCCGACGTCATCGAGGGTGAAGGAGTCTTCGATCTCCGGTTCGTTCAGGACGGAGTGACCTCGGTCGCTCTCGATCTGGTGAACGTGAAGGACGGCAAGGGGATGACCGTGAGCTCCGTCGCATGGGGCGATGTCCCGGCGGAGTTCGATCACCGGAACGACAGGTTGTCCGTGACCTTGTCGAGTCCATCCCTGGCCAATGAACGCCGGAAGCTCGTCGTTCGATACCGGGGAACGCCTGCCTCCGGCCTTCGCATCGGGCCGAATCTCCATGGGGAGCGCACCTTCTTCAGCGACAACTGGCCGAACCGGGCGCGCCACTGGCTCCCGACGATCGATCATCCTTACGACAAAGCTACCTGCGAGCTCATCGTGACCGCGCCCTCCCACTACCAGGTCGTCTCGAACGGTCTCCTCGTGGAAGAGACCGACCTTCCTTCGGCGACGCGCCGAACCCACTGGAAGCAATCGGTGCCGATCGCGACGTGGCTATTCGTCCTGGGCGCCGCCCGCTTCGCCGTCGAGCACTACGACGAAGTTGGCGGACGTTCCCTTGAAACGTGGGTCTATCCAAAGGACAGAGAAAAAGGATTCCGCGATTTCTCGTACCCCACGCGGCAAGCGCTCGAGTTTTTCACCGAGTCCATCGGCCCCTACGCCTACGAGAAGCTCGCGAACGTGCAGTCCGCCAGCATCGGCGGCGGCATGGAGGCGGCGACGGCGATCTTCTACGGTGAGGACCTGGTGAGGGGAGACCGAAGCCCGCGCCTCCGCGACATCATCACCCACGAGATCGCCCACCAGTGGTGGGGCAACGCTGTCACCGAAGCCGACTGGAACGACGTCTGGCTCTCCGAGGGGTTCGCCACTTACTTTACGCTTCTATTTCGCGAGCATACCTACGGCCGGGACGACTTCGTGCGGGGCCTCGAGGACGCCCGCCGCCGGGTCCTCGAGTTCCACCAGAAAGAGCCTGGATACCGCATCGTTCACGAGAACCTCGACGACATGACGCAGGTGACCACGAGCCAGACCTATCAGAAGGGCGCGTGGGTGCTTCATATGCTCCGGGGGGTTATCGGCGACGACGCCTTCTGGCGGGGAGTTCGGGCCTACTACGCCGAGTTCTCGTCCCGAAACGCGACCACCGCCGATTTCCGGCGAGCGATGGAGGAGGCGTCGGGACGCGATCTCGCGCGGTTCTTCCGCCAGTGGCTCGAGCGGGGCGGGCTTCCGCGCGTCGAAGGCGGGTGGCGCTATGCGGGGTCCGGGCTCGAGATCGATCTCCGCCAGACGCAGGAGGGGGAGCCGTTCGAGCTCGAAATTCCGGTCGTTTTCGAGCTCGAGGCGGGCTCGCCCCCGCGGGTCGTGAAAGTGCGCATGACGGAGCGCGAGGCACGCGCGACAATCCCGATCGAAAGCGCACCTCGAGCTGTGGATCTCGACCGGGAGCTCTGGGTGCTAATGGAGCCGGCGTTCGTTCGAAGGTAGCACTCGATGCCAACTGGCTACGATGATCCGGGAGAGGCAGCCGTCGTGCCCTCGCCGTTTCCGGGAATGGACCCGTACCTCGAGCATTTCGACCTCTGGCCAGACGTCCATAACAGCTTGATCGCCGCTGTCGCCAACGAGCTGTCGCCGATCCTGAGACCGCGATACTACATTGCCCTCGAGGAGCGCACATACTTGAGTCAGGTTGTGCTGAGGAAAATCCACGCCGACCCCCCCGTGGTTGTAACCAGCGGAGGCCCCGCCGTTGTCGAGATTGTGCTTCCCATGGCGGAGCCGGTGCGCGAAACGTATCTAGAGGTGCGGAGTGTTCCCGCGGGGGAGGTCGTGACAGTGATCGAGTTCCTGTCGCACGCGAACAAGCGTCCAGGTACCGGCCGCGCGCTGTACCTGGAAAAGCGGGAAGCGGTCCTGTCGGCGCGGACCAATCTCGTGGAGGTGGACCTGCTGCGGGGCGGAGCGCCCATGCCGACTCTTGGTCCTCTGGTGGTCTCCGACTACGCCGTCCTGGTGAGCCGCCCGCACCGCCGCCCCAAAGCGGACCTCGTCGCCTTCGGGGTCCGGGATCCAATCCCGACGTTCCCGCTCCCGCTGCGGAAGGGGGAAGAGGAGCCGATGGTTGATCTGGGCCGCGTGCTCCACGCTCTCTACGACCGAGCGAGCTACGACCTTCGCATCGATTATCGCCGAGAGACCGTTCCGCCGCTTTCGCCTGCAGACACGGAGTGGGCGTCGGGGCTTCAACTCCGACACTGAGGGAACGCCCAGCTCCCCGACCGGTCCTTCTCGACCCGGAGGTGGGTAGAGACGCAGCAGGTATAGAGTGGCACCACCAGGTACTTCATCCCGAGAAACTCGCTCTCGGGGCTCGTGGGGCTCAGCACCGCTCGCTCCATTCGCCGGGTGTCCAGATTCTTGCGAGCTTCTTCCCACACTTGCTTCGCCTCGTCGCAGAGCGCGGGCATGTCCTCCCGGTCGTGGCTCGTCACGTAGTTGATGACCAGATCGCGCCCCTCGTTCAGGTGAGTGCTGAGCAGGGGGATCTCGCGTCCGGACGCGAGCCGAAGCGCGGGCTCGCCTTCAGGGGCGGTGCAGGAGCGCTCCCCACATGCGCGAAACTCCCGGTAGTGCCAGAGAGTCCACCCTGTGGCAATGACTCCGATCGCCAAAAACCCGAGGCGTAACTTCATCCCACGATCCTCCGGTAGCTCTCGGGGTCGGTCGCGCCTTCGGTAACCAACAGGAGCACGGTGGCGTTCGGATCGAGGCCGAGCTCGGTTCGAACCTCCGCCTCGGCAAGCGCGAGGAGAGCCTCGAGCCCGGCGAGGGCCGCGGCCCCGGTCTCACCCGAGACGATCCCGCAGCCCGCGAGAGTCCGCATCGCTTCCTCCGCGTAGGAGTCGTCGATCGCGACGGACAGGTCGAGCCCCGCGAGAAGTGTGGGGAAGGCGATCGACGACGGCGTCCCGCAGTTGAGGCCAGCCATGATCGAGTCGTGAGGACCGGGAACGGTCACGAGCTTGCCAGCCTCGATCGAAGCGAGGACGCATGCCGCGCTCTTGGGCTCGACCCCGACGACGAAGGCGTCGCTCGTTCGCTTGTAGAAATCGACGGCGGCGGCTCCGAGAGCGCCGACCCCAATGGGCACGAAGACCGCACTCGGAGGAGAATTGATCTGCTCTTCGACCTCGCGAAAGATTGTGCCGTAGCCCTGGATGACCCAGCGCGGGATCTCCTCGTAGCCCGGCCATGAGGTATCGTCGATGACCAGGCACCGTTCGCCCATCTCTTCCGCCGACCGCGCGATGGCCGCGTCGTAGTCCCCGTCGACGACGGTGCACAAAGCACCTTCGCTTTCGATCGCTCGGATTCGCGCAGCGGCCGTCCCCCGGGGAACGAAGATCCTGGAGCCGAACCCGAGGAGGCGCGCCATGTGGGCGACGGCGCGGCCGTGGTTTCCATCCGTCGCCGCCGCGAGAGAGAACGGCTTCAAGAACGACAGCGCGTTCGCGAGATCCTCGAGACTGGACCATTTGCCGAGGTCGAGCCCGCACCGGGCGGCGAGGGCGCGGGAGATCGCCCAGGAAGCGCCCAGGAGTTTGAACGAGGGAAGCCCGAATCGGCTCGACTCGTTCTTCACCAGCACCCGCGAAAGACCGAGCCGGGACGCGACCGAAGGCATCGAGACCAGGGGTGTTGGCGCGTAGCCCTGGATCTTTTGGTGGAATGACAGGGGGTCGAGGGCATCGGGGGCCAGCGGCGGCAGAGCTCCGGTCGCGGGATTGCGGAGAAACTTCGTCATCCCAGTCTCGAGAAGAGTCTTTTCTTCTGTTCGTCCGCGCGCCTTTTGATCTCGATCGGGTCCACACGGGTTGCGAGTCCGTCGCGCAGGACCGTTTCTCCTTCGACGACGATCTCGAGCGCCCGCACGCCAGGCGTGAACGCGAGGTGCCATGGCTCCATCGGGTCGTACGACCAGGTCACTCGGTCTTCGCGCGCTTCGGGGAAGAGCTCCCAACCGGCTTCGAGCCACCGCCACGCGATCTCGGGAGAGGCGGTGACGTCCTCTTCGCGTTGCCGCATGTAGGCCATGCGGAACGACTCGATCATGTCGCCTCCGATTCCATCGGAGCCGAGAACGATGCGGTTCCGCCTCGTCGCTGGCGAAGCGTAGCCCACTCCGTTGTTCATGTTCGAGAGGGGATTGTGGGCGATGGTGCCGGCAAGCTCCCGATCGAGATGGACGGCATGGGCGAGGAGCCAGCTCTCCCGCGAGCGGGCCTCGAGCCTCTTTCCCGCGCCCGCGTCCTCCAATCCCTCGGCGACGTGGATGTGAACTCCGGCGCCGAGCTCCGAGGCTAGGGAGCAGACGGCGTCGAGCGTCTCGTCGGAGAGGGTGAAACAAGCGTGGGCGCCGACGTATCGCGGCCCCTTCGAACCCGAGGACTTCAAGTGCCGCTCGTTCTCGGCGAGACCGGCCGTAGCGCCTTCGAGCCCGTGGCGGTCGGTGACTTCGTAGCAGGTCGCGACTCGCACGCCGACTTCCCGGCAGGCGTCGGCGATGACGGCGAGCGACCCCTCGATCGCGTTCGGGGACGCGTGATGGTCGATGATCGCGGTCGTGCCGCGCTCGAGAGCCTCGAGAGCACCGAGCTTCGCGGACCAGCGGATCATCTCGAGATCGAGCGCCTGGTCGAGCCGCCACCAGACGAGCTCGAGAATCTCCCGAAAGGTCCGGGGGACCCTTGGTGGGGCCGGCATCCCCCGCGCGAGCGACGAATACAGATGATGATGCGCGCAGACAAGACCGGGAGTCGTCGCCGGCATGAGACCATCATAACGTCGGCCCTGCTTACGATTTCGAAGTATCTTTCCAACCCCTTTGGTCCATGGCACTTGCCTCCGGAGTTCCAGGCCCAAGTGTCGAGGCTTCTTACAGCCTGGTTGAAACCTGAATCCCGTCCGATATGCAAACATCGTCGCTGCAGTTGTTTAGCGGGGCGCGAACAGATGGCCCGACGTTTGCACCAGCGAAGTGTCACGTTTTTCTGCGAGATTGGATTAATGGCGCACCTCGTTCAGGACCGTGATGAGCCCCGGAATCCTCGCCGGCGCACGGTCGTATTGGTCGAGGCTCCCGGTTCCCCGTCTCTCCGAATTCGGCAGATCGCCGCGGAGGGTGGCTTTCGCGTGCTATCCGCGAGCTCCGGGCCGATGCTTCAGTCCTACGCTCGCAGGAGCGCGCCCGACCTCATCCTCCTCGCGCCGGAGACCGGGCCTCCGGGGCCTTCCGAGATCGCCCGCTCTATTAAAGAGGATAGGACGACCCGCAACATCCCCGTTTTCCAGCTGGTGAGAGCCAGCCGCTTCGGAGGCGATGGCGCTCGTCATGCGTATCCGACCGAGGCGCTCCTGTCGGACGATGCCCCGGCCGACGAGATTCTCCGCACCATGCGGATGCTTACGACTCGGGCGCCGCGGGTCCGCTTTGAAAAGAAGGCCGCGGCCTCGCTGGAAGGGGACCTCGAGAGCGATGCATTTCCCGAGGTGCTCCAGTTCCTTTTCGTGACCGCGAAGACCGGCCGGATCACACTCCACGAGGGATCGCGGGAGGGAATGATCTGTCTCGAGTCGGGCCGGGTGGTGCACGCCGAGCTCGGCGAGCTCGAGGGCCTCGCCGCCTTCCGGCGGATGTGCTTCGTGCAGCAGGGCTGGTTCCGATTCGAGCCGGGCGCGGCCGGCCCGCGCCGCACGATGCGGGCCGACGGGATCGCCCTTCTGCTGGAGTCCGCGCGGCAGAAGGATATCGGCGACCGCGACAAAACCCCGCTCTCGGCGAAGGGACCGTCGCCTCGGCCCACCCGCGAGCTCTTTGTCGTGGCCAAGAACGACAAGGAATCCAGAGTCTCGAGGCTCGGACCCGCCGGCATCGCTCTCGTGGTCGGGCTGATCCTGCTCGCGGCCTACGGCTTTTACGTCGGATAGCGCTTGCGCTTCATCGGGAGCCGGTTCCGCCACACCCCGTCGAGATCGTGAAGCGCCGCGGCCACGGCCCCCGCGGTGGGAACGAGCCCGATCTCTCCGACACCCTTGATCCCATAGGGCGCGTTCGGCTGGGGGCTCTCGATGAGGATCACTTCGAGCGCGGGCATCTCGGCGGGCTTCAGGATCCCGAGACTCTTCAGCGTGAGGTTCGTCGGGCGGCCGTTCTCGTCGGCGGGGAAGTCCTCGCTGAGCGCGAAGCCGAGGCCCATGTGGACGGCGCCCTCCACCTGCCCCTCGCAAAGGAGCGGGTTCACCGCGCGGCCGACATCGTGGGCGGCGACGACTTTCTCGATCTTCCCGCTCGCGCGATCGACGATCACGAGCTGTGCCGCGTAGCCAAAGGTCGAGTGGAGGATCGGATTCGCGACGCCACTTTTCAGATCGTCGAGCGAGCTCGTCCAATCGACGCGATACTCTCCGGGGTAGTCGATACCCGTCCGCCGTCCGTCCGCCTCCGCCGCCTTGCAGGCCGCGAGGACCGAGCCCGCGGTCATCAAGGTCGCGCGTGAGCCCGTCGTCTGGCCCGCTCCGAGCTCGCGGGTGGTGTCGACCTTGACCGTGACCCGGCCCGGGTCGACTCCGAGCTCCTCGACCGCGATCTGTAGCGCGACAGTGTGAACTCCTTGACCCATCTCGGTCCAGCAGTGACGGACCTCGACGGCCCCGTCCTCCTCGAAGCGCACGACCGCCTTCGCGACTTCCTTGAATCCGTTTCCGAGACCCGAGTTCTTGAGGCCGAGCGCGACTCCGACGGCCTTTCCGGCGGCGACGGCCTCGTCGTACGCCGCCCTCACCGCATCGAGGCACCGCCCGGCTCCGAGGCAGCCGTCGTCCATGATCTGTCCCGGCCCCCAGACGGCGCCGGGGGTGATGATGTTTCTCCGGCGAATCTCGAAGCCGCTGATTCCCGCCTTCTCGGCGAGACGATCGAGAACCCCGTCCATGGCGAAATGCGCCTGGTTGGCGCCGAAACCGCGGAAGGCGCCGGCGATGGGGTTGTTCGTCCGGACCGCGATCGCCTCGACGTCGACCGCGGGCACGTGGAACGGGCCGGTCGCATGCCCCGCGGCCCGCTCGAGGACCTTCATCCCCACGGACGCGTAAGCGCCGGAGTCGCCCACCATCCGGGCTTTCACCGCGGTGAGCTTTCCGTTGGCGTCGCATCCCGCCCAGTACTCCATGCGGAGGGGATGCCTCTTCGGATGCATGAAGAACGACTCTTCGCGGCTCAAAGTGCATTTCACCGGCTTTGCAAGGAGAAATGCCGCGAGCGCGGTCTGCGCCTGGTTCGAGAGATCTTCCTTGCCGCCGAAGGCGCCGCCGTTCGAGACGAGCTCGACCTCGATGCTCTGCGGCGGCACTCCCAGTACCGATGCAGTCTGATTGCGGTCGTCCCAGATGCCCTGGCCTCCGGAATAGAGCTTGAGTCTCCCGCCTTGAAGCGGCACCGCGAGCGTCGACTCCGGCTCGAGAAACGCGTGGTCCACTCGTTGCGTCTGAAATACATCGTGCACCACGTGAGCCGAGGAGGCGAGGGCTTCCTCGACATTCCCCCTCCGGTACTTCGAGCGGGAGAGAACGTTGTCCTTCGTTCCCCAGACGGCGATCTCGGAATCGTCGATCGCGGCGATGGGATCGGTGATGGGCCGCAAAACGCGGTACTCGGCGTCGACGAGAGCGGCGGCGCGTCTCGCGGTCTCCCGGTCGCGGGCGACCACGATCGCGAGGACGTCGCCGAGGTAGCTCGTGAGGCCTCCCTCGGGAATGAAGACCGGCCAGTCCTTGTGGATGAGGCCGACCTTGAGCTCTCCCGGGACGTCTTTCGCGGTGAAGACCGCCTCGACGCCCGGTTCGCGCGAGGCCCGGGTGGTGTCGATACGAACGACTTCCGCCCGCGCGTGGTCCGAGAGCCTCAAGGCTCCGTGGAGCATTCCCGGGACCCGCATGTCGTCGATATACGGTCTCCGGCCGACGGCGAGATCGGTTGCTTCGTACTTGATGCCGGAGCTTCCAATTCCCTGGGGAAGCTCGATCGTCACTTCCGCGCCCGAGGCGAGGAGGTCGATCGCGTCCAGGATTTTCACGTAGCCCGTGCAGCGGCAAAGGTGGGTTCCGAGAAATCGCGCCGCTTCGTGGCGAGAGAGACTCGAGCCCCGGGAATCGAGAAGCGCCTTGGTGCGCATGACGATTCCCGGAGTGCAGAATCCGCACTGAAGGGCGCCTTTCGAAGCGAACGCGCGCGCGTAGCGCTCGAGCTCCTTCGGGTCGACTCCCTCGAGGGTCTCGACTGACTTGCCCTCGATCGAGCCGAGCGACTGGGTGCAGCTCGTGACCGCTCTTCCTTCGACGAGAACGGTGCAGCAGCCGCACTGGCCCGAGGGGGAGCAGCCGTCCTTCGGCGAGATGACCGAGAGCTCCTCACGAAGAGCGGAGAGAAGGTGCGGGTGATGGCCCTCGACCTCCACCCGCGTGCCGTTGAGAGTGAAGGCGGCGGTCATGTCGGCTCCTCCGGAGGGGCAACGGCACCCCGGCGGTCGGTGATGAGCTTGTACTGGTCGGGCCTGCGGTAGCGGTCGAAGTTGAAGACGGTGTCCTTGTAGCTCTTGCAGAGATCGAGATCGCACTCCGCCACGGCGAGCTCGTCGCCATTCGTCTGGCACTGGGCGGCGATCACCCCGGAGGGAGCGATGATGGCGCTCTGGGCGAGGGAGTCGACCCCTTCTTCATTCCCGCCCTTCGCGACTCCGACCACCCAGGTCCCGTTCTGATAGGCGCCGGCCTGCATCACCACATGGTTGTGAAACCCGGCGAGGACGTCCTGGCTCGGATCGGGAGCGTAGTGAATCGGGGTGTTGTAGCCGATGAGGATCATCTCGACTCCCTGGAGCCCGAGAACGCGGTACGTCTCGGGCCAGCGGCGGTCGTTGCAGATCGCCATTCCCACGATCCCGCCGAAGGCGCGCCACACGGGAAAGCCGTCCGGCCCCGGCTCGAAGTAGCGGCGCTCGAGGTGTTGAAACCTTCGCCAGGGCTCGTGCTCTTCGTGCCCCGGAAGATGGACCTTGCGGTACTTTCCAACGATGCGGCCGTCACGCTCGACGAGAACCTGGGTGTTGTAGTGATGCCCGCCGGACCCTTCGGAAGTGAGCTCGGCATAGCCGAGAGAGAAGCCGACTCCGAGCTTCTTCGCTTCGTCGAAAAGAGGTTTCGTGGAGGGCCCGGGCATCTCGCGCTCGAAGAACGAGTCGACCTCGGCCGGATCCTCCATGTACCAGCGGGGGAAAAACGTCGTGAGCGCGAGCTCGGGGAAGACGACGAGTTCGCAGCTCCGGGCCTTCGCGCGATGGAGAAGTGCCCGCAGCCTCTCGACGACCTGCGCTCTCGGCTCGCTCCGTCCCACGGGACCGAGCTGTGCGGCGCCGACAGTCACTACACGAGTCATGACGCCGCCTGAAACGGGTCGGTCTCGGTCGTCTCGGTCAGGGTGAGGACGGTCTGGATCAGCACGTTCGCCCCGAGCTCGAGGTCCGCGGGGTCGGTATGCTCGCCGGGGTTGTGGCTCAGGCCTTTCACGCTCGGGGTGAAGATCATTCCCGAAGGACAGACGCGGGCGAGCATCTGGGCGTCGTGCCCGGCTCCGGCGGGAAGTCTTCGAACGCTGGCTCCGAGAGACAGAGCCGTTTGTTCGACGAGCGAGATGACCCGGGGATCGAAGTCCACGGGCTCGAACCGCGCGAGCCTTCGTGTCGAGATCTGGACGCCCTCGGCGTCCGCGATCTCCCCCAGGAACTCGTCGACGCGCGCTTCCGCGGACTGGAGGAGCTTTTCTTCGATATTCCGCACGTCGACGGTGAAGACCGCCTTCTGAGCGACGACGTTCACCAGGTTGGGCTCGAGGGTGAGGTAGCCGACCGTCCCGACCTGGGCGCCGCCCATCTCCTTCGTCAACCGCCGGACGAAAGCGGCGGCTTCTCCGGCGACGTAGCCCGCGTCGTGGCGGTACGACATCGGCGTCGTGCCCGCGTGGTTCGACTGTCCCCGCACCGTGACTTCCGTCCAGGAGATCCCCTGGACGCCGGTGACGGCGCCGATGCGGAAGCCTTCAGCCTCGAGGACCGGACCCTGCTCGATGTGGAGCTCGACGTAAGCGTAGGGAACCGGACCGGGGAGGGGCGCATCGCCGCGATAGCCGATCCGATCGAGCTCGTCCCTGACGCGCTTTCCGTCGATGGTGACGGCCTCGTGGGCTTCCTCGAGCCCGAATCCGCCGACGTACACGAGGCTTCCCATCATGTCCGGGGCGACGCGGCTTCCTTCCTCATTGGAGAAGAAGGCCACGGCGAGGGGCCGCCTCGTGGTGATGCCGGCGTCGTTCAGCGTCTCGATAATCTCGAGACCGGAGAGAACGCCGTAGTTTCCGTCATAGCGGCCACCGGTCCGGACGGTATCGATGTGAGAGCCGACCATCACTGGCGGTCCATCATTGAATCCTGGGAATCCCGGCAGTCCCGCCCGGAGGGCTACCGCGTTTCCGATGGCATCGATCGAGACCTTCATTCCGAGCTCGCGCATCCAGCCGGTAACGAGATCGCGGCCCTCCTTGTCGGCGTCGGTGAAGGCGAGCCGGTTGCATCCGCCGTCCTCCCTCGCGCCCCGCTTCGCGAGCTCGTCCAGGCGCTTCAGGAGCCTCTTGCCGTTGACGCGCAGGGTCTTTGTGGACATCGCGAATCCCCCCGAACCTCAAGGGTTATGATAGCCTTTTTTGCCATGGCCAGAATCGTCAAGGGCGGTCTCATCCAATGCCGGAACCCGGTGAACGACGAAAGTCGGCCGGTTCGGGAGATTCAGGCGGCGGCGCTCGAAAAGCACCTGCCGTTCATCGATCGGGCGGGCCAGGAGAAGGTCCAGCTCCTGTGCCTCCAGGAGATCTTCAACGGGCCGTATTTTTGTCCCTCCCAGGACGCGCGGTGGTACGACGCCGCCGAGCCGGTTCCCGGCCCCACCGTCGAGGCCCTCGTCCCCTACGCGCGAAAGTACCAGATGGCGATCGTGATTCCCGTCTACGAGAGGGAGCAGGCGGGCGTCTACTACAACACCGCCGCCGTCCTCGACGCCGACGGGAAGTATCTCGGCAAGTACCGAAAGAACCACCTGCCCCATACCTCCGGGTTCTGGGAGAAATACTTCTTCAAGCCCGGTAATCTCGGCTATCCCGTGTTCCAGACGGCGTACGCGAAGCTCGGCGTCTACATCTGCTACGACCGGCACTTCCCCGAGGGCGCGCGGCTACTCGGTTTGAAGGGAGCGGAGATCGTTTTCAACCCTTCGGCCACCGTCGCCGGTCTCTCGCAGTACCTCTGGAAGCTCGAGCAGCCGGCGCATGCGGTCGCGAACGGCTACTTCATGGGCTGCCTCAACCGCGTGGGAGAAGAGGCGCCGTGGCGGATAGGAAAATTCTACGGCCACAGCTACTTCGTCGACCCCCGGGGCAAGTTCCTCGCCGAAGGCGGCGAAGATGAGGACGAGCTCGTCACCGCGGAGATGGATCTCGACGTCATCGAGGAGGTCCGCCGGGTCTGGCAGTTCTACCGCGACCGGAGACCCGAGACCTACGGCGATATGACAGCCCTCCTTCCTTGAGGTGGGCATCGTTTTTCTCATCGTCGACGGCCTGAACCTCATCCGACGCGTCTACGCCGCGACTCCCGAGGGCGAGCCGGCTCACTTCGACGCGGCCCTCGGCGCAACGGTGCAATCCCTACACCGCGCCTTGACGGAGCATTCGCCGACGCACGCCGTCGTGGTCTTCGATGGATCGGAGCCCACGTGGCGGCACGAGATCTACGCGGACTACAAGGCGGGACGAAAGCCCATGCCCGACGAGCTTCGTGCCGGGCTCGATCGCTACCGCGAGCGGTTCTCGAAGCTCGGCGTGTCCTCCGTCAGCAAACCCGGGATCGAGGCGGACGACGTCGTCGCGACGCTCGCAACCGGAGTCGCGGCCCATGACGGTAAAGCAATCATTCTCTCGACCGACACCGCGTTCTGCCAGCTGATCTCCGAGCGCATCCTGGTGCGCGATCATTTCCAGAAGCGGGCGCTCGACGAGGGCTACGTTCAGCAGAAGTTCGGCGTCGGGCCCGGGCATCTCGTGGATCTATGGTCTCTTGCCGGAAGCACCACCACTCACATTCCCGGCGTGCCCGGCGTGGGCGTGAAGACCGCGGCGAAGCTCCTCGAGGAGCACGGAAGTCTCGAACGAGTGCTTCAAGCCGCTCCGGGGATGAAGGGCAAGCTTCGCGAGAGCCTGCAGGCCAACGGCGATCTCGCGCGGCTCTCCCAGAAGCTCTCACGGCTTCGCACTGACCTCGAGCTCGGGTGGAACCTGAGGACTTTCCGAATTGGTCGAATTGGCCGAGTTGGCCGAGTTGGCGGCTAGCTTTGCCGCTGGCCCGAGGCGAGATAGAACCCAATCACCGTGCCCACGGCGAGGCTCGCGAAGGTCGTGAGCTTTTTCGTGAGCTCGGCCGCGGTGAAGGCGTCGGTAACGCCGGCGAGCTTCGAGAGCTCGATGCCTCCGGCGAGAAGGATGTAGGCACCCGCAACGATCAAAAGAAGATGGCGCGCCGTCTGCGCGTCGAGACCGGTCATGTTGTAAGGCTCTATCTCGATGTTAGAAACCGGCACCGGCGTTGTCAACGCGGCCGCTGAGGCCGCGAGGCGGCGATGTAGTACAAAACGCCCGCCGCGAGCATCGACGGAATCGATCCGCCCACCGGGGAGCGCAGGAGCTGGATCGCTTCGTAGATCGTGAATCCGAGGAACCAGGCGAGGAATGCGGCGCGGTTATAGCCGGCGGAATACCAGTAGGGTCCGCCCGCGCGATCGAGCGCTGCCAGATCC
This sequence comes from uncultured Acidobacteriota bacterium, assembly GCA_964553925.1. Classification (GTDB taxonomy): domain Bacteria; phylum Acidobacteriota; class Vicinamibacteria; order Marinacidobacterales; family SMYC01; genus DAISKN01. The sequence goes on from CAZKNR010000328.1 coordinate 35,695, forward strand.
AGTCGCCGCTTTCGTATCAGGAAGTAGTCCACCAGAACCACGCCGAAGAGGGGAACGAACATCGCTCCGATGAAAAACAAGAAGCCCTGGTAGCGCTCCATGGGAAACACGAGCGCGAGGACGATTGCGAGGACTCCAGTCGCCACCATGACCGCTTTAGGGCTGATTTTTCCAGAGATGTTCGAGAACGAGCAGGCAGCGGAGTATAGGTCGGGGAAATCCGAAGTGATCGTGGAAAAGACCACGGTGAGGAGAGCCGGGGTGAGAAGCCCGAGGCCTCCGAGGAGTCCGAGGAGCTGCATGTGGGGCTCGGCGGCTCCGGTCCAGATCGAGGCGGAAAGCCCCAGGGCATACATCCAGGAAGAGACGAGAAAATAACTCCACCACGTGCTCCAGAACGCGGTCGAGGACTTCCTGGCGAATCTCGAGTAGTCGGCGACGAGGGGCATCCACGAGATCGGCATGGCGATCACCAGGTCGAGGCCGGTCATGAAAGGCATGGCCGGAGACGAAGACGGAATAGCAGGGCCGCCGCCCATGTGGCGATAGGCTTCCCACGTCATGACCAGGAGAACGAGGAAGAGTCCGACGACCGAGGCGATCTGCATCACCTTCCAGATCTTGCCTCCGGTGAGAAGCGCCCACAGCAAAGTGCCGAGACCGATGAGCACGATCCAGAACTCATCGGAGGCGACGACCCCGCCCCGGGACAGAGCGAGCATAGCGCCCGCGCGGCCGCCGATGATGAGCATGATGGAGGCCCAGCAGATGAGCTGGACGATGTTCAGCACCGCGGCCAGATTCGATCCCAGGATTCCAAAGGAAGGCCGGATCGACACCATCGACGTGATGCCGTGATCCGAGCCGATCACGCCCCCGAGCGCCATCAACGTGTTGCCGATGAGGTGGCCGAGGAGAATCGCCCCGAGCGCGGCGCGGAATCCCATCGGAGCAAGGAGACCGCCGGCCCAGATCTCCGCGAGTGAGATAGCAACACCGGCCCAGAGGAGGAAGAAGTCGATCCCGGAGAGATTGCGCTCGGTATCCGCGACGGGTCGTACGTCCATGGTTCGAGCGATGAAATCACGAAAAGGTTTCGCGCCTCAACCTCAAGGGCGCTTGGTGGTGATCTAAGCCAGGTTCTGCGTCTCGTCCATCTCGCCGGGCGAGCAAGCTTCGAAAACGCCCTTGCTCAGAAGGGACGCGATCAACCGCGCGACGCGCACGTCCGTCCATGGCGACTTCTCGAGCACCTTCTCGATCGTCTCGTGCCGGATGATCGCCTGGAAAATCTCGATCTCGGCGGGGGAATGCGCCGTCAGCGGGAGGGGGCAATCCTCTTTCAAACGAAGGGGAATCGCGAGGGGCGGAAGCCCGGCGATGAGCCTGCCGAGCTCTTGCGCGTGGTCCATGCCCTCCACGACCAGCGCATCGAGAGGAACACAGATCGTCACCGGATGGGTCGCCGCGTCCTCGAGCGACTGGATCTCGTAGCTCCCCTCGTGCCAGCTGAAGAGGCGGTAAAGGGCTTTTTCTCCCACCACACCCTCGTACTCGGCGTGGAACAGGCGCTCTCGACGGAAAAGGAGCCGTGCCTTTGAACCGTTGCGCTCGAGGAGCGCGAGGTGAGGCTCGTGTCTCGCGGAAAGAAGGCGGAGAAGCTCGGCGAGGGGGAGGTCGGTGGAACCGTCCGAATCGACAGGACGAGCTTTCGGAGCGAGGATTCGTCCGTGCGCCGCCGGACCGACGCCGGCACTCGAAGGCCGGGGGGAAGCGCCCTCCGGGGGCGTCCGCAGCTCGAGCGACAGCACGTGGTTTCCGATGCGGATCGAGTCCCCGGGCGCGACGCGACTCCGGTCGACGCGCTCGCCGTTCACCCGCGTTCCATTGGTGCTTCCAAGATCTCGAATCACCAGGGCGCCGTCCTCCTTGAGGATCTCGGCGTGGAAGTTCGAGACGGCGCGAGAGGGAAGCTGGATCTCGTTCGACTCGTGGCGCCCAATCCCGACGCGCGAGAAATGCGCGAGGTCGTAGGCGTGGACCTTCTGGTCGGTTGCGAGGAGGAGGATAGCCAGCGCGTTGTCGACTTGAGGGCTATGGGACGGCATCGGAGTCCCAGGATCGAGGAGCAATCGCCGTGCCATAGCAGAACCTTCGAGCTCCGAGGGGTTTCCCCCCCGGAATGCGGCCTTCGCTGGTTTCAAAATGAAAGCCTTTGCAGGGGTTTCGCTAGGGAGATGGGGGTTTCCGAGTGTCTCGAGTTGCGGCACGGTACTTGTATAGATCCATCGCTATGAAGGCCTCACCATTCGTTGCCGTGGGGAAACCACCGCAATTTGAGGTCTTTTGACCGCGCCTAGCTCAGAAACGACGGTGCTGGTGATCGACCCTTCGATCAGAGACCGCGAGAGTCTCGCGCGTCGAATCGGCGAGATCTTTCCCTCAGGCGTCCGCGTTCTCGACGCTGCCTCGCTTGCAGACGCGCTCGCGCTCCTGACGCACGAGAGCCCCGACTGCATCCTGGTCGGGGAGAGCGTTTCTGGCTTCGATGTCTCCCGTGTCTCGTCGCTGGTGCGCCCGAACGGCGGCCCCGCGGTGCCGGTGGTGGTGATCGCCGAGAAGGACTCGGACGACCAGGTGACGAAAGCGCTCGAGGCCGGTGCGTACGATGTGCTGTTGCGGAGCCGTCTCGCGGGACCCGAGCCGTACCGCGCAGTGCGCAACGCTCTCGAAGCCGCACGGATGAGGCGGGCCCTCGAGAGCGCCGCCCTCGATCCCGAGGAGGACGCGGTCACGCATCTGCCGAGCCGCCGGACGTTTCTCGAGATGCTCGGAGGCGCGCTCTCCGTGAAGCGAGAGGAAGAAACCATCGGGGTCCTGCTCATCGGGATCGACGGCTTCAAGGGTGTCAACAGCAGCTTCGGTTACGACGTCGGCAACGAGCTCCTGCGCATCGTCGCCTCTCGCCTGAGGCATTGCGTTCGCAACGCCGACACTCTCGCGAGGTGGGGAGGCGACGAGTTCGCCGTGCTCCTCGACTCGATGTCCCGGCCCGAGGATGCCCCGTTCGTGGCCCAGCGGATTCTCTACGCGCTTTCCCGGCCGTTCGTGCGCGAGGGACAGGACTTCTACCTGACTGCGAGCGTCGGTATCGCGCTTCTCCCCGTGGACGGCACCGACGTCTCGAGCCTCATCCAGCACGCGGACGCGGCGATGTATCGCGTGAAGCGTCTCGGGGGCAATAACTACTACGTTTACTCGGCCCAGATGAACGTCCATCTCTCCGATCGACTGGCGATGGCGAACCGCCTGCGGGGCGCTGTGAAGCGGGGGGAGTTCGTCCTTCACTACCAGCCCCAGCTCGACGTTCGCGACGGAACGGTGGTGGGGCTCGAGGCGCTTTTGCGCTGGAACGATGCGGCGCGGGGCCAGCGTTCCCCCGCGGAGTTCATTCCAGTGCTGGAAGAGACCGGTCTCATCTTGCCCGTCGGCGAGTGGGTGCTGCGGAAGGCATGCACTCAGGCGCGGGCCTGGCAGTTCGCCGGGCTCTCGAACTTGCGGGTATCGGTGAACCTGTCGCCCAAGCAGTTCCGGGAGAAGGAGCTTCCGCGAAAGGTCGAGTCGATTCTGAGCGAGACGGGGCTCGACGCGGGCTCGCTCGAGCTCGAGCTCACGGAAAGCGTCCTCATGGACGATCAGAAGTACAGCGCCGCGGTGCTCGACCAATTGAAGGAGCTGGGAGCGTTCATCGCGCTCGACGACTTCGGAATCGGTTATTCCTCGCTCGGCGTTCTCAAAGCGTTCCCCGTAGACACCCTCAAGATCGACCGGACCTTCATCCGCGACATCGGAGAAGACGAGGAGGACCGGGCGATCTGCTCCGCCATCGTGAACCTCGGCCAGGCGCTGAAGCTTCAGGTGATGGCGGAGGGAGTCGAGACCGAGACCCAGATGGGAATCCTGCGCCAGCAGGGTTGCCATCTCATCCAGGGTTTCCTGTTCGCGCGACCCATGCCGCCGGACCAAGTCTGGACCTGGCTTACCGCCGGCCCCCCCGCGGTGCCGGTGACTTGAGGGCTCCGAAAAAAGACTTGACCGCGCCCGAGAAGCTCGTGCGCCTTCTGGAGCATATCCAGGAGGCGATCGACCCTCCGCTCGCCCTTCTTGACGAGTTCCGTCTCGCCTATCGGCAATCCTCCCGCGGAGTCCGCGAGTCCTTCTTCTCTCTCCTTCTGACCCGGATGGAAGTCGCTCGCGAGTCCCTCGAGGGGCCGCTCAACGCCGTCGCCGCCGCGGCGGCCGGCGATCCTGTCCACTGGACGTCCCTCCTCACGGATCTGCGCCGCAAGCTCGAATCTCCGCGCATGCGGGCGTTCCGCCGTTTTCTGAACGCTTCGGGAGGGCTCAAGTTTCTTCTCGACCTCCGGGCCGACGTCCTCGCCGCGTCAATCGAGCTCGGCCCGATCGACGAGGAGATCGCGTACCTCTTCAGTTCGTGGTTCCAATACGGCTTCCTCTTCCTCCAGGAGATCACCCAGGACTCGTCCTACCGTCAGATCCGGTTTCTCAAGGAGCGCGACATGGTGCATCCCATGGCGAGTCTCGAGGAAATGGGAAACCGTCTGGGCGAGGACCGCCGGTCGTTCGCGCTCTACCACCGCGCGATGCCCGAAGAGCCCATCGTGTTCATCGAGGCCGCACTCACCCGGCGAATCCCGACCTCGATCCATGAGATCCTCGACGATTCCCGGTCGGGCCCCGAGACCAGACCCGACACCGCGGTCTTCTACTCCATCAATAACGCCCAGAACGGGCTCGTGGGTCTCGGACTTGGGAAACTCCTCATCTATCAGGTCGTGGATGCCGTCAAGCGCAATCGCCCCGAGGTGCAGACCTTCGCGACGCTGAGCCCGGTCCCTGGTCTCTTGAATCGTTACTTGAAACCGATTCTCGCGGGGAACGACGAGCCGTTCAAGATGAAGCGGGGGGAGCTGGTGCGGTTATTTCCGGAAAGCGCGCGCGGGAAGGTCCTGGCGAGAGCGCCGGGCCAGGAGTTCGAAGGCGCGCTCGCGCACGTGCTCTCGGACCCGAAATGGCTCGAGGACGGGGCGCTCGGCAAGGAGCTCGAGAAACCGCTCACGCGAATCGCCTTTTTCCACCTGACAGAGGAGAAGGACGCGGCGGGAAAGCCGCTGAATCCCGTCGCCGGGTTTCACCTGGGAAACGGCGCCCGACTCGGCGCCAAGCACGTTTACTTCGGCGCGAACCGGACCGAGCGGGGCGTTCTCGACTCCTGCGGCATCATGGTGAGCTACGTCTACTCGGGCACCTGGCTCCACGACCTGCAGCGCTCGGTACAGTCGATGCTCCCCTGGCAAACGTAGTACTCTTTGCTACACACCAAAAAAAAACCAAGGGGGATGTGGAGATATCTCCCTATCTCCTCCTGTCCCCCCTTATCCCCTTTGTATTGGATTCCCTTCGTCGAGGGCGTTGCGGATGGCGCGGATCTGGGCTTCGACCAGCTCCTCCATCGCCTCCCGAATCACGTAGCTGTGGGTGAAGGCGGCGTAGAGCCCCGCGGGGACCTCGTACGAAAGGCACATCCGGAGCTCAGAATCCGGCTCGCGGGCGAGGATCTCGTGCTCCATCGCCCAGCGCGGAAAGTATCCCTTGGCCTTCACGTTCGTGAAGCGCGCGGGAGGGCGATAGTCCGAGACCACCACGTCCCATTCGAAGTCGAGAGGCCAGCGGCGGAGGCGATAGCGGAAGAGCGTCCCCGGCCGGAGATCGTCGGGGTGCCGCTCAAGCGAGACCGCGAGGCTCGGCGGGAAGATCCGCTTCAGATTGGACGGCCGGTCGAGAAACGCGAAGACGTCGCCGATGGGCCGTCGAATGAGCTCTCTCCGCTCGACGACGGTGACCGCGGATTTCAGCATCGCGACACCGCCATCCTAAAGCGGCGACCGAGGGCGATCAAAGACAATCAGAGGAGTTCTGCGAGCTCTCGGGCGCTCGATCGGATCGAGAGGCGCCGGCGCGGGTCCGGAGGGCGCGGGAGGACGAGGACCAGGAGGGCGCGAGCGCTCAGGCGCTCGACGACCAGCCCCGAGGCTCGTTCGGTCGGAGGCTCGCCCACGAGCGCCCCGAGAATCGCGTCGCCTTCGCCGTCCTCGACGAGACCCGCGAGTGGATGGGGGAGACGGAACTCCACGTGGCCGATGGTCGCGAACGGAGTGCCTCCCTCATCGACGAGAAACGCCGTGCCCGCGCCGCTCTTTCTCGCGAGAGCCGCAAGAAGGTTCCTCAGGCGAGTCATCCTGGCGGGGTCGGCGAGCAAGTCGTCGGAGAGCGCCATCGCGTGGTATAGTACGCCAGTCGAAAGGCAGGAGATTCCAATGTCGATTCACCCGCTTCTCATCGGGCCCGTGGGACTTCCCGAGCTCCTGATCATCCTCGCCATCGTGTTCCTGATTTTCGGGGCCAACAAGCTCCCGCAACTCGGGGCCGGCCTGGGCGAAGGAATCCGGAATTTCAAGAAGTCGATCAAGAGCATCGCCGGCGACGACGACGACGAGAAGTAGCGAGAGCGCGTTAGCCAAAGCTCCCGTGCCTCGGTCGACCCCGCCCTCCTGCGGCGCATTAGCGACGGATATCAGTAACGATCAGCGTGTTCGTTCGCTCGTCGAAGACTACCGACCCCCGGGGTGACAGGAACTTCGACAGAATGGGCGCGAGGTCGCGCGCTTTCCCGTAGGCGAGCCGCACGTAGCGCGTCTCGAGGGGGCCGGCGAGCGCCTTCTCTTCCTGGTATTTCCGAAGCGCCTCGTACTCTTTCCGAATCTCCTCGGCGGAAGCGACGCGCACGAGGTTCTCTCCGAGTCGTTCCTGTTCGAGGCCGCAAGTGCGCAACACCAGGTCCAGCACTTGGGGCCACGGAACCTGCTTCAGCTTCAATGTGGCCTTGCACGAGACGCCGGGGTCGGCCGCGAGGTTGAAACCGCCGACCTCCGCGAGGAGCCTCAGGACGTCCCGGACGTCGGCCTCACGGACGTCGATGTCGATCAGGGTTTCCTCGGTCGAGCCGGACGAAGGCAAGGGGTCCTGGAGAAGACCGAGGACGAGCGAGATAACGAAAACGTTCATAGCACTGACTACTGTTCCCTTATAGTCTACCGCCTACACCCCTCGCAGACGAACCCCGGAGCGTCGTCCTCGGAGTCCACGACTTTGCCGCACCTTCCGCACTCGCGGCGGCGAGGGCCCGCGAAGAGCGACGACTTGCGGTCGAGGAGCTCAGAGAGATACCGCTTGAGCGCTTCGACGTCACCCGAGGCGAAGTAGCGAGTTCCCTCGAGAGGGTCCTCCGAGGGCCGCTCTCGCTCGGCGACGCTTACTTCGACCCGCCGCCCTTCTCCGTCGTCGGTATCCCAGGCGCTCTCGATTCGGATCTCGATGGCCATTTCAGCACCTCGTTCAGGCTCCCCGTGCGATATCCCTCGAGATCGATGGTGACGTAGCTGTACCCGAGCTTCTTGATCTCCGCGACGAGGAGACAGCGCATTTCCGGCGCGAGAGCGCGGGAGAGCTCTTCGGGCGCGAACTCGAGACGGGCGAGCGAGTCGTGATGGCGCACCCGCATCTGGCGGAAGCCGAGGCGCCGGAGCGCCTCTTCGCCCTTCTCCACCTGGCCGAGCTTTTGGATCGTGATGGGAGACTCGTAGGGAACTCTCGAAGCGAGGCAGGCGGACGCCGGCTCGCTCGCCGTCGGAAGGCTTCGCTTTTCCGACAGGAGGCGGATCTCCGCCTTGGTGAGCTCCGCTTCTTCCAGAGGGCTCCGAACTCCCATGAGCTTGGCCGCGCGCCGTCCGGGGCGGTAGTCCATCCGATCGTCGGCGTTGGCGCCGTCGAGGATGAACCGGAAGCCAAAATCGGCGGAGACCGCTTTGAGCCTTGTGTAGAGCTCGTTCTTGCAGTGGAAGCACCGGTCGGGATGGTTTTTTAGATACTCGGGATTGTCGATCTCCTCGGTGCGCACGAAGCGGTGCGCGAGGCGGAATTTCTCGACCACCTCGAGGGCCATCCGGCGCTGGTGCTCGGGATAGCTCGGGCTCTCCCCGGTGACGGCGAGCGATCGCTCGCCGAGCGCCTGCTGCGCCACGACCGCGAGATAGGCGCTATCGACGCCGCCGCTGAATGCGACGATCGCCGACTCCATCGAGGCGAGGATCCCAAGGAGCTTTGTTTCCTTCTCCGCCGCGGTTTTCTCCAGAAGGCTCGTCATCTCAGGAGTCCTTCCACTCGGAGATTTCTTCGTCGGCGATGTCGAGCTCGATGGGAGAAATCGCGAGCACCTGAAGGGTGACGCCGCACTCCGGGCAGCCGATCTTCTGGCCCCGATCGACGTCGAGCTCGTCGAGCTCGATCTCGCTCTCGCAGGCGGGGCAGAGGGGGTATTCGCCTGTCATGGCTCAAGACGCGGATTATAAACGCAAACTCGCGAACGCCGCCGGGAGGTTTCGGCCGGCCTGCGCTCGACCTTCGAAAACCCGGGAAAGAAACGCAAGACGCAAGGACGCAAAGAAAAAAAGGCCGCTCCTCCACGATCTGCCCGTCGCTTTCGCGCACGCACACTTGACCGTCCACGTTGCGGGCATTCCCCATAGATCCGTTGGTAATCACCCACGGAAGCGGAGGAGATTCTGACCCGCAGACGATAACTCTTTGATTTCACTCCGAATAAGTTCAACGATGCTGGCACATCATTTGCACTCACCTCCTGGGTGTAGAGGCGGGTACGGCATCCTTTGAGGAACCCCCCTGTCCTTCGGGCCGGTGCCCTCCCGGCCATCCTTGGAGACTCTCCTGCGGGAATGAACGAGCTTCGACCAATGGAAAGCATTTACCGTCTGCCGCAAGCTCTTCGCACCGCCCTTCTTGTGACCGCGATGTTCTATGCCGGCTCGGCTGCCGCCGCGACCGTGATTCGCTCCATTGGCACGAACGCGGGAAACCTTCACGCCACCGGAATGGCGTCGGTGCCGATAGCCTCCACCACGGTGACCTTTACCTCTCCCCTGCCTGCGCAGACAGCGGTAGGCGCGGTGGGTATGGGGGACGTGCTCGTCATCCAAGGCGAGACGTTGTTCATCGCGTCCTATGACTCTCCTACCCAGGTCACTCTCCAAACCGCGGCCACGGTGAACCACACCCCGCCTACCGCAACCTTCACCGTCACGCGGGCGTTCAACACGCTCCAAGCCTGGGAGGATGCCCGCAATGGAAACCTGGTGGGCCTAAACCTTATGGAAGTGGGCGTCGCCTACAAGGACGGTCCGTTTGCCGAGACGCTCACTATCGACGGTTCCACGACGGACTCCTCGCACTTCATGCACTTGACCGTCGCTCCCGGCCAGCGACACAACGGGACCGCAGGAACGGGCGTCGTTCTCGACGGTCAGGTTGCCGACCGAATGGGCATCGAGGTGCTGGATGACTACACCCTCATCCAATGGTTCGACCTCAAGAACCATCACGGGCCTACCGGCCGTCCGGGCATTCGGGTCAACGCCGCCACCAACGTCCTCATCCAGTTCATGCTGGTGCGCGATTTCTTCGACGCCTTGAGCAACACCGAAGGCATCTCCATGAGACAGGCGCAGGTCAATGGCTTCACGGTGCGAAACAGCATCATCTACAACGGAGACGCCGCGGGGATCGAAGGTGACGACGCCGACGACACTTTGATCGTCCAGAACTGCACGATCTACAACATGGCCGAGAACGGTATCGGCGAGAAGAACGGAACGCCAATCTCCGTGACGAACACCATCTCGATGGGAAACGGCGTTTCGGACTTCAACATCCCCTCCGGAACGCAGTCGTACAACATGTCGGACGACGGCACGGCATCTTGCGGAACCTGCCTGGGGTCGGAGAACCCACTCATTCAGTTTGCGATCGTGGGTTCGGACTTCCACCTGGCCGGGACCTCCACGGCGATCGACGCGGCTACCGACCTTTCCGGGACTTTTTGCTGCGACATCGACCAAGCATTGCGACCCACGGGGCAGTGGGACATCGGGGCGGACGAGTTCGGCGCGGCGACCGCGGTAAAGCTCATCTCCCTCGCCGGGTCCGGTTACGACCGAGAGGTTCATCTGAGTTGGGAGACAGCGTCCGAATTGGACAACCTGGGGTTCCACCTGTACCGCTCGACGACGGCAGATGGCCCTTACGAGCGGATTACGGCGGCCGCAATTCCCGGGCTGGGCTCTTCGCCCAGCGGGGCAAAGTACAGCTACGTGGATACGGGACTCGTGAACGGTGTCACGTACTACTACAAGCTGGAGGACATCGAGACCAGCGGAAGGACGAAGGGTCACGGTCCGGTCTCAGCGACGCCTCGAGCGGGAGCTTCAGCGAGCGGTGGTCCGCCGGACGACGACGGGACTTCACTCATCACGTATGGAGACCCTTCGGCCAACTCTCTCCGAATCACGAGCCGGGGGCGGTTCGGGGTGACGCTGGAGCTTTCGACGGAGGGCTTCTTTGCGGAAGTCCAGAAGGACGGCTCCGTCCGCCTGCAAATCGAAAGCTTCGAAACTCGCACCGAGGATATCCGGCTGGAGATTCCGGTGAAGCGTGCCTGGGTGGACGCCGTCGCCGGCCGAAAGGTCGAGCTGCTGTCGGTGAGCGCACAAGAAGTCGAGGCATTCTCGGGCCTGCGACCTTCGGATGCCGCGCTTTACGAGCTCGAGGCTTCCGCAGAGGGCTCGGTCCGTGCGCGCCGGAAGCCAGGCGCGAGGGCGGCAAGAACGCTCCGAGAAGAGGCGCTGTATCCGTCGGAGGCTGCGAGTGTCGTGAGCGTGGGCTTCCAAGGGGACCTCAAGAAAGCGCTGGTGGAGCTTTCTCCCCTTCGATGGGATCGTGCGACAGGTCAGCTCGTGCTCGCGCGCCGTCTGGTCGTCCGTCTGTCTTTCCTCGAGCGCGAGCCATCGGAATCTGTAACCAGACCTGGACGGGGCCGTAGTTACAGAACAGAACCGAGCCACGAACGGCGCAATGTGGCCGCGCGTCTCGGAGCGAAGAAGAGAGGCCTTTACAGCGTGCGCTATGAAGAGGTCGTGCGAGGTCGCCGCGGCGTGCCCGCGCGGGACTTGCGGCTGAGTCGTCACGGCGAAGCGGTCCCGTACCACTTGGAGCCAAAGGGGGAGCGTTTCGCGCCGGGTTCGGTGCTCTACTTCATGAGCGAAGGCGCGGCGGCGAACCCTCATGGCGAAGAAGCGGTATACGAGCTCGAAGTGGGCCGTCCGGGAGAGGCGATGACCAGCCTCTCCGCAGCTCCTTCGGGAGAGCCGCAACCCTTCTACTGGCATCAGGCAGAGTGGGAGGAAAACCGCTACTACCAGGCCGCGCTCGTCGACGCGCCGGACGTATGGCTGTGGGAATCGCTGTTCGCGCCCGAGGTCAAAAGCTACTCCTTCTACGTGTCCGCTCTGGCACCGAGCCCAGATGCTGCGAAACTGAGCGTCTGGCTCCAGGGAACGAGTGATTTCCCCGCCGATCCCGATCACCACGTAAGGGTGTACGTGAATGGAAGCCTGGTCCATGAGCTGCGCTGGGACGGCAAGCAGGCCCAACACGTCGAAAGCGACCTGGCTCCGGGCCTCCTTCGAGACGGTAACAATGTCCTCGAGCTCGAAAGTGTCGGCGACACCGAGGCTTCCTACTCGATGGTGATGCTCGACAAATTCGCCGTGGAGTATCCGCGGGCCGCGCTCCCGGCCGGCGGTCGGCTCGAAGGCCGATGGAGCCAATCGGGCACCGCAGAGCTCCCGGAGCTCGGGCCCGGAACCCACGTTCTGGATACGAGCGAGGCACGGCCGATCTGGCTGACCGGCGCGCTTCTCGGCGCCGACGGGCGCCTGAGTTTTCGCGTCGAACCCGCTCACCGTTATCTCGCCGTAAGCGCCCAAGCCGCGTATCACCCAACGGTTTCGATACCCAGGGTGAGCCGCCTGAAGGACACACGAAATCGCGCCGATTATCTGGCCATCGGTCCCAAGAACTTCCTGGACGCGGCGACATCGTTGCTCGAGCGGAGACGGGGCCAGGGGCTCAGGGTCGAGGCTATTTCGATCGAGGAGATCTACTCAGAGTTCGGTTTCGGAGAGTCGAGCCCCGAGGCGGTGAAGGACTTTCTTAGCTACGCCTATCACCAGTGGCGGCAACCCGCGCCACGCTACGTGCTGCTTTTGGGAGACGCGAATTACGACTTCAAGGACTACCTGCAGACGGGAGTTGTGAATCGCGTCCCACCACGAATGGTGAGGACGAGTTATTTGTGGACGGCGTCGGACCCGAGCTACGCGATGGTGAACGGTGACGACCTTCTTCCGGACCTCGCCATCGGACGCCTGCCGGCGGCGACCATCAGTGAAGTTCGCACGATGGTCGAGAAGATCCTTGCCTATGAGATGGCCGATACCAACTTTGACGCCTTGGTGGTGCTTGTCGCCGACAATGCCGATGAAGCAGGCGACTTCGAAGCCGACGCCGATCGACTGGCGTCAGGCATCTTGGCGACGAGGAATCCCACGAAGATTTACCTGAGCCGGCTCGGGGCTGGCGCCACGCGCAGTGCGATCCAGCGAAGCTTCGACGAAGGCGCCTCGCTCGTAAGCTACATCGGTCACGGCGGCATTCACCTGTGGGCGGATGAGAACTTCTTCAACACCGGCGATATCGCCGCGCTCGTGCCTCAGCCCCAGCAGCCGCTCCTGCTCACGATGAACTGCCTGAACGGGTACTTCCACTTTCCCTACTTCGACTCGCTCGCCGAAGCCCTCGTCAAGGCTGAGGCCAAGGGTGCCGTCGCCGCCTTCTCCCCCAGCGGTTTGAGCCTCAACGGCCCTGCCAACCTCTACCACGGGGCACTTCTCGAAGAGCTCGTCCATGGAGGCCACAAGCGCCTGGGCGACGCGATCCTCGGCGCCCAGGAAGCCTACACCGAGACCGGCGCCTTCCCGGAGCTTCTCACCATCTATCACCTCATCGGCGACCCCGCACTCACGCTGCGATAGCGGGTAAGCCCGGCGTAGCGGACGCGGCCTACGTTCATCATGCGGGCGACCGTCCGGCCGTCGGGGAGCCCCTGGGCCTTCAGGGCTTCGCCAAGCGGGGCCAGGGGATGGCCGTGGGAGATGGGGGATGAATCAGGAACTATTGACCAATTTATATTTATCTCCCTGTCTCCCTATCTCCTCCTATCCCCCTTATCCCCCTTGTATTGGATTTTCTTCTTTGCGTCTTTGCGCCTTTGCGTTGAAAATTTTATGGCTGCAGGATCAGCTTGGACTCGAGGGCGCCCTCGATCGAGGCGCGCTCGAACGGGATCGCGTGGCTTCGTCCTTCGAGCCAGCCGGGGTTCTGGTCGAAGTAGTGCGGGCTCAACGGATGGCCCGAGGCGCCGGTGGGGACGATGGAGCGCGAGAGGTCGGGGTTGGAGAGATCCGCGAGGAAGCGAAACGAGGTGCCGAGGGGTGTTTCGAATGGCTCCCGCAGCGAGACCACCGCGTTGGCGACGGTATAGGTCGACCCGCCGAACGGGACCGGTCCGCGGCTGAAGAGCTGCCACAGGAGGGGTTCCTCCGCTCCCATCGGATGCTCGAAGCGGATCTCGTGCAGCCTCCGCCAATCCCATGCGTTCATGTCGTCCCCTTGACGGACCGAGAGGAGCTCGACTGCTGCTTCGAGGCTCTCGAGGAAGATTCGCTCGCGGGTCTCGACGTCGGGAGTCCCTCGGTCGTCCCAGTAGGGCGATGCCTCGTCGTCGACGACCGCGTAGAGCCCGCCCGAATGGCCCAGCTCGAGGAAGTCGAGATACGACGGGAAGAGCTCGTCGCCGATCTCGTCTTTGAACGTGTTCTCGATGAGTCTCCGGTAGAGGGCTTGATAAATGGCCGGCGCAGGACCGTCCGTCATCTGCCCGTTCCAGCCGCGAAGCTTCTCGATGGCCTCGACGCCCTTGCCCTCCTTTGGCTTGAGACTGACGGCGATGCGCAGAACCGCCTCCGTCGACGCGTCGTACCGATCCCCTTGGATGCGCGCGAAGTCGTCGAGCGTCGACTTGGGAGTCGTCCGGAGCAAATCCCGGATTCGATCGGCTCGATAGGGGGCGAGGGTGTCGGCTCCGAGAGGGTAGGGTGTTTCGGGCGGAAGCATCGAGTGATTGGCGCTCACGAGGATCCCGTCCTCGGGATTGAAGATCATAGGCTTGAGCTCGTGCGGGATGCTTCCCTGCCACTCGTACGCGTCCGTGGCCCCGTCGACCGGGAGCGTTCCGTCGTGGGCGGTGCGCACCGGAATCTCCCCCGCGGGGAAGAACCCGATGTTCCCCTCGACGTCGGCGTAGAGAAACGCGAGCGGCGGGCTCGCCCAGGTTCGGAGCGAAGACGTGAACTCCTCCCACGATCCGGCGCGATTCAGCAAAAGGAGTGCCTGGAAGTGGTCACCCGACCAGAGGGCGTCCCACCTCTGCGCGAGAAGAAGGCCTGCCTTGGTCTCTCCCACGATGACTCCGTGACGGGAGACCCGAACCTCTTCCGTTGCGGCGCTTCCGTCCTTCACCGGGATCGTCTCGACGACGACCTCGAGATCGCGGAAGCCTTCGGGTGCCGCGTACTGGCGTGGATTGCCGGGGTTCGGAGTCTCGAGGTACAGATCCTGGACGTCGGCAAGCAGAGCGGTGATCCCCCAGGCGATGCGCCGGTTCTGTCCGATCAAGATCATCGGCATTCCGGGAAGACTCGCGCCCGAAACGTCGTAACCTCCGCCGGACAAATGGATCTGGTACCACGTGGAGGGAATCGTCAGGCCGAGATGAGGATCCGAGGCGAGAAGTGGACGCCCGGTGGCCGACTTTTCGCCTCCGACCACCCATGCATTGCTCGCTCCCGGAAAGGCGCCGAGGAGCTCGGGGCTCGTCCCCTCGAGATCCGCGATGCGGGCTTTGGCCCCGCCGAGATTCGAGATCGGGAGGGCCACGGGCGGAGGGACGAGCCCGGTGAGGCGGTACGCGTCTTCGAGTCCGGCGACCGCGGCCAGATTTCCGCGGAGCATTTCCACCCGGCCGTTATAGGAGAGGAGGTACGACATCCACTTTCCGATCGTAAGGCTGTCCGCGGCCTCCCATGGGGAGGGCGTGAGCCTGAGAAGCCGGAGCTCGGGAGGCATCCGATCGGCGTGAGCGGTGAGATACGCGTTCACTCCGGAGGCATAGGCCTCGAGCACTTCGCGGGCTTCGGGTGCCATTCTCTCGAGCTCCATCCGCGCGGCGGACAGAAGGCCCATGCGCCGGGCCGCGCGATCGCTCGCAAGTGCCGAAGCGCCTAAGATCTCCGCCAGCTTTCCTGCGCCCAGCCGGCGCGAGAGCTCCATCTGAAAGAAACGATCCTGAGCGTGGGTGTAGCCCATCGCGCGCGCGAGATCTCTTATGTCTGCGCCGAACAAGTGGGGAACCCCGCTCTTGTCGCGAAGGACCTCGACCTCTGTCGTAAGCCCCTGGAGTTTCGACGTGCCCTCGACTTGAGGAAGCGAGCCGCGGAGCTGATAGAACACGAAACCGCCGGCTCCGCCGGCTACGATCACCAAAAGCAGCACGGCGAGAAACAAGAGCTTGAGCCAACTCCTCCCCGAACCTGAAGACTTGCGCACGCGGCGGGCCGACGGTGGACCGCCCGACCCGCTCCGCATCGCTGGTCTCGCCGGTCTCGGAGGAAGCGCGTTCGCGCCGGACCCTCCCGGGCGCTTCGGCGCCTTGGACGGAGAGCGCGGCGGAGGAGGGAGAGTCTTTGGACCACCCGGTCGTCGCGGCAGTTTCTTGTCAGCCATCCTTAATGCTCACTCGCTCTTCGCTCGTTCGCTCCCCTCGCTCCTCGCTCGGGGAGGATGGGGCCCTCCGGGCCCCCTGCTATTCGCGCCGCAGGTAGCGGCCGGAGCGGCCACCTTTCTTTTCCATGACCCGGATGTTCTCGATGACCATCGTCTTATCGGCCGCTTTCACCATGTCATAAACGGTAAGGGCGCAGACCGAGACCGCGGTCAGCGCTTCCATCTCGACTCCCGTCGGACCCCGGGATCGAACCCTGGCTTCGATATCGAATCCGCTCTCAGACTCCGAGAGCGCGACGTCGATATGGTCGAGGGCGAGCGGGTGGCAGAGAGGGACGAGGTCCGAGGTTCGCTTCGCCGCGAGAATGCCCGCGAGCCGCGCGGTCTCGACGACGTTGCCCTTCTTCGAGCGTCCCTCGCGCACGAGCTTCATTGCTTCTTTCGAGATCCGGATGCTGCCGCGGGCGATGGCCTCGCGATGGGACGGGGGCTTCTCCGAAACGTCCACCATGCGGGCGGACCCGTCTCTCCCGACGTGGCTCAGGCGGGGTTTTTCGCGGCGAGCCATCGATCCTCTTTGTGAAGAAAGCTGTCGAGCGGATATACCGATACCGGGTCCCCGGACTCGAGGTGATCCTGGTCCTCGGGAACGATCAGAAGCGCGTTCGCTTTCGAGAACGCGACGATGTCCGCCGACCCCTTCGTCGGGATCGGCTCCGCCACGAGCTCTCCGTCATCGCCCGCCCGCAGCCAACCGGGAAGGTAGGCGCGGCGCGGCCCGCGGTTCGAGAGGCTGTCGAGGAGCCGCGCTTGCAGAACCTCGCGCACGGGGTTTGCCGCGCCCTCGAGGCGAGCGAGCGCCGTGCGCACGAAGAGCTCGAACGTGACCATTGTGGAAACCGGATTGCCTGGGAGTCCGAAGACTAGCTTACCATCATCTCCCACCCCGAAAACCAAAGGCTTCCCTGGCTTGAGGGCGACGGCGTCGACGAGGATCTCGACGCCGAGCTCCGAGAGAACCTTCTCCACCAGGTCGTAGCGCCCCATCGAGACGCCGCCGGAGAGGAGCAGCACGTCGGTCTCGAGGCCTCGCCCGATGAACCCGCGGAGCGACGCCTCGGAGTCTTCGGCACAACCGAGGTAACAGGCGTCGATGCCGGCCGACCGGCACTGCGCCACGAGGGAAAAGCCGTTGCTGTTTCTTATCTGTCCTGGCCCGGGCGTCTTCGAGGGATGAACGAGCTCGTCGCCGGTCGCGGCGACCGAGACCGTCGGGCGTCTTCCGACCAGAAGCCGAGTCTTTCCCACGGTGGCCGCGACGGCGACCGCCGCGGCATCGAGCCTGGTCCCGCTCCTCAGAACCACCTCGCCTCGCCGGACCTCAGCGCCCTGGGGCGCGACGTTTTGGCCCGGGGTGACGCTTGAAAGGAGTACGACGCCGTCCGGACCTTCGCGCGACTCCTCCACCATCTGCACCGCATCCGCACCCTCGGGAACGGGAGCGCCGGTCATGATCGAGGCGGTCTCGCCGGGACCGATCCGAAAGTCGGGCATCGTGCCCGCGGGTACGCTCCCCACGAGCTTCAGCCGCGCGGGAACGGACGCGGTGTCTCTGGCGCGCACCGCGAAACCGTCGACGGCCGATCGCCGAAAGGGCGGGAGATCCGTGTCGGCGGTGGCGTCTTCGCGGAGAATCCGGCCGGGAGCGTCGGTGAAATCGATCTCCTCCGCCGGAAGCGGCCGAGCGCGGGAGAGCACGATCTCGAGAGCGCGGTCGACGGCGATCATGGCTCCTTGCTCTTCCCCGGTAAGGACAAGAAGCCGCCCGAGATCTCACGGAGCTCGCGCACTTCCTCCTCGAGACGCCGCAGTCTTTCCTTCAAGCGATCGAGCCCACGAAGCTCGGCCACGTTCTTGAGGACCTCCCGGTGGGGCCTCGCGGGATAACCCGAAAGCGTCGCTCCTCCGGCAACGTCTCCGATGACTCCGGCCTGTGCGATGAGCACCGCTTCGTCGCCGACCGTGAGGTGATCGACGAGACCGACCTGTCCTCCCATGAGGACCCGCTTTCCGATGACGGTGCTCCCGGAGATTCCGACCTGCGCCGCCATCGCCGAGTCCTCTCCCACCTCCACGTTGTGCGCGATGTGCACCAGGTTGTCGATCTTCACGCCCCGCCGGATGAGCGTTCGGCCGAGGGTGCCTCGATCGATCGCCGCGTTGGCGCCGATCTCGACGTCGTCCTCGACGACGACGATGCCGACGTGGCGGATCTTCACGAACTTGCCGTCCCGTCGCGCGAAGCCAAAGCCGTCCGCCCCCAGGACCGCGCCCGCGTGGATCACGACTCTACTCCCGATCCGGCAGCCTTCGCGGATTACCACGTTGGGCCAAAGCAGGGAATCTTCCCCGACCGACGCTCCGGCACCGACGAAGACACCCGGATGGAGGACGGTCCTCGCCCCGACCTCGGCTCCCTCTCCGATGCAGGCGAACGGATACACCGTGACCTCCGCCGCGATTCGCGCCGTGGGAGCCACGAAGGCCCTCTCGCTGATTCCCGGTGAGTGTGCCGGGCGCGGATGAAAGAGATCCACGAGGGCCGCGAGAGCGAGGAACGGATCGGGGTGGACGATCTGCGGGACCGTGACGTCGGCCAGCCGCTCGCGGGTCACGAGGGCTCCCGCTTTCGTCGACGAGAGCTCGCGGCGGTAGCGCGGGTCGGCGTAGAAGCTCAAATCGGCGGGACCCGCGCCTCTGAGCGACTGAATCCCCGAGACGAGAGCGGAACCGTCGCCGACCAGGCTCCCGCCGAGGCGCTCGGCCAGGGCATCGACGCGGAATGCTTTGCTTTCGCTCAACCTGAAAGGCTCAACGGCTCAAAGGCCAAAACCTGCAATGGAAGCCAAGGGTTGAGGATATGCCATCTTTCGTTGCCGTTCCAAATGTTTCCGTGGGAGAATAGGTAAAACCAGGGTGTTCCGCCCCGCGGACCGGGTGACCGGTCCCGACCGGTTTGATAGACTGAGAACACCACGGATTTTACCCATGTCTGAGACTCCAATAAAGACGCTCGGCAAGTACCAGGTCCTGGAAGAGATCGGAAAAGGAGCCATGGGCGTCGTCTACCTGGGCTTCGATCCCAGCCTCGAGCGCAAGGTCGCGCTCAAGGTGATGGCGAGCGCCATCGTCTCGGACAGCGAGCTCAAAGGGCGGTTCGAGAAAGAAGCCAAATCCGTCGCCAAGCTGCAGCATCCGAACATCGTCGCCGTGTACGACCTCGGCTACGATGCCGAAGGGGCGCCGTACATCGCGATGGAGTACCTGAAGGGAAGCGGGGACCTGGAGCACCGGATTCGCCGCGATCCGCTGACGTTCCGGGAGAAGCTGGACGTCGTGGCGCAGACCTGCCGCGGGCTCGCGCACGCCCACAAGAACGGGATCGTCCATCGCGACATCAAGCCCGCGAACATCTTCATCACCGACACCGGTGAGGCGAAGATCATGGACTTCGGCGTCGCCCATTGGGCGGCTTCGTCGCATACCCAGACGGGCGCGGTCCTCGGGACCGCCGACTACATGTCGCCGGAGCAGATTCGGGGACAGAAGGTCGATGGCCGGTCCGATATCTTCAGCGCCGGCGTCATCCTCTATCGCCTCCTGACCAACAAGAAGCCGTTCGCCGGGGAGAACATCCAGGCGGTCTTCTTCAAGGTCCTGAACCAGGAGCCGCCCGAGCTCATGCTTCCCGACGGAAACTCGATGCCGGAGCTCCAGGCCATCGTCGACAAGGCGCTCTCCAAAAACGTCGACGAGCGCTATGCCGGCGCCGACGATCTCGCGGACGACATCCGCGACCTCGTGACCCTGTACCGGGACGTCCTCAACGAGGATACGGTTTTCGAGACCCTGTTCGACCCCGCGACGACGGGAGGCCCGGGCGAGGAGACCGGGTCGGATGGCAGCGGGCGAAAGAGGACCTCGAGCACCGGCCGAGTTCTGGGCGGGACGAGTCAGAGTGGCGGGTCCCGAACTCATCGTCCCGGGACCGCTTACCCCACCACGTCGACGGGGAAGACGGCCACCGGGCGCACGGCTCCCGGGCGCACCGTGGCCGGACGTACGGTCGCCGGTTCGCCCACTCGCATGTTGCCGCGGGCCCAGACGGGTGTCGCGCAAGCGGGCTCCGTGGGTATTCCGTACGAGGAGCCGAGCTCCGCGTGGAAGTACGTGGTGGCGGTCGCGCTCTTTCTTGGAATCGGTGGGGGAATCTACTGGTTCACTCAGTTGAGGAATTCTCCGGACGTGGCCGCGACCACGACCACGACCATCACAACGCCACAGCCTCCGACGATCGAAGAACGTCTGGCAACGGTGAGACGGGCTATCGACGGCGGGCTCCTGGCCGCGGCCGGAAACGACGTCGAGCAGATCCTCCTCACCGATCCCGGCAACGCCGAGGCTCTGGCGCTCAAAGCGAAGATCGAGGAGGCGCAGCAGAAAGCACAAACTACTCAAGTGGTGCAGAACCCGCCGCCGACCGCACCGGGAAACGCGGGGCCGTCGCGAAGCGAGCGGGCGTCGAAGCTCGCGGTCGATGCTTCCATGGCGATGGGCCGGGGAAGCTTCGACGAGGCCGAAGCGTCCATTCGCGAGGGCCGGCAGCTCGACCCCGCGAACCCGGCCTGGCAGCAGCTTTCTCAGCAGATCGGAGAGGCTCGGCAGAACACGGCGCGGGCGGCAGAGCTCCGCGCGCGGCAGGCGGTCATCGACGGATACGTGTCCCAGGCGGGGGAGCACATGAAGAACCGCAACTACGAGGCCGCCATGACCGAGTACGACAAGGCGCTGCAGCACGATCCCAACAACGTGCAGCTCGTCACCCTTCGCAACAGCACCCAGGTCGCTATCGATCAGCAAAAAGCGGCGGCCGCGGCCTCCGTGAGCGCGATCCGGATCGAAGAGGGCAGGACAGAGTACGTGCCTCCCCCGGGAGGACCCGAGGGTCCGAAGGGTTTCGAGTCCGGGGGGGTCCAGGTGCAGCAGGCGACGAAGGCGCCGGATAATCCCGGAGAGCTCATCGTCCAGATCCGGCCGGAGACGGTCCAGCTCGGCGATCCGTATGACCTCGTGGTTCGCATCCACAACCAGGGAAATAAGCCACTCGGGGTGAAGTCGGTCGAGCTCATCTCGACGTTCGGCTCGAGAACCACGGGGAAGGGGCAGGCTTTGACTCCGCTGGTACAGCGGGTCAACCCGCGCGATACCAGCGTCATCTTTCAGACCCGGGGCACCTGGAGCGAGGAACAAAAGCAGGGAACCATCGAGGCCGTCGTCACCCTCATCGGGGACGCCAAGCTGAGGAAGACCATCCGATGGCAATGACACGAATCGTCGCGGCCGCGGGTCTTCTGGTCACACTCTCCGCCCTTTGCTCCTTGGCTCTTGCGGAGGAGCCGGCGATCGACCATCAGCCCGTCGAGTGCTCGTCGCCGGACAAGAATACCCGGGTCTGCGCCTACGTCCTCGACGACGGCGAGGTCAAGCGGGTCCGGGCCTACTTCCGCGCGGAGAAGCAGGAGGCCTTCTACTGGAGCGACATGGCGTTTGATGGAATCCAGTTCTGCGCGACCCTCCCGGTGGCGAAGAGTAACGTCGTTACTCTCGAGTACTACGTCTGGGCGGTGGACGACGAGTTTCAGTCCGTCCGCACCCGGAGCTATCCCGTTTCGCTCTCGCCCACCGCGCCCTGCGCCTTCCCCGTCATCGACGAGGAGCCCGAGAGGATCGGGAAACTGGTCGTCAACGCCACGTCCGAGAAGCAGGGACCGGCGATCGAGGAGTTCGAAGAGCGCGGAATCATCCGGTTCGTTCCCCTCGGGAAGAAGTAAAGCCGCGCGAGCCGTGCCCGAGAGAGGCATCACCGTCCTCATTCCGGCGAAGAACGAGGCGGCGACCATCGCTGAAGTGGTTCGAGGCGCGCGCCTCCATGCGGACGACGTCCTGGTGATGGACGGGAGGTCTTACGACGACACCCAAGCTCGAGCCAAAGCGGCCGGAGCGCGGGTGCTCGAGGACCCAGGCCGAGGCAAGGGTCGCGCCATCCGCGCCGCCATTCCCCACCTTCACTCTGAGGTGACGGTCCTCATGGACGCCGACGGCTCCCACGATCCGGCCGACATCCCGAGACTCGTCGCTCCGCTTTTCGAAAGCGGAGCGGATCACGTTTCCGGCTCGCGGCTCCTCGGCGGGTCGAGCGAGCTCCACGGCGGGTTCGACGAGTGGGCCCGGCTCGCGGGAAGCTCGTTCATCACCGCCTGCATCAACAAACGGTACGGAGTGCGCCTCTCGGACAGTCAGAACGGCTTTCGCGCCATCAAGACCGAGGTGCTGCGAAGCCTGGCTCTCCGCTCGCGCCACACCACGATCGAGCAGGAGATGATCGTGAGGACGCTTCGCCGTGGCTTGAGAATGGCAGAAGTGCCGACGCACGAGTATCCACGCCGGGCGGGAACCTCTCATATCTCCGTCTGGCGCGACGGCCCGAGCTACGTCCTCTCGCTCCTCGAGCTGATGCTGTAGCGGCCGCGGGGGTATACTGTCAACGATCGCCTATGCCGCCTATAAAAGTCCTCTTGTTGAACCCGCCTACGGTTGAGGGGAAGGGGTTCATCCGCGAAGGGCGCTGTACCCAGGAGGGCGGCGTCTGGACGACTCTCTGGCCGCCCATCTCTCTCGCGACTATCGGCGCGGTCCTCGAGCGGGACGGGCAAAAGGTCGAGGCCAAAGACGCCGCGGCGACGGGCTACGCGCGCAAGAGCCTCCTCCAGGAGATCGAGAAGGCGCCTCCGGATGCCGTGATCTGGTCCACGGGGACTCCCTCCATCGGCGACGATCTCGCGCTGGCGAACGAGATCAAGGCGGTAGCGCCCGGAGTCGCGACGGCGGTCTTCGGGACCCACGTGACCGCTCTCGATGAGCGCTGCCTCAAAGACACGCCGGGACTCGACGCGATATTTCGCAACGAGCCCGAAGCGACCGCCGCCGAGTGGGTAGCGAAGCTCGAGAAGAACGAGGCCCCAGGGTCCGTCTCCGGGTTGACCTACCGTGAGGGCGGTGAGATCCGAAGAAACCCGGACCGTCCCTTCCTCTCGGACCTCGACTCGCTCCCCGACCCGGCATGGCATCTCTTCGACCTCGACGTCTACCGGCTCCCTCTTCGAGGCGACCGGTTCCTCATGGTGACGCCCCACCGCGGGTGCCCGTACCCGTGCAGCTATTGCACGGCGCAGACGTACTACGGGGCGAAGCTCCGGAGGCGCTCCGTCGAGAAGGTCCGGGACGAGATCCGGCGCAACGTCGAAGTCCACGGAGTGAAGGAGCTCTTCTTCTGGTCCGACACCTTCACCCTCGACAAGCGCTACGTGATGTCTCTCATGGAAGCGATAACACCCCTCGGTGTCTCCTGGGCCTCGAACAGCCGGGTGGACACGATCGACGAGGAGCTCGCCCGCGCCATGCGCCGCGCCGGCTGCTGGATGATCTCCTTCGGGATCGAAAGCGGCGATCAAGCTCTTCTCGATGCCGCGGGCAAGGGTGCGACGGTGGAAGAGTCGGAGCGCGCCGTCGCGGTGGTGAAGGCCGCCGGGATCAAGGCCGCCGGCCACTTCGTCCTCGGTCTTCCCGGCGAGACCCGCGAGAGTCTCGAAAAGACGCTCGCGCTCGCGAACCGTCTCCCCCTGGACTTCGAGCAGTTTTACTGTGCCGTTCCGTTTCCCGGCTCCCGGCTCTACGAGGAGGCGCGGGAGAAGGGATGGCTTTCGGAGAACGACTTCTCGCGCTATCGGCAGGACGAGGCGCTTCTCGAGCTTCCTGGCCTCTCCCGGGAAGAAGTCATGGCCTACCGCCAGACAGCCTACCGCCATTTCTACACGAGGCCGAGAGTTGCCATAAGCGCTCTGTCGCTTCTTTCGCCGCGGAATCTCGGGCGTGCCGCCTCCGCGTTCAAGCGCTTCCTGGGCTGGACCCACGCCTGACGCACCTTGCCGATCCTGGGTATCTGGGATGGCCACGACGCCGGGGCGGCGGTGGTGGATGAATCAGAAGGCCGCATCGTCTGCGCCGCGAACGAGGAGCGCTTCACCCGTCGTAAGCTCGAGGTCGGCTTCCCCAAGGGCGCCATCGAGGCTTGTCTGTCCGAGGCCGGCCTCGAGGCCAAAGACGTTTCCGAGATCGCGGTCTCGACGTTCGATCCCGCGAAGACTCTCACCCGTATCTTTCCCTCGCTCAAGGAGCGCTACTACCTCCTGAGGCGGCGCAAGGTGCGCCCGGGGGTATTCGATTCGTGGAAGCGGACGGTCAAGTACGAGCTCACCACGTGGCGTCCGAACGGCCTCACGCGCCGCCTGAGCGAAGCGGCGCTCGGAAGAGAGCTCTCCCGGGTCGGCCTCGAGAAAGCGCGGATTCACTGGACTCACCACCACATGGCTCACGCCGCGACCGCCGCCTGCACGTCGGGCTTCGACAGGTCGTTGGTCCTCACCCTCGACGGAGTCGGCGATGGGCTCTCGGGAACGATCTCGACTCTCGACTCAGGCAAGCTCACGCTGGTCTCGGCGATCGGAGCGAGAGACTCGTTCGGCATCTTCTACGAGATGGTGACCCGTCTTCTCAACATGCGGGAGCTCGAGGACGAAGGCAAGGTGATGGCGCTCGCGTCCTTCGGTTACGCTCCCCCCGACGGGCGAAACCCTTTGATGGACCTGTTCGAAGTCGAGGGCCTGAAGGTCGAATGCCTTCTTTCGCCTTCGGGGCTGTCCCGATTTCTCGCGAGAGAGCTCGCGATGATGCCGTCGGAGCAGTTCGCCTTCCTCGCGCAGGAGACTCTCGAGACGAAGGTGGTGGAGCTCGTGAGAAACGCGTTCCGGACGACAGGGATGCGGCGGATCGCCTACGCCGGCGGGGTCGCGAGCAACATCCAGGTGAACCGCAAGCTCCGCGCCCTTCCCGAGTGCGAGGCGATCTTCGTCTTCCCCCACATGGGGGACGGGGGTCTCGCGCTCGGGGCCGCGCTTGCCCGGGCGGTCGAGAGGAACGGCGCCAAAAGCTATCCTCTCGGGGATCTTCGCCTCGGACCGAGCCTGAGGTCGGCGGAGGTCGAGGCGGCGCTTCGTGATTCCGGGCTTCGATACGATGCGGTCGAGGACGCGGCTGCGGAGGCGGCTCGCCGCATCGCGAAAAGCGAGGTGGTCTTCTGGTTTCAGGGACGAATGGAATTCGGTCCGCGGGCCCTCGGTGGCCGGAGCATCCTCGCGCGGCCGGACAGCGAGTCCCTGCGGGACCGGCTCAACTTGAAGCTGAAGCGCCGCGTCTGGTATCAACCCTTCTGCCCGTCGATCCTCGACGAGGAGGCCGAGCGCCTGCTCGAGGGGGGCGGGACGAAGAACCGGTTCATGACGATGGCCTACGAAGTGAAAAGCGAGGGACGAGAGCTCCTCAAGGGCGTCGTCGGGCGGGACGGCACTTGCCGGCCGCAGATGGTGGACGAGAGCTATGGGATCTACCATCGGCTCCTGGTGTATACCCGGGCGGCGATCGGAGTCGGGGCGCTTTTGAACACGAGCTTCAATCTTCATGGAGAACCGATGGTCGCGAGCCCGGCGCAGGCCATCGATTGCTTCCTTCGCTCGGGGGCGGACGTCCTGGTGATGGGTGATTTCGTTCTCACGCACCCCGGAGCCTCGTCGTGAAGAGGAGGATTTCCGCGGGCATCGCTCTCGGCTTCGTCGTCGCCTTCGGGACTCTCGGCCTGTGGCTAACGTCCTCGACTCCGGAGGGAGTCCGGGAAACTCTGCGCTTCTTGTCCCCGAGAGCCGCCGAGCTCGCCTTCCTTCTTCTGATCGCGGGAGCGGGATTGAGCTTTTCCGAGATTCGAGACTCCCTGCCGTCGAAGAGCTTCTTCTACCCTCTCGCGGCCGGCCTTCTGGCCCTCGCGGCGGTGAGAGCCATCCCGCCCCAAACGCACCGCATCTACTACGACGAGGACATCTACGAGAACGTGGCCCAGAACATCCTGTGGATGGGGCGGGCCCAGATGTGCAACGAGGGAGTAATCGAAGCGGAACGGTTCCGGTGCGACGCGTCCGAGTACAACAAGGAGCCGAACGCGTTTCCGTTTCTGCTGTCGCTCGCCTTCCGTCTCACTGGAGTCCGGGAGAGCGCGGCTCATGCGCTGAATCACGTCATTTTCGCCCTGGGAGCCGCGGCGCTTTTCTGGCTCTCGGCGATGCTCTTCGAGCGGGCATCGGCGGGCATCGGCGCGGCGCTGGTCTACACCTTTACTCCACAGAACCTCCTCTGGGGGGCGACGGTGGCCGCCGAGCCCGGATCGGCTTCATTCGCGGCCGTCGCGATCGGCGCGTTCGTTCTGTTCTGCCGCCGTCCCTCATGGCGGACCGGCCTCTTCGGGGCTTCGGCCCTCGCGTTCGCCTGCCAGTTCCGGCCGGAGTCGGGGCTCGTCCTCGTGGTCGCGGGTGCGTTCGTGCTCTTGCTCGCGCGGGATCTCTTGAGACGCCAGGCCCTCTGGGCGACCGCGCTTTTGACCCTGGTGCTCCTCCTTCCTCAGCTCGCCCACACCTGGGCGATGCGGCACGAGCGATGGGGAAGCAGTGAAAGCGGCAAGTTCTCGATCGAGTACGCGAAGGCGAACCTGGGCCCGAACGTCCAGTACTACGCCTCTGGAGAGGACTTTCCCCGGCTCTTCACCGCGCTCGCCCTCCTGGGGCTCCTGCGTCCAGGGCGAAGGCGCGAGTCCCTTTCGATCCTCGTCTGGTTTCTCCTCCTCTTCGGGATCTTCATCCCGTTCTACGCCGGAAGTTATCGCTATGGAGCCGACGTGCGGTTTTCTCTGATGAGCGCGACGCCGCTCGCGGCGCTCGCGGGAGCGGGTCTGGGATGGCTCTTCGAGCTTTCGCGGCGGTTCCGGCCGGACTCGCGGGCTCTCGCGGCCGCGCCTTACCTCCTCGCGATCTACGCGGCGAGCGCATACCTCCCCTTTACCCGCGCCCTCGGAAAGGAGTCCTGGGCCTCCCGCGCGGATCACGC
The DNA here is from genome assembly GCA_964553925.1 of uncultured Acidobacteriota bacterium. GTDB lineage: Bacteria > Acidobacteriota > Vicinamibacteria > Marinacidobacterales > SMYC01 > DAISKN01. The sequence goes on from CAZKNR010000328.1 coordinate 62,692, forward strand.
GGCTGTCCTGCGGATGGTGGCCGAAGTGCCGGAGGACGGGATCGTGCTCAGCCACAACCCGGGGATGATCCACGTGATGGGGAAAAGCGCCGCCCAGACGTCGATTGCCTCCTACCAGCCGGCGCGGGTTGACGAGCTCTTCCACCGCTTCCCCGGCGGGGTCTACTTTCACTACAACTTCTGGTGCAACGTGGACGACCCCGTGCAGAACGAATTCTGCCGGCAGGTCCTGGCGACCTTCAAGACCCGGGTGGTTCTCGAGGAGTCATCCGGGTTCTACCGCTACGTGCTCTACCGGCTCCTTCCTCGGACGGCGCCTCCGCCGCCGATACCTCCGCCAGGCTCCGGAAGCTGACTTGCCATACCTGGACATACTTGACAGGGCCGAGCGAATCGAGACACCCTACCGGCACCCCAGAGCGCACAGAGGAGCCTCGCCTTCGAGAGCGGAGGAGGTTTCTGGTTGTATTATCGTCCTATATTTGGTGAAGCCCGAAAACCGTTTTACCGGGGTGAATGCCATGAATCATGGAAGTGCTGGGAATCTCAGGTCCTTCTTGCTGGGCTCGATGTTTTTCGGGCTTTGCTTTGCCGCTCAGGCGACGGCGGCGCAGCCGGCCGCCGAGATCGCGCTGGATCCGGCCATCGAGTGCTGGTCCTATTCGGACTTCCCGCTGCTCGGGGCCCTGGTGACGCCGCCGGAGGACATCGTCCGCTCCCGGCTCTACTTTCGATGCAGCCTCTACCCGGACTACTACTTCGTCGATCTGGCGGTCGAAAGCGGCGCCTATCGCGGAATCGCTCCCCAGGCGGAAGAGGCCTGTCCCGAGGTTCACTACTACGTCGAGGCGCTCGGCCGGGATTTCAACTCGGTCCGAACGGAAGAGCGCGTCGCGAACGTCGCGAGCCCCGACGAATGCCGCAGGCGCTTTCCGGGCGCGGCCTGGTTTCCCGGAGAGAACCCCAATATCTTTATGGGCTCGACCCTCGGGACCACGGGCATGGCGCCCGGGTTCAAGACGGTCGGGATCGCGGGGTTCATCTCCTCGACCGGGAGCACCGTAGCCGCGGGCACGGGCGGACTCTCGACGGGGGCGGTGGCTGGCATCGCCGCGGGCGGCGGAGCCGCGGCGGGCCTCGGCGTCCTTGCGACCGGCGGCAATTCCACCACCACGACCGCTCCCCTCGTCGCGGGGCCGCCCCCGCCTTCGACCACGACCGCCCCCGCGACCACCACGATACCGCCGGCGCCCTCCGGCTTGGTCGCTTGCTTCACGATCGATCCGGCTAGCGGAAGAATCGAAGTGAACCAATCCCTGAGAATCGACGGCCGATGCTCCCAGGGCGGCGATGGCCTCACGTTCCACTATGACCTCGGGGACGGGCGAACCAAGGACGGTCAGGCGTTCGTCACCGCCATCTGGCCCAGTCCCGGCACCTACACCCTCACACTTACCGTGGCCCGGAACCAGGCGAGTGCTGGGTCCGGCCAGGCTCTCGAAGAAGACAGCGTCTCGCGAGAGATCCGGGTCGAGGCTCCAGCGGCGCCCCCCGATCCCCCCGAGCCTCCGGCGCCGTCGCCGGTCTTCGCCGACTTCACGGCACGAAACGCCAAGCCTGATGTCTGCGTCGGGGAATTCAACGGCTCCCCCTCCAGCGGAGACATCGTCCGTTACTTGTGGGAGCTCGATCTCAACAAAGACTTCGGCCCCGTGGTGCAGAAGGAAGGGCTCGTGGTCACGCACGATTGGGGCACGGCCTGTTTCAATTTCGACGGATTCGTAACCGCCCGGCTCACCGTCATTGGGCGAGCCGGCAATCAAAACTCCATCACCAAGCAAGTGAACATCCTGAGCTTCACTCCGCTGACCGTGAAGCGGAGTCTGATCGAGAGCTCCTTCGCGAGCGAGATGCTTCAAGGAGAGGGAAGCGAGGGGCAAGTGGTCATCGACGGCGGTCGCGGATTTGCCATGTCCGCCGGCGCGCCGACCCGGGTCCAGTTCGCCTCTCGCCGGGGCCGGGTTTCGATCGAAGCGGTGGCCACCTCGGCGACCGGCCCCTTTCTCTGGCGTTTCGACTTCAGTTCCGCGAAAGGGTTCGTGCCCGGGAGCCTCCGAACGGTCTCTGGGCAGGAAGTGGCGCGGGATGCTTACTCCGTGGTCCTGAGGTTCTCGGGCGGCGCCTTGGAACGCGCCCGCTTCGAGTACCGCCTGGAGCCGTAGCATTCTCCCGCACCGCCCGCTAAGATGATTCTCATGTGGGGTTTCATCGGGGTCGCGGCCATGTTGTCTCTTGGCCAGCCCCCCGCTTTTCCTGATGGTCCGAATGGGCCAGATGGCGCACCGCCCACGAGGATTCTGACCTTGGAAGAGGCGGTGAAGCTCGCTCTCGTCGAGAACCTCAACCTCCAGTCGAGCGTTGACGTCGTCCAGGGGGCGATGATTGGAGAGAACCTCGCCGAGTCCCGCTTCAACTTCAAAGTGACCCCTTCGTACGAACGGGGCTTCGGGGAGTCGTCGCTCGTGGACCAGGGCGTGGGAGTCGAGATCTCGAAGCTTCTCCCGTTCGGGACGACCATCACTGGCGGCCTCACGAGCGCTTGGGCGGGAAGCGATCTCGGGAACTACAACGCGAGCGCGGCGTCGTTCCGCGTGACCCAGCCGCTCCTCCGCGGGTTCGGCAAGAAGGTGACCGAGTACGACCTCGAGAACTCCCGGCGCAGCCTTCAGAGCTCGGAGCGGAACCTGGAGCTCTCGCGGCAGCGGCTCGCGGTCGACGTGGTTGCGAACTACTACAACATCGTACGCCAGGCGGGGCTCGTCGACGTCGCCGAAAAGTCGCTCCAGCGCAACAAGGAGCTCTTGCGCGCCTCGGAAGCGCGCCTCGAGGTGGGTCTTGCCTCGAAGCTCGACGTCTTTCGCGCCGAGCTCCAGCTCTCCCAGGCGGACGAGGGGGTCATATTCCGAAAGGAAGCGCTCGAGCTCGCGCTCGATTCGTTCAAGTTCACCCTGGGCCTCGCTCCCACCGACGTCGTGGCCCTCGAGATGATGGAGCCCGAGTTTCAGCCCGTCGAAGTGGACGTAGATGCCGAGACCGCGCTCGCCCTCCAGAATCGAATCGAAATGCGCGAGGAGAACGACCGCATCCACGACGCCGAGCGCTCCCTCGCGGTCTCCCGTCAGAACCTGCTCCCTCAGGTCGATCTCAACCTCCGCTACGACCGAAGGGGTCTCGGAAACTCGTTCACCTCGAGCTTCGATTTCGTCGATAACGCGTTCAACATGTTTCTGACCACGAGCTATCCGCTCGATCGCACCTCGGAGAACGCGTCGTTCGCGATGACGCAGATCGATCTCGGGGCCCGCCGCCGTCAGCTGCGCCTCGTCGAGTACAACATCGCGAACGAGGTCCGGGCGGCGGCCCGAAACGTCGAGCGCATCGGCAAGAGCATCGTTCTTTCGGAGCGCAACACCGATTTCGCGGAGAAGCAGCTAAGGCTCGCGACGCTCAGGTATCAGCGCGGGCTCGCGAGCAACTTCGACATCATCGACGCCGAGAACAACCTCATCCAGGCTAGAAGCAACTACGTCTCTCTGGTGTCGGACTACCACGTCGCCAAGATCGAGCTGAAGCGAGTGACGGGGACTCTGGACGTCGAGTCCGAGTTCCAACCGGGGAACCTTCTTCCGGGCGCGAGGCACCATCCATGAGCGAGAACGCCGGGAGGACCCAGTCGGCTCTCGACGGCGCCCTGGCCGTCTTGAGGAGCGGGGCTGCCGCCGCCTTTCGGCTGCGCCGGGCCGATCTCGCGGCCGGCTTGAGAGGCATACGCGATAATCCGCGGCGGGCGATCGTTCCCGGGGCCGGGCTCGCACTCGTCGCTCTCGCGGGGAGTTTCCTGGTCTCTCGATCGGAGGCGCCCGGCCTCGTCGCCGCCGCCCAGAAAGGCCCGTTCGAGGTCAAGATCGTCGAGGCGGGAACTCTTCAGGCGCTGCGGTCGGTGACATACTCCTCTTCCATTCCCGGGAGCCAAGCGAAGATTCTTGAAATCGTGCCCGAGGGGACCCAGGTGGCGGTGGGCGATCTGCTGGTGAAGTTCGATCGCGAGCCGTTCGCGGAGGAGCTGGAGCGCTCGAAGGCGCAGCTCGCGCAGGCCGAAGCGGAGCTGGTCAAGGCCGAACAGGAGCTCAAGCTCCTTTCGATCGCGGGACAGGAGGAGATGACGGAGTCGAAAGACAAGCTCCGGCTCTCCGAGCTCGAGCTCCGGAGCGTCATCGAAGGGAAAGGCAAGCTCGCGGAGGCGGAGTCCGCGGCGCAGCTCTCCCAGGCCGAGCGCGAGCTCCAGAAGGCGGAGTCGAGCTTCGAGGATCTGAAGCCTCTCCTCGAAGAGGGGTTCATCACCAAGCTCGAGCTCGACAGGGCACAGCAGGCGGTCGACAAGGCGAAAGAGGACCTCGAGCTTCTCCGGATCAAGCACCGCACCTACATGGAGTACACGAGGCCGGCGGAAGTGGAGGCGACGCGCTCCGCGGTCGCGAGCAGCAAGGAGAGCGTCCGGCAGACGGTGCGCGCCAGCTCCTACCGGATTTCGCAGGCGGAGGCGACGCTCAAGCTCGCCGAGAGCAAGCACGCGGAGCTCGTCTCGCGGGTGGAATCGCAGAGCCAGAACCTGGAGCAGTGCGAGATTCGCGCCACCGTCTCCGGCCTGGTCATCTACAAGGACGTCTTCTTCGGTAGCGAGAAGCGCAAGGTGCAGGTGGGGGATCAAGTCTGGCCGAACCAGCCGCTCATCATGCTGCCCGACCTCTCGAAAATGGTGGTCGAGACAGAGGTGCGGGAGACGGACATCTACAAGGTCGAGAAGAACCAGCAGGTGGTGATTTCGGCCGATGCCTATCCCGAGCTCGAGCTCCGGGGAGAGGTGGACTACATCGGAACGCTGGCCCAGGAGGACGAGGCCCTCCGGGCCGGAAAGCACTTCACCGTGACCATCCTGGTGGACGAGGCCGACCAGAGGCTCCGGCCGGGCATGTCGGCGCGAGTGGAGCTTCTCGTGGAGCGCCTCGCGAGCGCGGTGTACGTCCCGCTCGAGGCGGTCTTCGAGCGCGGGGGAAAACACTACTGTTACGTGATGAACGGAGGATCTCCCGAGCCGCGCGAGGTGCTCGTGGGTGCGAGTAACGAGAACCACATCGTCATCGGGACCGGGGTCGACGCCGGAGAGCTCGTGCTCCTGGGAGACCCGGGGGACGAGGGACGGCCTCTCGGCGGCGAGAACGTCCCCGGGTTTCTCGACGTGGTGTCGCCTTCCGAGGAGACGAGCGCGCGGGAGCCTTGACTCCTCTCGTCGAGACCCTCTCGGCCCGGCGGGTCCATCGCTCGACCGGCAAGGAGGTCGTGGCCCTCGATTCCGTGAGCGTCCGGATCGACCGGGGGAGCTTTGTCGCGGTGATGGGGCGTTCGGGCTCGGGGAAATCGACGCTACTGAACCTCATCGGTTGCCTCGACTTTCCCACCAGCGGCAAGATCCTTCTGGACGGAAAAGACGCCGGGGCTCTCGACGATCGCGCGCAGAGCCGGCTGCGGAATCGAATGATCGGGTTCCTCTTCCAGTCGTTCAATCTCATCCCGCAGATGACGGTGCGAGAGAACGTCGAGACGGCGCTCATCTACAGCGACCGGCCAGAGGTCGAGTGGAGGGAGCGGACGGACGGCCTGCTCGATAGGCTCGGAATCCTGGAGCGCGCTACCCACAGGCCGGGAGAGCTCTCGGGCGGTGAGGCGCAGCGAGCGGCGCTCGCCCGGGCTCTGGTCAACGGGCCGGAGCTCCTTCTCGCCGACGAGCCCACGGGGAACCTGGACTCGCGGACGGGAGCGGAAGTGCTGGAGCTTCTCGCTGAGCTTCCCGCCGAAGGAAGGACGCTGGTCCTCGTGACGCACGACCCAGCGATCGCCGAGAGGGCCGACCGCGTCCTCACGATTTCGGACGGACGGCTCGAGAGCGACCGCCGCGTTCGATGACCCACGGCTTTCCGCTTACGACCGCAGAAAAATGGCGCATCGACCTCAGGGTATGGACCTGTGGATTCGCTGGACTCGTCGCGAGGTGAAATAGAATGAGTCGCAGGCCTCGATGACGACGAAGAGCCTGATCCAGCTTGCCGTTCGAGGGCTCACGCTTCACAAGCTGAGGTCGACCCTCTCCGCGCTCGGGATCGTCTTTGGCGTGGCGGCGGTGGTCGCTATGCTTTCGGTCGGAGAGGGGGCGCGGCGCGAGATCCTGGCGGAGGTCGGACGATTGGGAGTCAACCGGGTCACCGTCCGGGCCGGGTCGCTTTCGCGCTCGACCGAAGTGGAAGCAGGGAAGCTCCAATCCCCGGGCCTCTCGCTCGCGGACGCCGACGCCATCTCCGAGGTTTCTCCCAACGTCCTGAGCCTCGCGCCCGTTCGAACGGCGTCCGTGCAGATCGCGAACGGCGAGAGACGAGCCGAGGCGACCCTCCTCGCCACGACTCCCTCGTTCGCGCGAACCGAGGAGCTGGCTCTCGCCGGCGGGCGCTTCGTTGCCGACGCCGACGTCTCGGACGCGAAGCGGGTCATCGTGCTCGGTCATGAGCTCCGGGAGCTCCTCTTCCCCTATGACGAGCCCGTCGGCTCCGGTGTCCGAATCGGAGGTGAATGGTACTCGGTGGTCGGGGCGCTCGAGCCCCGAGAGCGCTCCCGGCAGGGTGGCCAGGGTGGCCAGGGTGGAATGATGTCGGGGCGCAACCTGAACCGCGTCGCTTTCATCCCGCTCTCCTGCCTCCCGCGCGACAGGGGACTGCTGGACGAGATAGCCGTCCGGATCGACGACCCGGGAAAGGTGCGCGACTCCGCGAGGCTCATCGAGAGCGTCGTCCGCCGCAGGCACCGGGGCGCCCTCGACTTCGAGCTCGTGGTTCCGCAGGAGCTTCTCGCGGGCTACGAGCGCGCCCGGTTCCAGTTCAACGTCGTCGTGGGCGCGGTCGCGGCGCTCTCGCTTCTCGTGGGGGGCATCGGCATCATGAACATCATGCTCGCGAACGTGAGCGAGCGCATTCGTGAGATCGGAATCAGGCGGTCGCTCGGCGCGAGTCGAGAGGACATCACCCGCCAGTTTCTCGCCGAGGCCCTGTTGTTGACGACGGTCGGTGGGGTCGCGGGGATCGTGCTGGGGTTCGCTCTCGCGCTCGGCATCTCGATCTACGCCGGCTGGCCGACGGCGGTGAGCCTGCGCGCGATCGCGGCGGCTCTGGTCCTCGCCGCGGCGACAGGAATCGGATTCGGTCTTTACCCGGCGATGCAGGCAGCGCGCTCGAGCCCTGTCGAAGCTTTGCGGCGGGAATAGAAGACGAGGGGGATATCCCGTATCCCCCTTCTTATGCCAGGATTCTCTCCAGCACTTCCGCGACGGTTTCGAGATCTCTCGCGTCGATGGTTAACGGTGGGAGGAGCCTCAGGACTTTCGGGCCGGCGGCGAGGGCTAGCACTCCTGAGTGCGCCAGCGCATCGAGGTGGGGGGCGACCCGGTCTCGAAGCTGGACCCCGATCATCAAGCCCAGGCCGCGGACTTCCTCGATCACCGGCGAGTCGATCTTTCGGAGCCGTGCCAGCCATTTCCGGCCCTCTTCGCTCGCTCGTTCTGGGAGGGCGTCTTCGAGGAGGCGGTCGAGCACGCGGTTCGCGACCGCGCAGGCCAGGGGATTTCCGCCGAACGTGGAGCCGTGCGACCCCACGGGCGCCTGGATTCGATCGCTCGTGAGGAGAGCCCCCATGGGAAATCCTCCGGCGATGGACTTCGCGAGGCAGAGCATGTCGGGCTCGAGGCCGAAGTGCTCGCAGGCGAAGAGGCGCCCGGTACGGCCGAAGCCCGTCTGCACTTCGTCGACGATGAGGAGGATGCCGCGCTCGGCGCAGAGCTTCGCCACCGTCGCGACGAAACGAGGATCGGCGGGGTGCACGCCGCCCTCGCCTTGCACGAGCTCCAACAGCACGCAGCCGACGTCGTCCGTCAGATCCCGCTCGAGCGAATCGACGGCGTTGTAGGGAGCGAAACGGACGCCCTCGAGGACCGGGGCGAACATCTCGTGATGCTTGGGCTGGAAGCTCGCGCTCATCGCACCGAAGGTCCGCCCGTGAAAGCTCCGCTTGAAGGAAACGATGGCGCGCCGGCCGGTGGAAAGGCGCCCGAGCTTGAGCGCCGCCTCGACGGACTCCGTTCCCGAGTTGCAGAAGAAGACCCGGCCGAGGCTCCTAGGCGCGAGCTCCACGAGCCGCGACATCAGGCGGGCTTTCTCCTTGTGGTGGAACGCTCCGGTCGCGCACATGAGCTCCGCCGCCTGCGCGTTCAGCGTCTCGAGGACATCGGGGTGCGCGTGGCCCAGATTCAAGGCCCCGTGGCCGCTCATGCAGTCGATGTACTCGCGTCCTTCGTCGTCCCAAAGACGCGATCCCCGGCCTCGAACCAGCGTGATCCCGCGTTTCCCGTAGACGTCGAGCTCGTAGCGGTCCTGGAGCGATCGGGCGTTGATTCCAGCTGCTGTCGTGTTCATTGGGCTCATTGGGGGCTCATTCGACGACCGTCCCTTCAAGAGAAAGCGCGGAGCGAAGGGGATGGGGGAGCCGTCCGTCTCCGACGACGATCCGGCGGCATCCCGAGTCCATCATTTTGCGAAGGGCCATGAGCTTTCGCCGGAACCTCCCCGAGGAATCCCGCTCCCTCGTTTCGATCTCATCCCGGCCGAGGGTTTTTAGCAGGCTCTCGGGCCTCGTGGGATCGCTCAAGAGCCCCGGGGACTCGATGAGCTGCACCACGACCTCCGCGCGCAGCGTTCTCTGGAGAAGCGCCGTGACGTCGTCGTTCTCGGTGTTGATGGCGCGGCCCTCCTCGTCGAGGATGGGCACGGTCACGACCGGGGTGTAGCCGGCGCCGAGAAGAAGCCCGAGGAGCGCGGTGTTAACCGAGACAGGCTTTCCCGAGTCGTCGTGAAGGAGACGGCGGCGACCGTTGTCGGCGACGCGAATCCCGCGGTTGCGCCTGCCCCGGATGAGGGCGCCGTCGAGCCCGGTGAGGCCGATGGCGTTCACACCGCTTCTCTGGCAGAGAGCGACGAAGCGCTTGTTCACGAGACCGGCGTAGGCCATGGTGAGAACGTCAAGGGCCTCGGCGTCGGTGAAGACGCTCTCGACGCCGGATTCCGAGATCACGGTCCGCTTGGGAACTCCGAGCCGCGCCGCGAGCTCGTCGCGGGCGGCGTTGGCGCCATGGACCACGACGGCGGGCTCTCCGAGCTCCCCGAGGTCGAAGGCGATGCCCTCGAGATTGACGCTCGCGCCCCCGCCTACCTTCACGAGAATCATCGGCCTCAGAGCACCCGGGTCTCGCCGTTCGCCATCGGCCGGAAGCTCTCGTCGAGCGGCTCCGAGGAGACCCCGGTCAGATGTCCCGTGCGGTAGTGGAGCGTGAAGTAGTCCGGGCTCTCGGCGAAACGGCAGTGAGCGTAGATCACCGAACCGTCGGTGAGAGCGACGTTCATGGCCCTCACGTAGCGCGAGCGGGAGTGTACGAGCCGGTCGGTAGTGGCGAGGGCTTCCGCGAAATCGTTCCGCCCCCGTTCGAGGATCAGATGAAAGATCTTCTCCGCGCCGATGCGGCCGGGCGCTCTCAGCCGGACGCCGCGAAGCTCTCCGTTGAAGACGAAGCTCACGTCTCCTCGATAGAACGGCATGTTGTTCTCGACGTCGATTCCCTCGTTCCGGAATGCACTCCGGGCGTGAACGACGAGGACGTCGACCTTCCGGGGAAGCGGCGGCGAGTCTTCCCAGACGGGGGTGAGGCTTTTGTACCGCTCCCAGCGGCCCGAGGCCCGCATCGCCATCCCGAAACCGTGGCCCTGGAACTCCGGGCTCGTTCGGCAGCGCTCCCGGAAAGAATCCACGACCGGGGATGGGTCGAAACCGTCGGGGCTCCGGAGGATGAGGAATCGGCACATGGGCACGGAAATCAAAGCGGATGAAGGCCGGCGAACCCGAGTCCGGTCGTCTCGTCGAGGCCAAGCATGAGGTTCATGCATTGCACCGCCTGGCCTGCCGCGCCCTTCATGAGGTTGTCGATGGCGCTCATCACCACCACTCTTCCGCTCTCTTCGTCGAGCTCGAACCCGACGTCCCCGAAGTTCGTCCCCGCGAGAAGCTTCGGGTCGGGATAGCGATGGGTCCCCTGGCGCTCTTTCACGATACGCAGGAAGGGCTCGCCGCGATAGGCTTCGCGGTAGATCCTCCACAGATCCACCTCGGTGACCGGGCCCTTCGAGAAGACGTGGCTCGTGGCCACCGCACCGCGC
>CAZKNR010000329.1:0-24008 GCA_964553925.1 uncultured Acidobacteriota bacterium
CGAGGCTGGCGAACTACGCGAACGAACCGTTGTCGTCGGGAAGCATGTTCCGCCGCGTCCGGAGTACCTGGGAGACTTCCTCAACCGGTTTGCCGAGGCTTACGACCCGCGTGGAATGTCCAAGACTCAACAGGTAATCGCGGTCGCCGCGGCTCACCACCGTTTCGCTTGGATTCACCCTTTCTTGGACGGCAATGGCCGTGTAGCCCGGCTGATGTCGCACGCGTGGTTTAGGCGCCTCGAGATCGGCGACAGTCTTTGGGCTGTCGCGCGAGGTCTCGCGAGGGAGTCAGGTCGATACAAGGCCCTCTTGATGGCGGCTGACGAGCCTCGACGACATGACACCGACCGCCGAGGCACCCTCTCGCAAGCAGCCCTGATCGATTTCTGCAGGTTCTTCCTCGATGCCTGTATCGATCAAGTTGGCTTCATGGAGGGCTTGCTGGAGCCAGCAACCCTGGTCCACCGCATCGAACGGTACGTCGATAGCGCGGGAGCAAGAGGCGAGATTCACCCGCGCGCATTCGCATTGCTCCGCGAAGCGCTGCTCATGGGCCAGGTGCAGCGCAAAGCGGCGGCCGCGCTTCTGGGCGTGACCGAGCGCCACGCTCGGGACATCGTAACGACGCTCCTCGATAAAGGGTTTCTTCAGTCCGATGGACAAGGTGCTCCGCTCCGTCTCGCCTTTCCCTCCATGGTCGTGGATGCCTGGTTTCCGAGGCTTTATCCGGAGCCGCTCAACTAGACCCGTCATAACCTTTCCACAATTCCGCCGTTTTACGGGCACGCTCCCTCGTTAGCCTCTAACCATGGAGAGCTCGATGAGGAACGGGCTGGGCTTCCTCGCTCAGAGTGGAATGGACTCGTCGCGACGAGCGACAAAAGGAGCAACGATGACTTCGAGCGCGCGTGATTGCTTTCACCCCGCCTTACCGCCGATCCCGCGCAGCCGGCCGCACGTGGCCATCATCATGGACGGCAACGGCCGCTGGGCTCGCGCCCGGGGCAAGCCCCGCGCGTTCGGGCATCGCGCGGGTGCCCAAGCGGTGCGCCGCACCGTCAAGGCGGCGGCCCGCCAGGGGGTCTCCGTGCTGTCGCTCTATGCTTTCTCCGCCGACAACTGGGGGCGCCCGCGCGAAGAGGTCGATACGCTCCTCGCGCTTCTCGAGAAGTACCTGAGGGTGGAGATGCGACGTTGTCTCTCGAACGGCATCCGTTTGCGGGTGATCGGCCGGCGCGATCGTCTCCCGGGCTCGCTCCAGCTCGAAGTCGCGAGGGCGGAGGCGCGCACCGCCGGCGGGACCCGAATGCTCCTGCGCATCGCGGTCGACTACTCGGCGCGCGACGCCATCCTCGCCGCCGCGGCGGAGTCGCGGGGGGCAGGCGCAGGCCGCGAGGACTTCGGGGAAGCCCTGGCCCGCGTCATCCACGGGGGCGAAGCCCAGGGACGTCGATCTTCTGATCCGCACGGGCGGAGAGCAGCGGCTCTCCGACTTCCTCCTGTGGGAGAGCGCCTATGCCGAGCTCTACTTCACCGATCGCACGTGGCCCGACTTCGACGGAGACGATCTGGCAAAGGCGCTCGTGTGGTTCCGAGGCCGCGAACGGCGGTACGGCGGGCTCCCGGAGACGGCGCCTCCGCTAGAGGCGCTCAATGGGAAAGGTGCGCCATGAAGACCTGCGTTCCAGAGGTTTTAGAACGTACCCGAGTAGGCGTTGAGCGCTGGCTGTCCCCCGAGGTGGGCGTAGAGGACGCGCGAACCATCGGCGATTCGTCCGGTCTGCACGAGATCGATGAGCGCGGCCATCGACTTGCCTTCGTACACTGGATCCGTGAGCACCCCCTCGAGGCGCGCGCAAAGACGGATCGCTTCGACGGTCTTGTCGTCGGGAACACCGTAGCGGCCTCCGTGCCATTCGCTTAGGAGCACGATCTCCTCGTCCTCGATTTCCCGCGCGAGGCCGATCGCCGCGGCCGTTCGCCGCGCGATCCTCGAGACCTGCTGGCGAGTCTTTTCGACCGTCGCCGAAGCGTCGATCCCCAGCACTCGTCGTGGATGCTCCTGCAATGCGAAGCCGGCGATCATCCCTGCCTGCGTCGATCCCGTGACCGAGCAAACGACGATGGTATCGAAGAACGTTCCGAGCGCCCGCTCCTGTTCCTGGACTTCCATCGCCCATCGCGCGAAGCCGTGACCTCCGAGAGGATGATCGGAGGCGCCTGCGGGAATCGCGTACGGCTTTCCTCCCCGGGCCTTCACGGATTCGATCGCCTCCTCCCAGCTGGGGCGGAAGCCGATGTCGAAGCCGGCGTCGACGATGCGAACGTCGGCGCCCAGGATTCGGGACAGAAGAATGTTCCCCACCTTGTCGTAAAGGGAGTCGGGAGAGTCCACCCAGTGCTCCTGGACGAGGACGGCGGAAAAACCGAGATGCGCGGCAACCGCGGCGACTTGTCGCGTGTGGTTCGACTGGATCCCGCCGATCGAGACCAGGGTGTCGCACCCTTGGGCGCGGGCTTCGGCGGCCAGGTACTCGAGCTTCCGGACCTTGTTGCCGCCGAACGCGAGACCGGAGTTGCAGTCCTCCCGCTTGGCCCAGATTTCGACCTTGCCGCCGAGATGAAGGCTCAATCGTTCCAACGGGTGGACGGGGGAGGGGCCGAAGAGGAGCGGCACCCGGGAGTAGTCTTCGAGTCTCATTTGGACGATATTAGTAGAGTTCGAACTTCAGCTTTTGGGAATACGTAAGCACGCAAGAGGTTTCCATGCTCCATCAACTCTGGAAGAACGTCCAATACGCCGGCCGGAGGCTCGCCCAACGGCCGGGATTCACCTTGGTCGCGATCCTGTCTCTCGCCCTCGGGGTCGGCGCCAATAGTGCGATCTTCAGCCTGGTCAACGCGGTGCTGCTGCGCAAGGCCCCCTTAGAGAAGCCCGAGGAGCTGGTGGAGATTTACATCTCCTCCCCGGAGTTCGAGTACAACGTCTTCTCCTATCCGGACCTCCGGGACTTCATGGAGGGAACGAAGGGCCTCTTCGCGGAGGTTTCGGGAACCAAACTGACGCTCACCCAGACGGACAGCGATTCCGGAGTCGAGGTCCTCCCGGCGGAGATGGTCACCGGAAACTATTTCGGAACTCTCGGAATCGAGGCCGCGCTCGGCCGGACCATCCTGCCGGAAGACGACGTCGCCCCGGGGGCGCACCCCGTCGTCATGCTCGGCCACAATCATTGGCTCAAGGCTTTCGGAGGCGATCCGGCCGTCGTTGGCCGCGAGGCCCGGATCGGAGGCCTTCCTTACACCATCATCGGCGTCGCGCCCGCGAACTACGGGGGCCACTTCCGCGGCCTCGCCCCCGCATTCTTTCTCCCGCGGATGATGCTGAACGAGGTCTCTCCCTCGAACTACGACCAGCTCGAGCAGCGTGGCGATCACGGCCTCTTCGTGAAGGGCCGGCTCGGACCCGGCGTCACTCTGGCCCAGGTCCAGACCGCGGCCGACGCCGTGGCCGAGCGGCTTCGGGAGTCGGCGATCGAGGACTGGGACCCCCAGGCGAGCTTTCTCTTCGTCCCCACCGCGGACGTGATCCTCTTCCCTCCCTTCGATCGCTTCGTTCGCGCCGCGGCGTGGCTTCTCACGATCGTGGTGGGTTTGGTGCTCTTGATGGCCTGCGTGAACCTCGCGAGCTTTCTCCTGGCGAGGGCCATCGACCGCAGAAAGGAAGTCGCGCTCCGCATCGCTCTTGGGGCGACTCGCGGCCGTCTCATAGGACAACTTCTTACCGAGACCCTGCTTCTCGCGCTTCTTGGAGGCATCGCCGGCGTCGCTCTCGGTCAAGGTCTCCTCGCTCTTCTCCTTGGCGCCGATCTTCCGCTTCCCATTCCCCTGACTCTCGATCTCGGTCTCGACCCGACGGTGCTCGGCTTCAGTCTCGTCGTTTCCCTCGCGGCGGGCATTCTTCTCGGTCTCGCGCCGGCTCTCCAGACCACGAACCCGGACGTGGCCGCGACCATCAAAGATGAGACCGTGGGCGTGGGACGCTCGGGTGGGCTCACGCTCCGAAACGCGCTCGTGGTGCTCCAGGTGGCGACGTCCGTCGTGCTGCTCGTGGGGGCGGGGCTCTTCCTCCGGAGCTTCCAGCGTGTCCAGACCGTCGACCCTGGTTTCGGTCGCGATCCTTCCGCCGTCCTCACGGTGCTCCTTCCAGGATCCCGATACTCCGAGGAACAGGGACGACTCTTCGAGAAGCGCCTCGAAGAGCGCCTGCTGCAGCTCCCAGGGGTCACCGCGGTCGGAGTCACCAGCAACCTGCATCTGAACACGATGAACACCCAGTACATGGACGCGAACGTCGACGGTATCGAGCCTCCGCCCGGCCGCGAATCGCACATGGTGGATCGCGCCACGGTGAGCCCGGGATTTTTCGAGGCCGTGGGAGTCCGTATCCTTCGAGGGCGAAATTTCGAGGCGAGCGATCTCCTCGACTCTCCGCAGGTGGCGATCGTGAACGAGGCGCTCGTCGAAAAGTTCTGGCCGGGTCAGGATCCCCTGGGTCGTATGCTGCGGCGTCCGGGAGTCGATGACGAAGATCTGATGGTCGTCGGAGTCTCCGCGACGGCCAAGATCCGTTCGCTCGGTGAAGCGCCGCGGGCGTTCGTCTACGTGCCGTTCTCTCAGAGGTACACGTCCTACGTCACGGTAGTGGCCAAGACCAACGCCGACCCCGAGCGGGCTACGGTCGACATCCTCGCGGCCGCCCGTGAGCTGGACCCGGAACTGTGGGTCTGGGAGTCGACGACCATGGCGCGCTACCTCGGCATCGTGCTCCTCCCGGCGCGGCTGTCCGCCATCCTGCTCTCGGGATTCGCGGCCCTTGCCCTCGCCCTCGCGAGCATCGGTCTCTACGGCATCGTGAGCTACTCCGTGTCCCAGAGGTCCCGCGAAGTCGGGATTCGCATGTCTCTCGGCGCCGACGGTGGGAGCGTCGTGAGCATGCTCATGGGGAGCGGGCTCAAGCTGGTCGGCATGGGAGCGGCCTTCGGAGTCGTCGCCTCGCTCGCGGCGATGCCCGCTCTCGCGAACCTGCTCTTCGGGATTCAGCCGACGGACGTCGTCTCCTTCGTCGTCATGCCGCTGATTTTGGTCGTGGTCGCGACCCTCGCTGCCTACGTTCCCGCGAGGCGGGCGAGCCGCATCGACCCGGTGCGCGCGCTCAAGGCGGAGTAGGGGAGGAGGCTCGAGCCCGCGGAGCGCCTGCCAGAGCTCCACGCACTCCCTGGGAAAGACTGTTTGTGATAACCTCGCTCCACCACGAAAACTCTTTCGCCGTCGTGGGAGGTGAGCCTTGAGGTCCATGACGCTTCCTCTGTTGGGGTTCCTGGCCCTGGGCCCTTCCAATCTTGCCTTGGGGCAACCGCCCGCGCGCTTCCTCGAGTGGCCGGTCCTCGAGGACATCCTCGAGACGGGCGAGGTGGTGGCCATCGAGGAGTTGGGAGCGGGCGCCAACAAACCCTTGAAGGTCACGCTGCGAAAGCAGGGCCGCACCACCGCCGGAGTCTGGAAAGCCATCAAGCGCGGGCCGCGGGAGGAAGCGTGGGAGAGTTATCAGGCGGAGGTGGCCGCCTACGAGCTCGACAAGATGCTGGGACTTCGTATGGTTCCGCCCACGGTGGAACGGGAGATCAAAGGACTGAAGGGCTCCCTTCAGCTCTTTGTGGAGGGCAGCCGCAGGTTCCACGAAGCGCGGGCCGAGGCTCCGGGTGGAGTTGCCTGGGACCAGACGATGTCCCGCATGAAGACCTTCGATAACCTCATCAGCAACTGGACGCGGAGCGACAAGGACTTCATGGTGGACTCCGAGTGGAACGTCCTTCTCATCGACCACTCGCAGGCTTTCCTCAGCACCAATGCGCTGAACGCGAAACCCGATGAGGTTCCCGCGATTTTCGACAGACGTTTGATGGAACGACTCCGCTCGCTCCAGTCGGACATCCTGGCCATGCGCTTCGGCCGCGTGCTTCTCGACCCCCAGGTCCGCGCTATCCTCGGTCGTCGAGACGCGCTTCTCACTTTGATGGAAAAACTCATCGCCGAGAAAGGCGAATCCGCAGTTCTGTTCTGAGGAGATTTGTTTTCGCCTGCGAGCCCTCCCCGCCGCGTTCTCGTCGTTCGCGCCGGCGCCCTCGGGGACACCCTGATGGTGACGCCCCTGCTTCGCGCCCTGAGGGAGAAGTTCCCGAGCGCCGAGATCGACGTCCTCTGCTCCCGGCTCGCGGCGGACATCCTCGAGCTCACACCGAAAGTCGCATGCCGCTTCGCCCTGCGCTACCGGAACCTCCCGTATGCTCTCTCCCTCGAAAAGCAGAAGCTGGTTCGCGAGCTTCGCGCCCGAGGCTACGACTTCGCGGTGCTGCTGGAGCGGGCGGAGCGCTACCGATTTCTCCTGGAGCGCGCCGGCGTTCGAGACATCCGGAGCTTTCGCGAGACGGCGTTCGATCCTCGCGCCCACGCCATCGTCAATAACCTGAGAGCCGCGGGGCTCGTGGGCGAAGGGTCCGGTCTCGACATGGAGGTATTCCTCTCCGGCGACGATCGGAAGCGAGCCGCGGAGCTCCTGAGCGACGTCCCCGCTCCGAGGATCGGGATCCACGTCGGATACGGTCCTCGAGGCAAGAAGCGAAACCAGAGCGAGAGACTGAAGGGCTGGTCTTCCGATAACTTCACCGAAGTCGCGGCGGGGCTCTTAGCGCGGGGAACGAGTCTGGTGTTCACCGGAAGCCAGGAGGACCGCGGGGACGTCGAGACGATCCTCGCGAGACTCCCTGTCGCCGGTAGCTCGGTGAGCCTCGCGGGCCGCACCTCGATGCGAGAGCTCGCCGCGGTGATCGAGAAGCTCGACGCGCTCGTTTCTGTCGATTCGGGTCCGGCGCATCTCGCGGCTGCCGTGGGAACGCCTCTGGTGGTGCTTTGGGGTCCGGCGATCCTGGAGCAGGTGCGGCCTTTGTCCTCGCGCTCGGAGGTTGCGCTCCTTCGCCATGCTCCTCCGTGCGCGCCCTGCTACGAGACGCCGCTGATGAAGACGTGCCGCCGCAACGTCTGCATGGAATCGATCACGCCAAGCGAAGTCCTCGAAAGCGTGCACGCGATCCTGAACCGGAGGGAAAACCCGCCGAGCATGGTGCCAACTCATTGACGTGCGTTTTGTGGGAAGCGTCGAAGCTACTCGTGCCTCAGGGCCGTGAGCGGGTCGAGGCGCGCGGCTCGCCTCGCCGGCAAATAGCAGGCCGCGAGGACCCAGGCGAAGCCGTGGTTTTTTCGCAGGACCCGAAGTCCATGCTGAAGTCGAGATAAAGCATGCGCAAGAGAAGCGCTCTCTGCAATCCACGTTCCCATCCGATTCGCGCGAATTCCAGCTGTTTGTTGTTCCGTAGCGCTTGGTGGTGGGACTCCCCCCGTCCGATTTCGAGCCGGTCTTGATTTCCAAATGCACGTTCACTTAACATCCCTGCCGGGGTCGAGACCGTGGCGAAGAAGCGAACGAAGGAAACGGAGAAGGCGAGCGCGGACCCGGAGGCTAGCCGGCCCCACGTGCCTGGATACGGAATTCCGACGACCGCGAAAGGGATGCTCCCCTGGTCGCACGCGGACGAACGGCTGGCTCGGTCTCTTCATTACTGGGTGGCGACGACGTCCTCCGACGGGCGCCCCCACTCGGTGCCGGTCTGGGGCGTCTGGGTCGAGGGCGCCGTCTGTTTCGGAGGCGGGCCGGATACCCGGTGGTCGCGGAACCTGAAGGCCAATCCCAAGGTCGCGGTGCACCTCGAGAAGGGCGATGACGTGGTGATTCTCGAAGGGGACATCGAGAGGGTCGAGGGACCCGACGACCCTCTGGTCGCCCGGGTCCAGGACGCCTACAAGAAGAAGTACAAGATGCCCCACCCGCCTCCGTTCTGGGTGCTTCGACCTCGGCTCGCGTTCGCCTGGTACAAGGACCTCCGGTCGGCGACGCGCTTCAAGTTCCCTTAGACTGCCCGTGGTTCTGGTAGACTCGGGTCCTTCAGGCAGGCGATGGCATCGGTAGCACTCCTTCCAGCTTTCGCGCTTTTGTCCGCGCTTCAACCGGAGAGACTCCCGCCGCTCGCCGCCGGTCCCGCGGATCCCGTCTTCACGACTTACGCGGCGCCGCTCTCTCGCTCTCGGTACCTCGTCGATGAGGGTTGGCACCTGAGGTTCTACGACCAGGCGAAGCCCCTCGCGCTCACGTCCGACAGCGCCGGGGAGTGGGGGGTCGGCTTCGAGCTCGACGGCGTCGTCGTGTACCGGACGGGCGACTACGCGCGACTTCCCGAGATCCGCCAGTCGTTCGCCTCACTCGCTCGTTTCACCTTCGAGCCTTTCCACCAGGTGGCCGTCGGCGCGACGTTCGCGGCCGTGAGCTCGCGGGAATCGCTTCTCGCCCTCGCGCTGACGAACGAAAGCGACCGGCCGAAAAAGCTCCGGGTCTTCGCGTTCGCGCTCTCCCCGGGTCCTCGCTTCTCGAGCGCGTCGACAACCGAGGCGGGAGACGGCATCCTCTTCGGGCACCAGGAGCCGCGGGATGCAATCTCCGAGTCTCCGCCGCCCGAGTACGATGGTGTGCTTCAGGACGTGATTCTAGCCGATAGGAAGGCCTACTCGTTCGGCGGCTATCCCGGCGGCGAGAGCGCCATGCTCCATGAGCTCGGCCGGGGCCTCCAGAGCGGCGATCTCTCTTCGGCCGCGAGCGCCCTTCTTCTCCTCGCCGAGGTCCACCTCCCGCCGGGTGAATCGAGGCCGTTTCGCGTGGTGCGCGCCGTGGCCCCCGCCTCCGAGAGCCGCGATTCCATGCTCGAGGCCGCGCGGCGCGTGCTCTCGGTCGCGACCGCGGATCTCGAGCGGGAAGAGGCGGAGCTTCTAGCCCAGGCGCCGCGGCTCACGCTCGATTCTCGGAAGGAGCTGATCTACCGGGGCGCCTTGTCTCTCGCCCGGCAGTCGATGCTTCCCCCCGAGGGCCGCACTCGCTACAACTACTACGTCTTCTCGCGCGAGCCCACCTGGAGCTGGGGACACGACGGCCAGGTGTTTCACGAGAGCCTCTCGATGCTCGCCTACGCCCATCTCGACCCCTCGAGTGCCATGGACTCGCAGAGGGTTTTCCTCGAGGCGCAAGAGCCCGACGGCTACATTCCATACCGCGTCGGTCCGTACGTGGTGCGGACGTTTCCCGTCGAGGGAGACAAGACGACCTCGGCCCCGTTCTACTCCTGGGTCAACTGGGAGGTGTATCGCATCGCCAAGGATCGCGTGGAGGCGAGGGCCTTCCTCGAGGAGGCCTATCGCTCGGGCGCGGCGTTCGCGTCATTTCTCCTCGCGAACCGCGATCGCGACCGGGACGGGCTTCTCGAGTGGGGAGGCCACGCGGTTCTGGAATCGGTGCGAGACTCGCTCGTTCCCATCTGGGACCTCCTGGGGGAGAACGATCCGAAAGCGCCGTCTCTCGTCGAGGCCCTCGACTTGAGCGTGATGGTCGTTCAGGAGATGCGCTCGCTCTCGGAGATGGCGGCGGAGCTGGGCCTGAAAGACGAGAGCGCCGCCTGGACGAAGCGGGCGGACGAGCTCCGACGCCTCGTCGAAGAGACGATGTGGGACGAGAGGACGGGCTTCTACTACAACGTCGATCGCGATACCAACGCCTTCGTCACTCGGGGAGGGCTCGATCTCAAGCGCCAGGAGATCATCGGGTTTCTTCCCCTTTGGGCGGGAGTCGCGAGCCCGGAGAGAGCGACGACCCTGGTCGCGAAACTCACCGACCCGAAGAAGTTCTGGCGGCGCTTCGGAGTTCCCACGCTCGCGGCCGACGATCCCGGCTACGAGCCTCAAATCCGAAGGTGCTGCCAGTGGAACGGCGCGGTGTGGCTGGAGTGGAACTACCTCGTGTTCTCCGGGCTCCGCCGCTATGGGTACGAAGAGATCGCGCGCGAGCTCGGCGAGCGCATGGTGGAAGCCGCCGCGGCCCAGCTCTCGCGAAACCACCGCTTCTGGGAATCCTACAGCCCCGACGAGGTCAAGCTCGCGTCGCCCCAGAGCTACATCTGGGACTCCATTCTCGCGCGAGTCCTGATCGATCTCTACCGATGAGCGCGCTCGCCTTCGCCCTTCTCGCCACTTCCGCGACGGTGCCCCGGTTCGCGCGAGAGGCGAGCCCGATCGCTCTCGAGGGCCCGGCCCGGCCCACGGCGTATCTCGAAGCCTCGGGCCGGCGCGCCGCTTTTCTCGGCCGGGAAGACGGGAGCTTCGAGGCCTGGGTCTATCCGATGAAGATCCTCCACGGCTTCGAGCTCGCGTTCGCGATCGAGGACTACGCTTCGCCCATCCCCGGTTCGAGTCTTTTGTCGCGAGTAGACGTGCGGCCCGAGGCCTCGACGATACGCTACGCCCACTCTTCTTTTACCGCCGACGCCACATGGCTCGTCCCTCTCGAAGAGTCGGGTGGTGTGGTCCTTCTCGACGTCGACGCCTCCGCGCCGCTCACGGTCGAAGCACGGTTCCATCCCGACATGAGGCTCATGTGGCCCGCGGGACTCGGCGGTCAGTACAGCTACTGGGACCGGGACCTCCGGGCTTATGTCATCACCGAGAGCACGGGCCGCCACGCCGCGATCGTGGGCTCGCCCTTTGCCTCCGACCCTCCGGAGCAGCCCGCGCACAACCTCCCCGATGCCCCCACCTTGATGAAAATCCCGATCTCGATCGAGACCGCGGCCTCGGGGCTGGTACCGATCGCGATCGCCGCGAGCGACGAGGGTCTCGACGCCGCCCGGGCGTCGTACCGGCGTCTTCTCACCGAGACCGAAGCGCTCTATCGAGCCACCGCCGCCCACTACCGCCGCTTGTACGAGGAGATGACCCGCATCGACTCCCCGGACGACGAGCTCGATCTCGCCCTCGAGTGGGGGAAGGTCGCCCTCGACAAGGGATTCGTCTGTAATCCGCGGCTCGGCTGCGGCCTCATCGCGGGGCTCGGCCCTTCGGGACGCTCGGAGAGACCGGGGTTCGGCTGGTTCTTCGGAGGCGACGCTTTCATCAACAGCTGGGCGATGACCGCCTACGGGGATTTCGAGACCGTGCGCGAGAGCTTGCGCTTTCTCTCGAAGCGGCAGCGCGCCGACGGCAAGATGATGCACGAGCTCTCCCAGGGAGCGGCCTACATCCCGTGGTTCGAGGAGTTCCCCTACGGCTACTACCACGCGGATACCACACCGCTCTACGTCCTTGCGGTCTCGGACTTCGTCCGCGAAAGCTCCGATCTCGATTTCGCCCGCGAGATCTGGCCCTCGATCCGGAAGGCCTACGAGTATTGCGCCTCGACGGACGAGGACGGAGACGGTCTCATGGACAACACTCGGGCGGGCCTGGGCGCGGTCGAGACCGGGACTCTTCGCTCCACGGACGTTCTCACTGACGTCTATCTAGGGGCGGCCTGGACCGCGGCGGCGAAAGCGGCCTTCGAAATGGCAGGCGCTCTGGGCGAGAGCGACTTCGCCGCGGCGGCGCGCTCGGCTCACGAGAAGGCCCTCGCCTCTTTGAATCGCCGCTTTCTCGACGACGGAGCTCCCGGAATCGCCTTCGCATTGCTGAGGAGCGGAAACGCCCAGACGGAGGTGACGTCCTGGCCCGCGTTCGGCCTCTGGCGCGGAGTCTTCGAGTCGGATCGGCCCTCGGTCGCGGCGGCGCTCGACGCTCTTTCGGGAAGCCGCCTTGGCGCCGACTGGGGCGCGCGCATGCTCTCGAACGAGAGCGCGCTTTACGATTACGAGAGCTACAACAACGGCGCCGTCTGGCCGTTTCTGAGCGGCTTCGCGGCTCTCGCTCTATACGAGAACGAACGCCCGCACGCGGCCTGGTTCTACCTCGAGGGGGCGAAGTCGCTCGCGTTTCTCGAAGGGCGCGGCTACGTTCCCGAGCTCTTCTCCGGAGATCGATTGAAGCCGGTCGATGCCGCCGTCCCTCACCAGCTTTTCTCGACGGCGGGGTTCGTAGCACCGCTTCTTCGCGGGCTCGTCGGTGTCGAGCCGGGGAAGCTCTCCCCGCGCATCCCCGCGGGCTGGGATCGGCTTCGGGTCGAGAACCTGCGCCACGGGGGCGTCTACGATCTCGACTGGACACGATCTCGACCGGGCCGTTCGGGGAAGGAGACGGTCGAGACCCTGAAGCTCACCCCGCGGGCGGGAAGCGCCCTTCCGGCGCTCGTCGTCGAAAGGAAGCTTCCTCTGGGCGCGAAGGTCAAAGGCGGCGGTGCGGGCGCGTGGACTGTGAAGCCCGGGCCCGAAGCGCAGACGTTTCAGCTCCGCTACCGCGGAGGGATCGAGGTCGTGCCCCTCCACGAGCCCCTGCGTTCGGGCGAGCGATCCTCACGCCTTCGCATTCTCGACGAGCGGCTCGAGGGCACCACGTACGTCGCGAGGCTCGAAGGAAAAAGGGGGAAAACCTATCGCCTGCGGGTCCTCGACGGCGAGCCGAGAGTGATCGAAGTCGCGATCCCCGAGGGTCCAGGCGAGTGGGGAGCTCTGGAGATGCGGCTCCAGGTCCGCCCGTAGTCCGCTCTTACAGCTCGCTCTCGAGTCGACGCCTGGTCGCGAAGAGGAGGCGTTTGCTCGCCCCGAAGTCCGACATCACTTGAGAAAGCCGCCACAACAGCAGGAGGACGACCACCGGGTTTATGCAAGGCACCCAAGCACCCCAGAATCTGGAGGCGTTGGGCAACCCAAGGGATCTCGCCGCACGAGGGGCCCATACCGCGGCGGCGATTGCGAAGCTCACCAAGGTCAACTGGAGCAGCGCGCTCCAGATGGATCGGGTAAAGGCATCGGCAGCGTCGGACGACTGCGGAAGCTCCCTCATGACGCTCACGACGTACCCCGTCGCCCACATGAGAGCGCTGGCCATGGTGACCCGTCGCGTTTGGACGATCGCGTCGAGGAGCTCGATCGAACCTTCGACGTCAGGGTCGGGCTCAGGGTTTGATGTGGAACCTGTCATGACGGAATACCCCTCAAGTATGCAGGGAAGAGCGAGATTCCGCACCACCCTCTGCGTCGAAGCGGGTTGCCAGTCGAGGCGAGCTCTCGTATGCTGGCGGCATGCCGGCCCAAGTCCGTAGCTTCGGAGCGTTCCATTTCCACCCCGAGACGGGCGAGCTATTTCGGAGCGGCGAGCGGGTCGAGATCCAGAATCAGCCCGCGCGGGTGCTCGAGCTCCTCACGCGGCGCCCCGGGGAGCTGGTGACGAGAGAGGAGCTCCGGGAAACGGTCTGGGGCGGCGAAACCTACGTGGACTTCGATCGCAGCCTCAACTTCTGCGTCCGCCGGATCCGCGTGGCGCTCGGGGACTCGACCCGCTCGCCCCTCTATCTGGAGACCCTGCCGCGGCGCGGGTATAGATTCCTCGCGCCCGTCACCATCGGAAAAGGAGCCTCCGCGAAGCGCACCTCGAAGCACTCCCGGCTCCTGAGCCTCGCGGCGGCGGCCTTCGTCCTGGGATTTTTCGGAGGTGCCGCACTCGCGGAGGACTACGGCCAATCGAGCCTCCACCGCCGCCTCGTGGACTGGCTGCACCAACAGACGCTCGTCCCGGGTGAGCGTTGTCCCTGGGCCCAGGGCTAACTCACCTAGAACTCACCGAAATCTCCGCACCTTCCGAACGGAAACCTCCGTAGGTTTTGTCGGAGGCAAAAGCCATGTCCCTCGCTTTGGAAACGCTCGTCCGGGATCTGCAGATGGGTCTGAGAGGCCTGATTCGGCGTCCGGCGCTCCTCACCCTCGGAGCGATCACGCTCGCGATCGGCTTCGCCGGCAACATGACCGTCTTCAGCATCCTGAACTCTCTCCTGCTCCGACCCTACCCCTTTCCCGGCCTGGAACGCCTGGTGCTGGTGAGGGAGGTACGGGCGGGGAGCTCTCAGGAGCAATTGCGAGTAACTCCGGGAGACTTCCTCGATCTGTCGGGGGAAGTCAGCTCGTTCGAGAGCGTCGCGGCATTCCGGTACGCCGAGCTGAACCTCGGGAGTAGCGGGAGTAGCGGGGGGAGCGGGGTTCCCGAGAGCGTGCGCGGCTACTACGTGACACCGAGCCTTTTCCCGCTCATCGGGGTCGAGGCCCGTGCGGGCCGCGTGTTCTCGATGGACGAAGGACAGGCCGGAGGAGCGCGAGTGGCGCTCCTCAGTCATGGTCTCGTGAAGCAGCGCTTCGCGGGGGACTCCGGCGTCGTCGGCTCCGAGATCACCCTGAACGGCGAGGCCCATACCGTCGTCGGCCTCATGCCCGAGAGCCTCAACTATCCCCGGGCGGTCGACGTCTTCGTTCCCCTTGCACTCACAGCCTCGGAGCGAACCGAGCGCGGCGTGCCCTCGCTTCAGGTCCTCGCCCGTCTCGCTCCCGGGGTTGCGCTTCAGGGCGCGAGCGCGGAAATCGACGCGTTCGGACGAGCGCTCGCCGGGCGATACCCCGACTCTCATCGGGAGCGAAGCTTCAGCCTCCTTCGACTGCGGGAAGAGCAGTATCGCTACACCCTCCCGATGTTCAGCATGCTCCAGATTGCCGGCCTCCTCGCGCTCCTTCTCGCGGCGGCCAACGTGAGCAACCTCGTTCTCGTCTGGCGCATGGCGCGAAGCCGGGAGCTCGCGGTCAAGACGGCGCTCGGCGCGGGCCGCGGAAGACTCTGGCGGCAGTCCCTTGTCGAGTGTCTGGCTCTGAGTGGAGCCGGGCTCCTCCTCGCCCTTCCCCTGGCTTTCTGGGCGGTCGAGCTGGTCCGAAACTCCATGCCGCAGGGGATCGCGACCTGGGTCTCGGGATGGCGGGAGATCCGTCTCGACGCCAACGCGATCGTCCTCGGGCTCCTGACCGCGGCACTCGTCGCCGGGGCCATGAGCTTCGCGGGAGCGGGACGCTTTGGCCCGAGCTCGTTCGCCGCGTCGCTCCAGGGGGGTAGCCGGGGCACGTTGAATCAAAGGAATCAAGGCGGTCCTGGGAGAACGCGTCTCCGCGGCGTCCTCACCGGCGCTCAGATCGGGCTCGCGCTGCTCCTGCTCTCGAGCGCCGTCTGGCTCCTCCGAGGATTCGAGGAGCAGATGAGTGTCTTCGAAAGGCTCGAGCCTCGAGGAGTTCTCACGGCTCGAGTGGCCCTCTCGAAGGATCGTTTTGCCGACGAGAGCGGCGTCCAGGCGTACTTTGCCCGGGCGCTCGACGCTTTCGCCGAGCTTCCGGGAGTCGATCGAGTCGCGGCTGCCGTCAACTTGCCCGCGAGCAACGTTCCTAACGAAGAGGTTTTCTTCGCGATCGACAACCAGAAGCCGGCGACCTCGGCGGAGGTGCCGCGAGCCGACCTGCAGACGGTGGCGGGCGACTTCTTCGACGTCTTTCGGATCGGAGTCCTTCGAGGCCGGGCGCTTCTCTCCTCCGATGATGCGGAGGCCCCGCAGGTCGCGGTAGTGAGTGAGAGCTGGGCTCGCCGGCATCTCGGGAACGAGGAAGCGCTCGGCCGCCGCGTGCGCTTCGGACGGCGCGAAGCCGAGGGTCCGTGGTGGACCATCGTGGGGGTGGTCGGAGACGTCAAGCAGAACTGGTTCGACCCCGAGCCGCGGCCCATCCTCTACGTCTCCCACCTCCAGAACGCGAGAAATCGCATGAGCCTCGCCCTTCGCGGGACCGTCGACGGGTACACCCTCTCGGAGGCGGTACGGCGGAAGCTCGCCGAGATCGATCCGGGCCAGGCGCTCGCGGAGCCCAAGACTCTGGAAGACGAGATCGCGGACTCTCTGGCGCCGCTTCGCATCATCGGCATGCTGCTTCTGGTCTTCGCCCTGGTCGCTCTCCTTCTGGCGGTGACCGGAGTCTACGGAGTGGTCGCTACGTCCGTCGCCGAACGAACCCGCGAGCTCGGCTTGAGGATGGCGCTCGGGGCGCGGCCCCGCGAGATTCAGCGCCAGGTTGTGAGAGGAACTCTCCGCCTCGCCCTCGTCGCGGTGGGAGTGACTCTCCCCGTCACCTTCGGTGTGAACGTTTTTCTCGCCGGACGGCTCTTTGGCGTCGTGGTCGTGAGCCCCGTGACTCTCGCGGTGACGAGCGCGCTTTTGATCGCCATCGCCGGCGGAGCTGCTTTGATTCCCGCCCGTGCGGCAACACGCCTCGACCCCGTTCGGGCGCTCCGGTGGGAGTAGCGGCCGAACAGGCGTTTGTTCCTGGTTGTTTTCACGACTAGAACTTAGCGGGCAACGAGATGGGGTCCCGGTTGCCCTTTATGCTTGTTGGCATTATGCGGTTCTGCATAATGCTGTTCTTGAATCGCTCCGAGGAAATGACCCGCCTCGATCGATTGATGACGAGGAGGGGCGGCGGCCGCTGATAACGATGAGGGCCACGTCCACTCCAACCGCTTGTTCGGCAGTGCCTCGTTCACTTTGCTCGTACCTCGAAGACCGCCCTGACCGAGGGGCGCCTCAGCACACGCCACGTCAGTAGTGCCACCCCAAGGCCAATTGGAACGCAGGTCGGATTGAAGGCGGTGATCGCTGCAGAAGCCAGAGCCAGGCTATGCGCTCTCCGATGTCGAAGGCACCGCCCAACTATGAGGTGAAGCGTTGCGGCACCCCAAAGGAGAGCCAGCCCGATGGCACCGATGAGCAACGCGACTTTGCCCCCCAGTTCGTTCCCTTGATCCCACGCAGCCCTCGCTCCTGCTGCAGCTAGCAGGGCGATCAAGATTCCCCAGGGAATCATCAACGCCGCTGCGATGAAGTTGGCGGCTGAAGCCACCCTAAGATCTCTGGAGTCTGACACCCCCGGTGCTTCATCCCGCACGCGGCCCTCGTCGTTCGCTCACGTGTGGCAGATTGGCCTGCCGCTCGTCGCCCCTCGATAATCTGCCGAACACTTGGCTCTCATGATCACTAAAAGGGATTTAGCGAGCGAAAACAGTGCCGGTAAAGGAAGGCGGGGTGAGCGGTGGGGGCGCACCACGCTGAACGGATTGGGGTTAGGGCGCGCGCGGGTGTCTCGGTAAAACGGTATCGGAGTTTGCGGCGCTTGATAGCGTGGTAATGAGAGCATTTTCCCTCCTTGGCCGGATTCCTCTGTTGGACTTTTGACTCTTGCTCCTAGTTCCTATTTCATAATAACCGGGGGAGCAGGCAGCCTCCGAATCGACGAGGTAAAGACGGGCTGCGGCCGAAGCCGGACAAGATACTCTCCGGCGGCTCGCTGTTCTTGCCGGCACAGTCGGAAAGAAGTCTATCGACGGTCCCCTCATCGAGGTGCGTCGCGAGTAGCCCGGCGACGGTGACGCTGAGTCGATTGTTCTCGGCGGGCACCACCGGGTTCTCACCTCGCGAGCGGGTCGGGGCGGAGCTGGAACTTCAGGACCTTGCTCGTGGTCCCCTTGCGGCCTTCCATATGAAAGGGGGCACGGGTGCTCACCGTCGCCCACAGTCCCCGGCCCTTCCAGCCGCCGTTCGGATCGTCGATTCGTCCATCCATCCATTTGGTGTAGAAACCGAGTGGATAGGGGACGCGGAGAACGATCCACTTCCCGTCTTTCAGCGCCAGCAGACCTTCGGAGGCGTTGCCGGTGTTGATGGGGACACCGCGTCCCAGCCCGAACGTGTCGAACCAGTCGACCCACGTGTAGTAGCTGGCCTCGGCGCTGCCCGAATCGGCGACGCCTCCGAGCTGCGGCAGGGGCTCGGGGTAGAGCGTCCAGCCCTCGGGACAGTGCTGACCGGTCGCCGTCGGCCCGTTGAGCGGGCCCTTGCACATCCTTCGGTCGAAGCTTCCGAGGTGTCCGCTCGCGAGAGCCGCCCACACGACGCCGTCGCGGTCGATGTCCATGCCCCGTGGTGAGAAACCTTGAACGGGCGCTTTCGGATTACCCACCGGCGGCTCGTACACTTCCGCGAGCGCCGTTTCGGGCGGGTTCGACCCCGGATTCAGCCGGACGGCGGCGCCGGGAAAGCCGAGCACCGATCCCCAGACCGACCCATCCGGGGCCGGGGCGACGGAGTAGAAGGCGCCGCCGAACCGCTTGTCCTTGGCGGGATCGAGAGGCTGGTCGGGCTCCACGTAGTCGTCTCTCTTTCCGTTGCCATTCGTGTCGAGGATGAGAGCGGTCCAGCCTTGAGAAGCCACCTCATCTCCCGTCTCGTCGAACTTCTTCGTGTTCAGCCAGCCAACGACCTGCCCGCCGCCGCTCGTCCAGAGCGTGCGATTTTTGTCCTCGGCGAACATCAAGTGGTGCGTGCCGAAGCAGGTGCTGATGTGCGTGAGCTCCTTGGTCTTCGGATCGTAGACCGCGAGGTGACGGCTCGCTCTCTGAATCGGAAAGAGCTTCGCCGATGGATGAGTCGAGCCCTCTTTGCAGAAGTCAGGGTTGTCCGGAGGGCGAACGGCGGAGGTGATCCAGACCCGCCCCCTCTCGTCGAGCATCGGATTGTGCACGTTGTTCTTGCTCGTCCAGAGCACGTCCTCGTCCCAGTACGGTGAAGGCGCCGGCATCTTGGGCGAGGTCGGTGGTGTCGCCGGATCCCGCACCGTCAAATTCACGCGGTCCGCGGTGTGGCGCACGGGGTCCAAAACGGGAAGATAGTCGGCGCTGAGCTCGAGCGCTCCGTAGATAGGACCGTTGGCGTTGAGCGTCGGGTTCCGCCTGTCCGTCGAGACCTCGTCGTGCAGGTACGCCTTCGGGTCGGCCCAGTCCCACTCGGTGATGACGACGTTTCGCTCCACACCCTGAGGTCGCGGCGGTGCCGGCGGGAGGTCTCCCCCTTCGATGCGGGAGGTCCAGTCGGCGAACATCGCGAGCGCTCGCTTCGAGCCGAGGACTTCGAGTCCGCCCATCATGTTGCCCCCCGCCTGTCCGGACTGGAGGCGCCGGTGCCAGGCCTCAACCGGGCTATCGAACGTTCCGAGACCCTCGGGAAACTCCCGGGTCGCCTTGTTGCCCAGTTGATGACAGGCCCAGCAGTTGCCTGATTTCAGGTTCCTGAGAAACTGGGCCTGGGTTTTCATCTCCGGCGAAATGCCGTTGCCGTCGGGTCCGGTTCCAGGGAACTCGCTCGCCTCCGGCACGTGAAGCAGCGAAAACCAGTATCCGGCAGGATAGTACTCCGCTGCCGCCCGCGGATTAGGCGCCACTGTGGCCTCGAGGTTCAGCGTCTTTCCCGGTGTCGCTCGAACTTTGGGGGAGTCGACCAGCCCATATCCCCTCACCCAAACGACGTAGCTCGCTTCTGGAAGATCGGGCACGAGGTAGCGCCCGTCGTCATCGGTGGCCACGATCTTGACGTATCGAGTGGGAAGATCGGTCGTCTCCGCGATCACCCAGACCCCGGCTTCCGGCCCTCTTTCGCTTTCGACCACTCCGCCGAGGTCGTCGTTGTCGACGCGCACGGGTTGGCCAAAAGCCATCACGGCTCCCGAGCTCACCAGGAACACCAGCATCCTCGTCGCTCTCATGTCAGTCCTCCAGACGGTGTCGCGCCGCCGGCGCGACGCAACAGGGTCGCACTGGACGCTTTCGGCTGCAAGTGCGGCAAGCGAAACCAACCCCTTTGAAATCGAGCCGAAGACTGGGGTATCTTCGCGTCGCTCGCGTAGAGCAAGGGAGCCACCGTATGCCCGCCGCCCATGAAATGTGGAAGCAGTTCAAGCTCGTCGAGCCTCTCGGCAAGGGGGGCATGGGCCAGGTCTTTCTCGCCGAGGATACCGCTCTCGATCGCAAGGTCGCGCTGAAGTTCCTTCCGGCGGTTCTCGAAGAGGACAAGACCGCGCGCGAGCGCTTCCTCCGGGAGGCCAAGGCGGCGGCGGCGCTCGACCACCCTTACATCTGCAAGATCTACGAGATTGGCGAGGTCGAGGGCAAAGTCTACATCGCCATGGAGTACATCGAGGGAACGACGCTCTTCGAGAAGATCGCGGCCGGTCCTCTTCCCTTCGCTAAGGTCCTGGACCTGGGAGCCGAGATCGCCGAAGCCCTGGAAGCCGCGCACAAGAAGCAAATCGTTCACCGCGACATCAAGACCGCGAACATCATGGTGACGCCGGACGGTCACGTCAAGATCCTCGATTTCGGGCTCGCCCGGATGCTGGCGGTGGAAGCGCTCTCCGCGAGCAAGGTCGATACTTACTCCGGGCGCATCTCCTCTCACGACTCGACGCCGGGCACCGTCATCTATATGTCCCCGGAGCAGGTGCGGGGAGAGCCCATCGACGGGCGCACCGACATCTTCTCCCTGGGTGTCGTTCTCTACGAGATGGCGACGGCGAAGCTTCCCTTTCAGGGCGCGACTTCGGGCCTCATCTACGACGCCATATTGAATCTCGGTCCCCGACCCCCGAGCTATCACAACCCCCGCGTGCCTCCCGATCTCGAGCGCGTCATTCTCAAAACTCTCGAGAAGGATCGAGAACACCGCTATCAGAATGCCAAGGACCTGATGGTGGACTTGAAGCGGCTCAAGCGCGACACCGACAGCGTCACAGGGCGATCCGAGAGGCCCGCCACGACACTCAGCAAACGGATCGGAATGCGATGGGGCGCTCTGGTTGCGGCAGCCGGGCTCCTCGCCGCCCTCGGAATCGTTCTCTTTCGCACCGGGTCCGGCGGATCGCCGAGCGCGGCCATCGACTCGCTCGCTGTCCTGCCCTTCGAGAACACCCAGAGCGACCCGGAGATCGACTATCTCAGCGAGGGCATCGCCGAGACCCTCATCAACCGCCTTTCGCCCGTCCCCGAGCTGCGGGTAATGGCGAGAAGCACCGCGTTTCGCTATCGCGGGCTCGACCCCCTGGAAGCGGGTCGTGCACTGAAAGTGGGAGCGGTGGTGACGGGACGGGTGGTTCAGCAGGGCGACAACCTGAACGTTCAAGCGGAGCTCGTCGACGTCGAGAGCGGGATGCAGATCTGGGGCGAACAGTACAACCGGAAGCTCGCGGACATCGTCACGGTGCAGAACGAGATCGCGCAGAACATCTCGCAGGCGTTGCGGCTCACCCTGACCGGCGATGAAGTCACCTCCAACAGCGAGGCCTATCAGGCGTATTGGAAGGGCCGCTTCCATTGGAACCGTCGGACGAACGAGGACTTCAAGAGGGCGATACTCTTCTTCGAGGAGTCGCTCGCGCGGGATCCCGCACTCGCTCTCGCTCACGTGGGGCTCGCCGACAGCTACGTCCTTCTCGGGGCCCAGTTCTACGGGGCCGAAGCGGACTTCCCCCCGGCGGCCACCATGGCGAAAGCGCGAACCGCGGCGCGGGAAGCGCTCGCGATCGACCCGGACCTCGCCGAAGCCTACACCACCCTCGCCTACGTCTCGCTTCTTCACGATTGGAACTGGGAGGCCGCGGAGAAGGATTTCCTCGAGGCCATCGAGCGTAAGCCGCGCTACGCCGTGGCCCATCAGTGGTACGCGGAGCTCTTGATGGTCGTGGGGCGCCACGATGAAGCAATCGAGCAGGCGCAGGAGGCGTTCGAGCTCGAGCCGACCTCTCCCATCGTTTCTCGGGAGCTCGGGTTCAAGCTCTACAAGGCGAGGCGTTACCCGGAGGCGATCGAGCAGTTTCGGAAGACCCTCGAGCTCGACCCGGACTTTTCCAACGCCCGCATCATGCTGACCGATGCGCTCTGGGATGGCGGGAGGCGCGAAGAGGCGCTCGCCGAGGCCGAGCGTATCGAAGTGAGGAGGAGGACGCTCCTTGAGCTCGTGGCCCAGGGGAAGACGAACGAGGCCAGGGTATGGGTCGACTCGTTCCCTCGAGAAGAATTCACGCCGATGACGTTGAGTACGCTCTACGCCCGAGCCGGAGACAAAGAGAAGGCGCTCGCGCTCCTCGAGGAGGGCTTGGAGAAGCACATCCCGCAGTTACTGACCACTGTAGGAAGGCCGGTCTTCGACCCCTGGCGCTCCGAGCCGCGTTTCCTTGCGATCCGGCGCAAGATGGGGCTCGAGCTCTAGCCTAGCCTGCGGGACTTTCGTTCAGTCGCCGTATCCGACGGTCGAGCGCGCGAACCGCTTGAACGCCGCCGCCCGGCGGAGCTCCTCCTGCTGGCCCTCCCGGTCGATCCCTAGTTTCATGTCCGCGGTGAAGGGGAGGACGTAGGGCGGGAGCCGGTGCTCGTCTTTGAACATCTGGGTGCGCACGTGTCCGACGGAGTGCTCGGCGGTTTGGCCGCTCATCAGATAGGTGATGGTGGGAACGAGGTCCCGCCTCTGGACCTTCTCGGTCACGAGATGGTTCTTCTTGAAGTCGGGGCCGAGGGCCATGGTCCAGACGTAGTGGGCGTAGTAGTTCCCGGGGCTATGGCCGAGCTGGCCGTAGATGTTGATCTCGTCGTCGCGGCCGCACTCCGGCCGCAGGATGAGGGCGGTCGTATCTCGTAGATACGGGTCCGCCTGCACTTCGGCCCACATCTTTCCGATGAGCTCGTCGGTGGCCTTCACGTGCTTGATGTACTCCCAGTAGTCGGTGTTGTAGTCCCAGTAGCCGAAGTCCGCGTGGGCGTCGTCGAGCGCGAGAACCTGCACGGTGACGATCTTCGGCTTGAAGGCCTTCAGAATCTGGGGAACCATGTGGATCGCCTGCGCGTCCCCGTATTGAAGCTCCCGATCGATGAGGGGTTCTCTGGTCGAGGGCGGGATGTAGGACCGGCGCGCCATCACGTCCGCGATCCACTCTTCGATGTCCTTCCGCTCCCGCGGGGTGTGTCCGAGGCCCTTCTCGATGAGGAGATCGAAGAGCGCTCTCGGGCTCGCGGTGTTCTTCTCGTAGAACAGCTTGTTCATCGTGAGCGACGTCGCGCCCGCGCCGATGCCGTAGTCCGCGTGGCGGCTGAAGTGCTTCACGTCGAAGGTCCACCCTCGGTAGTAGGACGCGCCCTGGAGCACCCAGAAATCGCTCGCCTTCGCTCCCGTTTTCTTGCGCACGTACTCGTTCAGGGTGGGGAACAGCGGACGCTGAGTCGGGGGATCGATCCCCGTGAACATTTCGGTATACATGTAGCCGTGGAGGTTCGCGGTGTCCCCGTAGTCTTCGGTGAAGAGCGTGCCCTTCTGGATGAGCTTCGTCTGGTAGGGGGCGTACTCCGGGTTGTCGACGACGTCTTTCTTCCGCGCCCCGTTTCCGTAGATGACGAAGATGAGGTGCTTGGTCTTGAAGTCCGGCGCTTCCGGCAGGACCATCTCCCCCATCCGGATCGTGCCCCGCTCGGCGGCGGCCGTCCGGGGCCAGGCGGCAGCGGCTCCCATCGCCGCTCCGTACTTGAAGAAATCTCGCCTTTTCATCGTTCTTCTCCCCGAGTTGGTTCGGTCTCCTTCTCGTCGTCTTCTTCGAGAAAGTTCACGGTGATTCCCGTGAGGATCTTCTCGCGTCCGTCGAAATAGGTGTGGAAATTATTGGCTTCATCGGCGATCCCGAGGCGGACCAGGGTCCAGATCCCGCGCTCCATGCTCTTCTTGATCTTGAACGTCGCGGACCAGACGTTCGGCTCCGGGATCTTCGACGGCCGGTTGAGGTCGACGAAAGCGCTCGAGAGCTTCACCTTCACCGCGTCGACGCCGTGAGGCGAGCGGACGTAGCCCTCGACCGCCTTCACTCCGGAGAGGTCGTCGTCGACGAGAGCCGTGACCGTGACCGACTCGCCAGCGCGGGCTTCCGTGGTGGAAAGCGAGACCGCGAGAATCGAAGGAGGGTTCTTGTCCACCAGGGCGGGATCCTGCGCAACCTGGACGAAGGGAGCCTCCCGCAGCACCGCGTCGTTCTTCGAGAAGAAGTAGGCGGTGTTGCGGGCGTCGTCGGTGAGCGCGATGCGCATCAGGCGCCACTCCCCCCCTTCGTACCATTTGGGGATGGTGAAGTACCCGAGAAATTTTCCCGGCTCGCTTCCCTGGTGGACCATCGTCACTCGGATCCACTGCTCCTCGCTCGGCGAGATCCAGACCGCC
>CAZKNR010000330.1:0-28443 GCA_964553925.1 uncultured Acidobacteriota bacterium
CCACTCCTTGGTTCGATGGTCGGCAACGTAAGCCGTAGCACCCGCGGGCAACGCGGGGCCGCCCTCGAGGTAATCCTGCAGACAGCCAATGTCGTCGAAAAAGAGCGGCTCTTCGGATGGCGCCACGATTTGAGACGCCCGTCGCGGGTCGGAGACCACCATCCGGCAGAACCGGCATTGTTCGTTTCTGCTATCGAGCTCTGCTGGGGGAGGTGGCCCCGCCGCGGCACACGAGCCCATCCAAAGCGAGGCGAGCCAGGCGAGCCCGATGAGAGTGCTCCTCATGGTCTCTCGGCCACGAGCTCGCGATAGAACGTGTCGAGCCGCTCTTCTTCGGCGGTGAGACCGCGAATCTCCGCGCGAGACTCCCGCACCATGTCCAGGACGGCCGGGCGCATGGCGGCGGGCCCCGGCACGATCAGTTCGTCCGCCGCCCAGACCGACTTCGGCGAAAGCGTGCGCACACGCTCCAGAAGTCCGGGCGGCAGCGCGGTGAGCCGAAGGCGCATGACTCCGCGCTCGGCCAGGTGGTCTTTCAGCTCTCGGGCGTTCAGCGAGCCCACCAGCCGGCCTGAAACCAGCACCGCGAAGCGATCGGCGAGACGCTCGACGTCGCCGAGCTGGTGCGAGGTGAAGAGCACGGAGCGGCCCTCACGCTGGGCGCGTTCGACGACACCGTAAAAAGCGCACAGGCCATCGGGATCGAGCGCCGCCGTGGGCTCGTCGAGCAGGAGCACCGGAGCAGAGGGAAGCATCGCCACCGCCAGCCCGAGCCGCTGGGTCATCCCACCCGAGTAAGTTCCTGCGGCGCGGTCGCCGGCACCGTTGAGCGAGGCGAACTTGAGTACCTCCTCGGTGCGCGCCGGGTCCAGGCCCCGAAGAGCGCGGTAGAACTCCACCACCTCTCGACCGGTCAGGCTGTCCGGAAAGAGAACGCGCTGCGGCAGGAATGACAGGACGAGGCGCGCCTCCGGATCGCTGGCCGGTAGTGGCGGCTCGCCAATCAGCACCTCCCCCGCGGAGGGGCGGATGAGCCCGGCGGCCGCTTTCAGGCAGGTCGTCTTCCCGGAGCCGTTGGGACCCAGAAGCGCCACCACCTCGCCCGGGCCTACCGAAAGGAACAGCTCTTCGACGGCACGCTGCCGCCCGTAGTACTTCGTGAAGGCGCGGAACGAAATCATTGCCGTTCGCGCTGCGCTCTCCGCCCTCGCACGAGGGAGAAGGCACCCATCGCGAGCAGGAGCGCGGATCCCGCAACGCCTCGAGCGTTCATGCCGCCCTCTCCAGGGTGCGGGGCCGGAACGTCCGGAAGCGACGGTGGACGGGCCAGAGGCGCCGGGTCGACCACCGCCACCGGCTGCAAGACCGGGAAAGCGCGCTCCGCGGCCCCGAGAGCGTCCGCGGCGAAGCCCTGGGAGAACAGGTCGGCCGCGGTGAGGTTACCTCGAAAGTGATCGAAGACACTCGTCAATCGGTACGGCCCGTCGGAGAAACCATCGCCGTCCAGGTCCGGTTCCGCGTGCTCCGACCAGTAGTTGCCGACGAAGGCGGCGTCAGGACGCTTTCCCACCAGGGTCAGGGGCGTCAGATTCCCCAGGAACGAGTTTCCTTCGAAACGGATGCCGGTACTGGACGCATAAAGAACGATGGCCGTGTCCGATTGAGCGATGATGTTGCGCACAAAGAGGTTCCGATGGGAGCCTTCCAGAAACACCCCCCTTGCGTTATCGCCGATCAGATTGTCCTCCGCCACGACGTCGTCGCAGCTCTGGAGCAAGAGGCCGACCGAGGCGAAGCCTCGGTTCCGCAGAAACCGATTCCGCCGGAATTCGATGCGGTGCGAGAACATCACCGCCGCGCCGGCGGCGTTGTTCTCGAAGAGATTGTCCTCGAAGACATTGTCATCGGAGTACATGTAGTGGAGCCCGTAGCGAAGATCGCGCACGACGTTTCCGACGATTCTCCCTTTCGAAGCCGACTGGAGATAGAACCCGTCCCGGGCGTCCACCACCTCGTTCTCGGTGAAACGAAAACCCTCTGTCCCCCACACGTGGATCCCCGAGCCTTTCTCCCCCGGAGTCTTGCCCGGGATCCCGCGAATGAAACATTTCTCCACCACGGCATCCGGGGCCTCGCGCAGATAGACGCCGAAGAGCGTCTGGCCGATGCGGCAGTCGCGGACGGTGACCCGGGCGGCCGCGACGTGGATGCCGGAAGAATCGTCCGCCAGATCCCCTCCGCCGCGGCCGTCGATATCGAACCCCTCGATGGTGACGTCGGGAGCGCGCACCCGGACGACGCTACCTTCACCGGAGCCGACGAGAGTCGGTCGCCCGCGCCCGACGAGCCGCAGCGGCCGATCGATGAAGAGATCTCCCTCGTAGGTCCCCGCTTCCACCTCCAGTGTGGCGCCGGAAGGGGCAGCGTCGACACGCTCCTGCAAAGGGGAGACGCGATCGAGCGAAGGGCGCCCTTCGAGACGGCCGGGCGCAAGCGGCTGGTCCTCGGCTTGAAACGCGCCAGCCAGGAGCAAGAGAGCGAGCACGCGAACCAAGGGCTACACCGCCGTCGGTGGAGCGTCGCTCCGTCGACTCCAGGCCAGGATCAGGGCGGTAAGAAGGACCACGGCCACGAGAGCAAGGGCGTAGGACCCAAGCGACGGATAGGAATAGACCTCGAAATTGGCGAGCGTCCCATGGCCGAACAGAGGGGGCATGAAGGGATCGACCTCGACGGCGGCCGTGGGGTCGAGGTTGTGACCGTAGCTCCACATCTTATAGCCGAAGGACCAGAGCGAGTAGAGGCTGAAGTAGCCGAAGAGCACCACAACGTCCACGAGGTGCGCCATCTTCCCGTGAGCCGCGGCGCGGAGGAAGAGCAGGCCGAGCCCCCCCACCACGAAGGGAATCCACTTGAACTCCGTGAAGTTCGCGGGGTCCAGATCTTGCATCCCGATGTAGTGGTTCAGGAGGTTGATCTCCTTGACGTCCTGGCCCTTGTTTCCACCGTCGAGCTTGTAGCTGTAGATGTCGAGTCGCAATCCTTCCGGGTACTGTGGGGCGAACATGGTCATCCGCCAGAGCGGAAGAAAGTAAGTCGGGATGAGCAGCATCACCGCGAGCAGAAGCAAGCTTCGCGGCCCGATTTCCAGCGGAAGCTCCAAGAACCGGTTGCTCTTTTCGATCAGTTTCCGCAAAGGCTCGCGACTCCTTCCTTTTCTAGTGCTCGCCGACTTCATGGAGGGGGCGGCGGGTCGTCGCCCGCCGCCCCCCATCGCTCAGCTCCTCTTTTTGACGATCATGTATCCCTGCATCTCCTGGTGCAGGGCCGAACAGAAGTTGGTGCAGTAGTAAGGAAAGACTCCGGCCTTGTCCGCCTTGAAGGTGACGGTCTTGGTCTCGCCAGGGTCGATCACTATATTAATGTTGTAGTCGAGAAGCCCGAAACCATGAAGCTCGTCCGTGGTCTGCTCGATGTTCGTAATGGCCATCGTCACCGTGTCGCCTTCGTTCACCTCGAAGTCGGTCGGCGTGAAGGCCGAGCGCACCGCCACCATCTTCACCGTTACCTTGTTCGCCTCCCGGGTCATGCCCGCGTCGTTCACGTCCCAGACCGCGAGCGGGTGCTTGTTCTCTTCCTTGAGATAGACCTCTATGGGGTTCAGCTTGTCCGCCTTGATGATCTGGGCGTAATGCGGCTCCGGCTCGGTGAACGAGTCGGAGAGAAGCTTCATCTTCTCTTCGGTGATGTCCACGAGCTGCTGGGACTCGGGCTGCGAGGGCCCGACGGAAAGATGCCGGCCGTGCGAGAGCTTGTTAAGGCCGACCAGGTACTTCCCATCCGGGTTCACCGTGTCTCCTTCCGCGGCGGCGAGGTGACCGATGGAGTAGGCCATCGGAACCTTGTCCACCACTTCCCAGGTCCCGAGCTTCCACTTCGCGATGGCGCTATCGACGAAGAGAGACGTATAGGCATCCCCGTTGGGACCGAACTGGGTGTGGAGCGGTCCGAGGCCGACCTCGACCTCCGCGTCCTTGATCGATTCGTACTTGAGGACGGGAACACCATCTTCATCGCCAGTGAAGTCCTGGTTGCGGATGGCGGTCTGGATCTTCTCGAAGTTGAACGCCGTGGTCACGCCCTGGAGCTT
The DNA here is from genome assembly GCA_964553925.1 of uncultured Acidobacteriota bacterium. GTDB lineage: Bacteria > Acidobacteriota > Vicinamibacteria > Marinacidobacterales > SMYC01 > DAISKN01. The sequence continues at coordinate 4,151 of CAZKNR010000330.1, forward strand.
GCCTGAGCCGATGATGTACTTCCCGTCGGGCGACACGTCGACCCCGTGCGGCGATTTGCCGCAGGGCATGAAGTACGCGATGCCCGGGACTTTCTTCGGATCGAGGACACGGACGCCGCCAATCATGTCTCCCTTGCCCTCGTCGGCCGCTCTCTGCGCCGCCCGCCAGTCGATCGCCGCGATGTAATCGCGGTCGCGCTGTGTCGAGGTTGTCTCGAGCTTGCCGGTGGCCCGCTCGGAATTGTAGGACGACCAGAACATCCAGCCGTCCGAGGCCAATTTTCCAGCGTCGCCCAGGTCATAGTTGAACGGCGGCAGGACGATCTGCCAGGCCAGGGACATCTCGCCCGTACCGGGGTCGATCTTGATCGCAGCCACCACGCCCTTGTAGTCGGTGGCGTAATTCGCGATCGGCGCCGGAGTACCCTTGGGAATCGGAATAGAGAAGCGCGTCGCCATCATCGAGTATTCGGTGTTGGGCGTCACGAAGGCCGAAGCGTGGTTTCCCGAGATATTGGGGATGGGGCCCAGGATCTGCTTGGTCTTGAAGTCGCGGAGGTCGATTCGCGCCACCCGTCCATTCATCTCATTGACGAACAACCAGCGGCCGTCGTAGTCGCCGTTGGTCTCCGAGAGCGAGGGATGGTGGACGTCCCCCCACGTCAGTGCGCCCAGCATCTTCTTCGAGTCGTCGTCGAAGCCGTAGCCGGTCGCCGGGTAGGGGGTGAAGACCGGGATGGTCGAGATGTGTCGCATGGAGGGGAGACCGTAGACGTACACCTGGCCGGAGTGACCGCCCGAGGAGAACATGTAGTACTCGTCCAGGTCCCCCGGTGCGACGTAGGTCTTCTGTGCCGCGACGGCGAGGTCCGAGATGGCCCCCGATCGACGCTCACCCTCGGGAGCGCTCGGGGCGCAGCGGCTCAGAACGAGACCAAAAACGGCCAGGGCCAAGCCGCCCCATAGGATCGTGCTCGTCATTTTTCTGCTCATCGTATTCTCTCCTTACTTAATGAGGGCGCTCCAGAAGCGCGCCCGGTCCTTTCTGTCCGCCCGCGCCAGACTGCCGTTGGTGAGCGGCGAAGGCTTCGCGCAGCTTTTCCACCGCCACCGCCTTCTGTTCGTCCGTGAGGACGATCTGGCGCGAGAGCACGACGGACATCGTCCCCGTCGGCTCGCGCAGAAAATCGTCGATGGTCTTGCCGAATCGCGTCTGCGTATCCTCGACGGCGGTCGAGAGGTCGGGGCCGATTTGCGCCGGGCTTACGACTCCGAGGGCGGCGATGGAATGGCAGACGAAACAGCCGGTCTGGACGAACCAGGCGCCCGGCCCGACCTTCATCTGTTCCTCCGCTAACCGCTCCTCGGGAGTCTGTGGGTCGGTGCGCGGCGTCCCTGCCACGAACGCGGCGGGAACGGGAGCGCGCCGCCAGGAAAGCGCCAGCATGGAAAGTGCCTGGGCGTCCTTGGTCGTCAGATGGAAGTTGGGCATCACCGTGTCGGTCACCAGCGCCCGCGGATCCTTGAAGTGAGCGACATGCCAGGCGAAGGAGGTGTTCTGCCCGGAGAGCCGTCCGTAGTCATACTGCTCCGGCGCCTTGTCACCCACGTAGGTGAGGTCGGGGCCGATGGTGCCGCCACGACCGTTGATCACATGGCAAGCCCGGCAGCCCTTCTCCTGGACGAGCTTCTTCCCGAGGTTGATGAAATCCGCCCCCTTCGTCTCGCGGTCGTAGCGGTGGCAGACGTTGCAGTTCATCTGCATGAGCGCGTTCTTCTTCTCGACGATCGAGTACTCCTCGCCGAGCACCTCCCCGAGCACCGGTGTCTCCCAGTGCTCGACCGGCCCGTGCGCGGGCGCGACATCGACCGCCCAGCCCTGACCTCCATGACAGGACGTGCAGCCGTAGCGCTCGGGCGGATGGTCCTTGAACGGTCCTTGGGCATGCGTGCGGTAAGGTTCCTCCGCCTGCTCGAAGCCCGGCCAGCGAGTCGCCTGATGGCAGGTGATGCAGCGGTCGGCGTTGCCGAGCGACGGCACCCAGATCTGCTGGATGCCCGAGGGGACGGAAGCCGCCTTCTCCTCGCCGAGCGTCTCGGCGGCCAGGCGCTTGAACGTGTACTGGTAGTAACGCCAATCGTGTACGCGGTCGGCGCGCGCGAAAAGAACGGTCGAGATGACCAGAAGAACGCCGACCACCGCCAGAAGCGGCCGATCGCGGCGCGGGTAAGGAGAATCGGTCCTCTGTTCCATCTCAGATCCTCGTCGGAATCGAAGGCCAGGCTTCCCAGGGCCAGTAGAACTGCCAGTAGGGACCGCGGAGGAAAACGCCTACGAGCGTTAAGACGATGATGACGATGGCGATCCCGATGAAAACGAGGTTCTGGGTTTTCCGGCTCTTGGGAAACCACGTTCCCGCCGCGGCCCCTGGACTCTTGTCGAGCCAGGGCCAGACCGTCAGTACACTGACGAGTAGCCCCGGGAGCAGGACTCCACCGATCAACGCCCCGTTCACGGTGAGTGAGCCGATGTGGAACGTGGTGTCGGTCACGATCTCCTGAAGCCATAGGAAGTACCAGGGTGCTTTCGCCGGATTCGGCGTGATCAGAGGATTGGCGGCCTCCTCGAGCGGCGAGCGGATGAGGGCCGAGAGGATGCTTACCAGGGCAATGATCCCGAGCACCACGATGGCGGCCCTCCGCGTGAGATCGGGAACCGCGTTGACCGCGCGATCCGGGGCCTCGAGCGAAGTTGACCTTACAGTGGGCGCCGTTCCCCGAGCGATCCCGAGAAGGGTGTAGGTCTTGCTGAGTGCCGCCGGCTGTTCTGCCTTCCGTTCGAGCAGGAGCTCTCGGTCGGCGCGCGCCAGACCGCCGTCTTTCCTGATACGCCACACGTGGTAGACGAAGAGCAGACTCAAAAGCGCGGGGAGAACGAAAACATGGAGCGCGTAGAAACGAATGAGCGTCGGCTGATCGATGGTGCGTCCACCGATCAGGAGCTCGCGGATCGTCGGACCGACGAGCGGCACCGAGGAGGCGATGTTGGTACCCACGGTGACCGCCCAGAAAGCGAGCTGGTCCCAGGGGAGGAGATACCCGGTGAAGGAGAGGAAAAGCGTCAGAAGGAGCATGCCCACGCCGATGATCCAGTTCCACTCACGCCGCTGGCCGTGTCCGACCCCGTTCTTGTACGCGCCGGTCAGGAAGACGCGCACGAGATGGAGGAAGACCGCCGCCACCATGAGATGGGCGGAGAGCCGATGCACCGAGCGAATCCAGGAGCCGAACGCGACGACGTACTCGATGTCCTTGACAGAAGCGTAGGCCCGCTCCACCGAGGGGATGTAGAGGAACAGGAGCGGGAAGCCGGACAGGATCAGGAGCAGGAACAGGGCCGCGCTCACCGCTCCCAGCCAGAACGAGTAGCTCCAATCGAGGGAGGACTTCGTGACTTTGGCGGGAAACCAGTGCAGGAGGAAGTTCGAGACAATGGCGTCGCCCGATTCTCGATCCGACTGCGGTCGGTAGCTCCACCATCTTCGAGGGTGAACGCCGGGGGCCGTTGGGGTCGGGCGGGAGTCTTCTTCCTTGACGCTCATGCTCACCTCAGGCCCTCAGGCAATGACGAGACGGAAGTCGCGGCCGACCTCGACCGCCAGGTCCACGACGAGCTGTCCGTCGTCCGGAGCTACGGAAAGGGGGTACCAGGCGAGCGGCCGCGGCGCCGGTCCGGATACGTTCGTTCCGTCGCCCGTGTACTTCGAGCCGTGGCAGGGACAGAGAAAGCGGTGAGTGAGTCGGAGAGACTTGCCTTCGACCGTCGCCGTCTCCACTCGGGGGAGCGCCTCGGCGCGCACCGTGCAGCCGAGATGCGTGCAGACGGCGGAGACGGCGTAGAAGGTCTTGCCCTCCCGGAAGACGAAGAGTCGCTCATCGGGAAGGAACTTGAGCCCGTCGGGAAAATCCAGAGGCGGCCCGAGCTTGACCGTGGTCGGCGCGTCATAGGAAACGTTGGGAACCAGCGAGCGGAGCGACGCCGCCCCCTGGGCGGCGAGCCCGGCGATGCCCGCGCCCAGTCCGGCCTTCATCAAGAATTCGCGTCGGTCGCGTTTTTCGGTCATACGCTCGTCCTCAAGGCAGCGCCGGCCGCGGGACCGGCAAAGCGCTCGGTGATCTGGAACCGCTCCATGGTCATGGCGTCCGTGGGGCAGCGGATGGCGCAGAGGCCGCAGCGGATGCAGCGGTCGTCGTCCTTGATCATCGCCGCCAGGGGAAGCGAGTCCGCCTCCGCCCGCGCGGCCAGCGCTTCACGCTCCGACTGGGGAAAGTCCAGCTCCTCGAAAGGCACGAGGGCCAGACAGTGCTCGGGGCAGACGTCCACGCACCGGTTACAGAGGACGCATTTTTCCGGATCGTAGATGGTCTGCACGTGGCAGACCAGGCACCGCGCCGCCTGCTGCAGGGCTTCCCGATCGTCGTAGCCGGTCTCGACCTCCGCGATGCCGGTGCGGCGTCCTATGTCGAGGGTCGGAGGCGTCTGCCGATCCAGAAGCTCGAACCCCGCGGCGATGCGGTACCGAGAGCTCGGTATCTTCTCGATCTCGAGCAGGACCTCGATGGACGCCCGTTCGCCCGACAGGAATTCGTGGATGGAGCGGGCGGCACGCTTGCCGTTGGCGATGGCCTCGATGAGGTTCCGCGGCCCGAAAGCCACGTCGCCGCCGGCGTAGATCCCCGGCGCCGAAGTGGCCAGAGTCTCCCGGTCTACGCGAATCGTGCCGCCGGGCGACACCTCGATTCCATCCTCGGGTTTGAGGAAGGAAAGGTCCGCCTGCTGGCCGATGGCCAGGATACAGGCATCCGCATCGATTGCGACCACGTCGTCGTCGTCATACTGGGGTCGAAACCTGCCCGCGGCGTCGAAAACCGAGCGGACTCCGCGGAGCTCGATGCGGTCGAGCCGTCCGGTCCCGAGGAATCGCTTCGGACCGCGACGGGTGATGAATCGAACGCCCTCCTTCTTCGCCTCCTCGAACTCTTCCTGGCCCTGGGTCGTCTGGAGGACCGGCATCTCGTCGAAGTTCTCGAGCGAGACCACGGTCACCTCGGCGGCCCCCCCGCGCAACGCCGCCCGGGCGGAGTCGAGTGCCTCCTTCATGCGCGCCTCGGACTCGCTATCGATTTCCGCGCGCTCCTCCTGCTCGGTCTCGCGACCCATTCGAAGCGCGGTTCGCGCCGCGTCGAAGGCCACGAACCCGCCGCCAATCACCACCACGCGCCGACCGAGATTCATCCGGTAGCCGCGGTTCATGTTGAGCAGGTAATCCACCGCCTTGACGACGCCGTCGAGGTTCACGCCTTCGACTTGCAAATCGCGACCTTTCGATACACCGAGGCCGAGAAACACTGCTTCAAACCCGTCGCGCTTGAGCTCGGCAAGGCCATGGGACGGCGTCAGCGGCGTCCCGAGACGGAGCTCAGCGCCGAGGGAGAGAATCTTGTCGATCTCCGCCTGGATGATGGTGCGCGGCAGGCGGTACTCGGGGATCCCGAAGCGCATCATTCCGCCCGGCTCGGTCGCGGCCTCGAAGACCGTCACGGCGTATCCGACCAGAGCGAGGTCGTGCGCGGCCGCAAGCCCGGAAGGGCCAGCGCCGACGATCGCGACCCTTCGACGCGCTCCCGGCGTCCGTGCCGGGTCGTTGCCCGGGTGGATGGGGAGATGCCCGGGATAGCGATTTCCGTCGGCCAACGTCTCTCGCAGGCGATCCTGCGTATCGGGACGGATCGATTCCACGCCGTACCTTTCCGTGACGTACCGCTTCAGCGCGCGGATTGCGATGGGAGCGTCGACGTTCCCACGGCGGCAGGCGTCCTCGCAGGGAGCGGCGCAGACCCGGCCGCAGACGGAAGCAAAGGGGTTCGGCGCGCGCGCGACGAGGTATGCATCTTCGAGTCGTCCTTCGGCGATGAGCTGCACGTACCGACCCGCGTCGGTGGCCACTGGACAGCCGATCTGGCATTTGACCTGAGCCTTCCAGTGCGCAAGATCGGGCAGCCGAACGCTGATGGCCATAGGTCAACTGCCGTTGTGCAAAGCCTGTACCACTGCAGGGAAAGTGAGCTAAGTCGCGCAGTCAGCGGACGGCAATCGGCGTGGAGCGGACGGCCCGCTCCCTCTTAGCGGGAAAAGACCCATCATCGAGGATTTATCGGGTCTTATCCCCCGGCCTGCCTCCGAAAAGACCCCAGGGACCGATCCGGAAGCGATCGGAATAGCCGTTGATGACGCCGGGTAAGGCTGAAGGTTTTCTTCGGCAAGCACCTCAAGGGAGCGTGAGGAGGGCGCCCGCCCCGCGAAGTGCGGCGTGGACGGCTCACGGCCTCACCGCCCGGGCCCGTCGAGAGCTTCGAAAGACGCGTTCGAGGGGGGACGTTCCTTTTGCAACCGTGCCGCCACGGCTTCCGCCTCGGCGAAGGCCCGGACGAAGTTGAGTCCGGCGAGCTTCTTCAAATCGGTGTCGCTCCAGCCACGGCGGACGAGCTCGGCGATGAGGTGAGGGTAGCGGCTCACGTCCTCGAGCCCCTCGGGCATAGTGACGCCGGCGAAGTCACAGCCAAGGCCGACGTGATCGACCCCAGCCACCCGAGCAGCATGCTCGATGTGGTCCGCCACGTCGGCAAGCGTCGCCTTGGGTTTGGGTCCCGCGACCGCCTCGTGCTCCTTCTCCAGCCGGGCCATTTCGGCGATGGTGGTCGTCCCCTGCAGCTTCAGCGTCAGGGGTTCTTCCCACTTCATGACCTTGGTCGACACGAAGGCGGGTATGAACGTGATCATGACGACGCCGCCGTTCTCCGGAAGGCGGCGGAGCACATCGTCGGGCACGTTGCGGGGGTGGTCGGTCAAGCCTCGGGCGCTCGAATGGGAAAAGATGACCGGGGCCTCCGAGACGTCGAGCACTTGATTCATCACCGCGGGCGAGACGTGGGAGATGTCGACCAGCATGCCCAGCCGGTTCATCTCGCGCACGACTTCCCGCCCGAAAGCGCTCAGGCCGCCGAGCTTTGCCTCCCCGGTCGCGGAGTCGGCCCAGTCGGTGCTTCGGCCGTGGGTGAGGGTCATGTAGCGCATGCCCAGGTCGTAGTACGCGCGCAGGGTGCCCAGGCTATTCTCGAGAGCGCGGCCGTTCTCGCCGCCCAGGAAGGACGCGATCTTGCCCTCGCGCCGGGCGGCCTCGATGTCGGCCGACTTCGTGGCGAAGATCAGCGCTTCAGGGTAGGCGGCGATCATGCGGCGCGCCAGATCGATCTGCTCGAGCTGCAGGCGGGCGCTCCCCGAGTCCACCGACGGAATCCACACGCTCCAGAACTGGGTCGACACCTGACCTTCGCGCAACCGGGCCAAATCCGTTTCGTGGGGTGCGCGTTGGCGCAGATCGTACTCGGCAACGTCCGAGCCCGCGTACTCGCGGATGAGCCAGGGGAGGTCGTTATGGGTGTCCACCAGAGGCGCATCGCGCAGGATCTCCCGGGCGTGGCGGAGGGCCGCGTCTTCCTGTGCCGCCACGACGTTCGAGCATGAGATGGCCACGAGGAAGGCCGCGCGCCTCATCTTGCACCGCGAGAGCATCGAAAACATGGGAACCTCCTCGCCACGGGCGGGCGTCCGCCCCATCGTAATGGGGCTCACGGCGGGAATGCCACCGGAGTGGGAGCATCGCTTGTCCGGACAAGAACCTCACCCAGTTCGTTCGAGCCGACTCGGACGTCAGCTCGGCCGTGAGGTCCAAAGGCGCGACCACAGCTCGAGAAACTCCTCGATGAGGTAGACGGCGTTGCCTATGATTTTCTCCACCGTGATACGATGTAGTCACGTGTAAATCGAGGAGGTCACATGAAAGAGCGGAAGGTCGGTGTGCGGGAGTTAAAAGCGAATCTGAGCGCTTGTCTCCGGCATGTCAAGTCTGGCGATACCATCGTCATCAGCGAACGTGGGAAGCCCATCGGGCGCATCTACCCCATCGAGATCTCTCTCGAAGACAGACTGCATGAAGGTGTTCGATTGCAGCATTGGTCGTGGAACGGACGAACGTGGAGGCCCTCGCCGGCCCGGGTGAAGAGTCGCGGCAAAGCTCTTGTCTCGGACTTGCTGCTCGAAGACCGCATATGATTCTGTATCTGGATTCCAGCGCCATCGTGAAGCAATACGTGGTCGAGACAGGCTCTGCGGAGATTCGGGCGGCTGTTGCGCAATCCGATAGCAATGGAACTTCGGTCATCAGCCGCGCCGAAGTCATCGCAACTTTTCAAAAGACCGTTCGGGTGGGCGTGCTCCGAGAAGAGGAGGCCGCGAAACTGAGAAGAACCTTCGATCGGGGATGGCCGGATCTCGTGAGAACGCGAGTGACGGAGCGGCTGATCCGCCACGCCTCGACGTTGGCGTGGACGCATGGATTGCGTGGCTACGATGCGGTCCACCTTGCATCCGCGGCGGCATGGCAGCAGGCGCTCGGACGGCGCGTCACGGTCGCTTCGTTCGATAAGGCGCTGTGGATGGCTGCCCGGAAGATCGCGTTAGACGCATTTCCCGCCGATCTCCCGGCGCTGCTGCTTGCCTCGAGGAAAAGTTAGAGCCAGCATCCAGGGTTCTCTTCGCGACGAATAAACATCTTTCTGTCGCGGAGAAACTCTTGTCAGGGGTCGGAACGCATCGTGTTAGGTTTGCTGCTCACTGACGCGACGCTGAGCACGCGTCCCCGGCCAGAGGGCCGGGTCAGTTTGGCGCGGATGTTCGTGAGACCCATCGGTAGTCAGACTACCACAGCGCAAACCGATAACGCTGGACTCCGCGCGGGAGGACCTGTCGCGCGGACCGCGGACGGCAATGCCGTACGCGAGCACCTGCGGAGAACGCAAGGCGTCGCTGCGCGACGTGGTTCCCCGCCCGTGCCGGTCGGCTTCGGAGCTCCGAGCTCAGTGACGCCACGGTGACCGTAACCAATCTGGGTGATCTGGGCGTCGAGACGGTCTACGGCGTCATCTATCCGCCGCAGGTCGCTCTCGTGGGATTCAAAAAGATTCTGGAGCGACCGTGGGCGGAAAATGGAATGCTGGGCATCCGGCCGGTACTGAGCGCCACCCTGGCCGCGGACCATCGTGCCACGGATGGAGGGCGCGGCGCTGCCTTCCTCGACGCCCTCGCGCGGCGTCTCCAGGAGCGGCTGGTACGCTTTCTCGCACCGCGGCTAGCGGACCGTGAGGACCGGTAGCCGGCAGAAGCGCGTCACTTTCTCGGCGACGCTCCCGATCAAGGCGTGGCGAATTCCGCTCGCGCCGTGGGTCCCGAGAACGACCATGCTCGCGCCCCTCTCCCGTGCGGTGCGATCGATCTCCTCGGCCACGTGGCCCTCGGCGAGAACGATGCTCCCCTCACGCCCCGCGAGCTCGCTCCGGAGGGCCTCTTCGCTCTGCCTCCTCACATCGTCGCCGATCTCGACACGCGCGGGCATCCCTTCTCCGATGCGCGGAAAGAAACGCCGCTCCAGGACGTGAAGGAGCGCCAGCGATCCACCGAGAGAGCTCGTCAGGCGACAGGCGACTTCGAGGGCCCGCCGCGAGCATTCGCTGAAATCCGTAGCCACTATCACCTCTCCCAGTCCGTCATCCGCCGCGGCCACGGGCGAGTCCTCGTGCAAGGTGAGGACGTCGACTCCACAATGCCGAAGCACTTTCTCGGCCACGCTTCCCATGAGCCATTTCCGAACGCCAGAGCGACCGTGGGTACCCATGACGACGAGGTCTGGCTTCACCGAGTCGATCGTCGCTTCGGCCCTTTCGTAAACGTCGCCGCTTCGTTCCAAATGGGTCCGGACTGCGAGACCGCGGTCTCGCAGTCGGGACACCCGTTCTTCGAGCGCCTCTCGCGCTTCGCGCTCGGGTCTTTCGAGGACTTCTTTCAACACGTAGTCGAGCTTCGCCACATCGTCGAGTCGATCGAGATCGTTCGGGTGAGGCGAGGGGTAGATCACTTTGTGGAAGAGGTGAACTTCGGCTCCGGAAGATCGGGCGAGCCGCTCGGCCTGGGCTAGCGCACGGTCGGAAGCGGCGGAGAAATCGGTCAGAACTAATAGGGTCTTCATCGGCGTGGCAGGCTCCCCAGCATGCGATGGCATCGAACGCAGCGGAGCGTGAGGTCGACGTAGGCGAGTGTCGCCGCCTCCAACTCGCGTCCCCGCGCCGCCCGTCCGAGCTCCCGGGCCGCGCGGCGGAACTCCCGGCTCTCCTCCAAGTAAGCCTCGGAATCCAACACGACCCGCTCACCCGCGTGACTGAGGGAAACGAGGTCCTCGGCATAAGCCGAAAGCGCCTCGAAGTCCTCGAGCACCAATCCGTCCAGCGTGTCGTGGGCCAGGTCGAGCTTGCGCCACATGATCTCTTCGGCGGGCCTGAGCGTCCGCTCGCTCTGAGACGGGGCCACAAAGACCGTTGCCCCGAGCAACCCAAGAGCCGCGGCCATTCTCCGTCGACGCATCACTTTGTTCTTGATGCAATCCGTATACCGCCTGGACTGCAACGTCACAGAGGGGCGTGCCTGGCTCTGCCGGAAGTCAAATCGAGGTGCTCGGGTTCATCTCAAGGGTAGTGCCGATCTGCCACTGAGTCCATGAACTCCAGCGATGAGGAAGAGGTAGCCGGGGAAGGGCGTTGCTCCAATGGGGCTTTTTACGCGGCGCCGCGTCGAAACTCTCACGGCCCGGATGAGCCCTCTCGGGGAAACGTTCTCCGCCGCGTCCCGGCGTGGCACGAGGCGTGCAAAGCTTCGAGAAGAGTTGACCGGAGGAAAGAAATGACGGCCTATCGACACCTGCTCTGCCCGGTGGATTTCTCCGAGTCATCGCGCCGGGCGCTCGAATGGTCCTCCAGATTCTCCAAAGAAGTCGGCGCCCGGCTGACCGTTCTCCACGTCCTCGATACCGAGTTTCTCTCGATCGGAAATCTCGTGGCCGTGCCCGATGCCTTCGGCGAGCTCCGCCGGAGGGCCGAAGAGGCTTTCACCGCCCTGAAGCGGGAGATCGACCTCGGGCACGCGGACGTCCAGGTCGTGGAGGGCGTCCCCGAAGACGTCCTGGTGACCGCCGCCAACCAGCGGGATGTGGACCTTCTGGTGATGGGTACCCACGGCCTTTCCGGCTTCCAGAGGTTCTTCCTGGGATCGGTGACGGAGAAGGTGCTCCACCGCGCGCTCGTCCCGCTCCTGGCGCTCTCGCCATGGGTCGAGCAGCAGCAGACGATAGGGTTTCGCGCGCCCCGGACGATCGTGATGGCGATCGACTTCGGTCCCGAGTCGCAGAGCGTCCTCCGGCACGGGATCTGGCTTGCGGAGCATTTCCGCGCGAAACTCGTCGCCCTCCACGTCGTTTCCGTTCCTTATGTGATGTTGAACGAAAGCAGCTTCGAACCGCTCGCTCAATTGGAGCTCGAGCGAATCACCGAGTCTCTCGTTGCGGCGCGTCGAAAAGACCTCGAAGGGATGCTACCCGAATCGACCGGCAGTGAAACGGAAGTGGTGCTCACCGTCGGCTTGCCCTTCGAGTCGCTTCGCAACGTCGTGGAAGATCGCTCGGCGGACATGGTGATCATGGGTGCCGGAGGCCACGGCAACGCTGGTATTCGTTGGCTCGGCTCGACGTGCCACAAGATGGCGCGCTGGGCTTCCTGTCCGGTGATGGTGGTTCGTTGAGTTACGTTCCCTCTCCCGTGATCGCCATGAGCTCCGGCTCTTCGGCCGAGAGACGCTCCCGAAAAGTCTCCTCCGCCCGCTTCCATTTGTGAGCGTGGATCTCTGGACGTCGCAGCCTCTCGACTTCCTCCTGACAACGGAATGCAGTTGAGCGCCTCGGGCACCGCCGACAGGCGTCTCGGTGAGATCTCCTTACCGCAAGCGACACAAATCCCGTACGATCCGGCATCCAGACGGTTGCGAGCTTCGTCGAGAGCGGCGGCGCGATCGAGGTACCTCGAAAGCAGTGCGATTCTGAGCTCGCCGTCCTCCACGGCGACCATCGCGTCGACCTCCTCGGAAAGCGGCGTGACCCCGATGACGGAGGCCGAAGGGCTTCCGCGGATCGGGCTCGACTTCGATAGCCAGCCTTCGGGGGCTCTCGACGTCGAAATCTTGATGGGGGACGAGGGGTCGGACGTCAAGCGCGACCTCGCGCATACGTGGGTGCTTTCGCGAGCTCTTCTTCTTGCCTGAGGACCGCAGGCCGTCGCCGGCCGAAACGGCGGTGGGGTTTACCGCAACGAACGTTCTGGAACGGGTTTTGCTTCTGCCTCTCATATCGAGATGGTTTGAATGGCAGTCCAGCACCGAGGGGGCTGCCTGCCAGGAGTCTTTCCCTCGAAAGGAGGATTGCAATGAACCTTGTACGTTTCGATCCATTCCGCGAGCTCGAGGACATGGGCGATCGGCTGAACCGCGTGTTCGGCGGATTCGGCCGGCCGGGGCTCGCTCGCGCTCCCGAAATGGGCCGTGAAGCTCTGACCGTGCCCGACTGGGCGCCGATGGTCGACATCACCGAGACCGACGACGAGTATCTCATCAAAGCCGAGATCCCCGAGGTGAAACGGGAAGAGGTCAAGGTGTCGGTCGAGAACGGCGTCCTCACCATGCAGGGCGAGCGGAAGCAGGAAAAGGAAGAGAAGGGGAAGAAGTTCCATCGCATGGAGCGCTACTATGGTTCGTTCCTGCGGACCTTCACCGTCCCCGACAACGTGGACGATACGAAGGTGCGGGCGGAGTTCAAGGACGGTGTGTTGAACGTCCATCTGCCCAAGACCGAGAAGGCGAAACCCAAGGCCATCGAGGTCAAAGTCGCCTGACGGTTTTTCGAAGCGCCGCGGGGCGGGCGCGGAAACCGCCCCGCGGACTCTATGGGCGCCCCGAAAGGAAGCAATTTTTCTGACCCGATGCCTCCCCGAGGAGAGCTTTGGCTCTCCGAGCAGGAGCGAAAGCAGATCGAGCTCACGATCGCCAAGTACAACTGAGGATCGTCCACGCCCTTGGACGTGGCACCCGAACTATTTTCGCGCGCGTTCGTCTTCCCGAGAGCGCACCCGGAAGACGCTCGCCAGCCCGTTCTTCAACACGGCGACACGGGCAAACGCCCGACCCCCGCGTCATGGCTAGAAGTACAGCCAGAATCGGTGCAACGGTCGGGCTCGGGAGGGAGGGTTCGTGTGCAGAAGAAGATCGTCGCTCAGCGGGAGGGCAATGTGCCAGAGGTGACCGCGGGGTTTGTGGCTTCCGCGCGCGGACGGGTCTCGTGTTACAGCGCCGGAAGCCTCAACGTGAAGCGGCTGCCCTTGCCCTCTTCGCTCTCCACCACGACTTCGCCTCGGTGGAGCTCGGCCACGTATTTGACGATGGTCAACCCGACGCCGCTCCCTCCCCCTTCTCTCTGCCGAGCCTCCTCGGCGCGGTAGAACTCCTCGAAGACGTGGGGCAGATCTTTCTTCGCAATGCCCATTCCTCGATCCTCCACCACGAGCTTCAAGTCGTCGCCATCCGCTGCTAGCGAGATTTCTATCCGACAGCCCGGGTCGCTATAGGCGATGGCGTTACGGAGAAGATTCCCGATGGCCTGGGAGAGGGCCTGGGCATTGCCGTGAAGCGCCGGCACGTGGTCCGGTATCCGCACCGATAGCTCGATGCTCCGCTCGGCGGCCAAAGGCTCGAGGTCCTGGACCACCTGGTGGACGATCCGCGGCAGATACAGGTAGGACTGGGCGAGGTCGCCTGCCGCGCGAATGCGGGAGAGATTCAAGACGTCCTCGACGAAGGCGCGCAGCGATCGGAGCCATCGCTCGGCCCGCCCGAGCATGCCGCGGGGGATGTCGGGAAGGTCGGCGTCCCTCAGAGCGGACTGGAGAGCTCGTTCGATGTCGCCGAGCCTCACCAGAATGCTGTGCGACAGCATCAGCACGTACTGGCCCTTCGCGCGATCCTGCTCGCCCAGGCTTCGATTCAACGCTCTGAGGTCGGCCTCGCGTCTCCGGAGAACGCCGCAAATCACCGAGCCGAGATAAGCCAGGACGAAAAGAATTCCCGTCTGTCCCGCCAGGATCATCCCTATCGACTCCTGGCCGCTCTCCAGGCCTGGTTTCTGCGCGAGTATCCCGCGTTGCTCAGAGGCCGCTAGAAGCGCCAGAAGCGCCACACCCAAAGCCGCGTAGGAAAAGCTCGCCTTGCGGGAGAGCACGGTAGCGGCAATGAATACGTGAAATCCATAAATCGGGAGAAGCGGATTCCGAATGCCGCCCGCGAAATGAAAGACTGCGGTGAGCGCGACGAGGTCGGCGACGATCTGGGCGTGGATGGCGACCTCGGGGACCACTTTTTCCCGGCGCACCCAGAGGTCGAGGAAGGCATTGTAGGCCGCTACCACCCCGGCGAGAGCGAGGAAGGTCGTCGCCGGCAGAGACACGCCGAACAAGCGAGACAGTCCCGGAGCAGAGGCGATGCCGCCCACCGCCACCCACCGAAGCCGAATCATCCACTGGACGCCCCATTGGGCCACGGGACGCGGGCCGCTGTCCTCGCTCAACACCCATCCCTCCGGGCGAGCCGCGTGCGAAAGCGATCCTCCCGCTCCTGCTCTTCGAGCGCCATCTCGATCTCACGAATCGTTCGCTCGAGGCGCGGGATGATCTGGTGCTCGAGGGTATTGACCTTGCGGTGCGTGCGCTTGAGCTCGGCGGCGAGGCGCCGGAGCCGAATCTCGTGCTGAGCATTCTCCAAGACGAAGTGGAGAAGTTGCTCGGACGCCTCGGCGGCATCATCCACCGTCGCCGACACCGACAACAATCCGTACCCGCGATCGATCGCGCGCCGAACCGCCGGCACCGAAGCGATGGAGGGGAATCGAACCCCCCATACGTTCCGGCTTTGGACATCGACCCGCACCTCTCGTCGGGCCGCGGCCGCGAGCGACCGCAGAGATGCCTCCCCTTCGACGGCCTGAGCTTCGGCCAGGGCGACGCTCGCCCGGGAAGCGAGAGCGACTGCCTGCAGGCGGTACTCGAGCGCCGATTGGGCGGCTCGATAGAGCTCCCGGAGCAAGGCGTCGCGCTTGCTGCGGAGGACCTCGGCGCCCCGGGTCGACGTCTTGAGCTCCGCCCGTTTCTGAAGAAGGCTCATGCGAGTGAGATTCACGCGGCTCATTCGGGCTTGCCCTTCTTTTCCGCAGGGAGGTAACGCGCGATGAGCTCCTCGTCGATACGGCCGAGCGAGGCCCGCGGAAGACGTCGAAGGAGCTCCCAGCCGAGAGAAAGAGTCTCCTCGATGCTGCGCTCGCTCATCCCCTGTCCTACGAACCGCTCTTCGAATTCCTCGGCGAAGACGAGAAAGGCGCGATCGAGCTCGCTCAGGGCGTCCTCGCCGACGATGTCCCGGAGCTTGCGAACGTCGATGCCGCGAGCGTAAGCGGCGTAGAGCTGATCGGAGACGCCGCGATGGTCCTCGCGGGTCTTCCCTTCACCGATGCCCTGGTTCATCAGGCGGGACAGGCAAGTGAGCACGTCGATGGGAGGGTAGATCCCCCGCCGGTGGAGGTCTCGGCTCAAGACGATCTGGCCTTCCGTCACGTAGCCGGTGAGATCGGGGATGGGATGAGTGATGTCGTCGTCGGGCATGGTGAGGATGGGAAGCTGGGTGATCGACCCCGGCCGATCCTTGATGCGGCCCGCCCTCTCGTAGATCGTGGCGAGATCCGTGTACATATACCCCGGATAGCCGCGGCGGCCCGGAACCTCTTGCCTCGCGAGCGCCACCTGTCGGAGCGCCTCGCAGTAGTTGGTCATGTCGGAAAGCGCCACCAGGACGTGCATCCCCCGCTCGAAGGCGAGGTATTCGGCGAGAGCGAGCGCGAACCTCGGTGTCAGAAGCCGCTCGACGGGAGGGTCATCCGCGCGATTGATGTAGAGGGCCGTGCGATCGCGCGCTCCCGAAGCCGCAAAGCTCTCCATGAAGAAATCGGCCTCGCGGGCGGTGATGCCGATGCCTGCAAAAATGAAGGCGAACTCCTCGGACTCTCCCCGGACCCTGGCTTGAGCAAGAATCTGGGCCGCGATCTCGTTGGCGGGAAGGCCGGCGCCGCTGAAAATTGGAAGCTTCTGACCCCGCACCAGGGTGTTCATTCCATCGATAGCGGAGATGCCGAGCTGAATGAACTCGCTCGGCTGGTCGCGGGCGTGGGGATTGATCGAATATCCGCTCACCGGGACAAGGGCCTCGGGCAAGAAGGGCGGAAGACCGTCGACGGGCTTTCCAATGCCGTTCATCACACGACCGAGCGCCCCTAGGGACACCTCCGCCAGAGGTTGCTCCTCGGCGAAGCGAACGCGCGTGGTCTCGACTTCGATCCCCGTCGTCTCTTCGAAGACCTGAATGGCGCAAAAATCCGTCGAGGCATCGATAACCTGGCCTCGGAGGCTTTTCCCGTCCTCCAACAAGAGCCCCACCAGAGCCCCGTAGGACGGACGGTGAACGTTCCGCAGGAACACCAGAGGCCCGCTCACGCGCGCGACGGTGCGGTACTCCCTGACGAGCCGCGCCTTTTGTCCCTCCGGCGGTCCCTCCGGCGCGGCTCGTTCACCCACGTGGTGTTCCCTCGAAGGCAGAGCGGATGGTCCTCTCGAGCTTCTGCGCTTGTTCGGGAAACTGCTCTCGCGGAAGCTCGCGACTGCGCGGAAGGGCGCTCCAAAGCTCGTCCCCGAGGATGTCGTCGAGGACCACGCCCGCCTTGAGCGCCTGACGGCATCGATCGAAGAACTCGAAGAAAAGCCGCAGCATAATGACCTGTCGCTCCAAGGGGCAAAACGAGTCTACCGGATGAAAGCCGTTCTGCTGTAAGTACCCTTCCCGAATCAGGCGCGCGAACTCAAGGACCAGCCGCTCGTCGTCGGGAAGCGCGTCCGCGCCGACTACTTGAACGATCTGGCGAAGCTCCTGTTCTTGTTGAAGCACTCGCATGGCGCGAGAGCGAATCTCGGACCAGTCAGAGCCAACCTCTCGCTGGAACCATGCCTCGAGCCGCCCGACGTAGAGCGAGTAGCTTTCGGTCCAGCTCACCGCCGGGAAGTGACGCCGGTGGGCGAGATCGGCGTCGAGCGCCCAGAACGCCCCCGCCACACGCAACGAGGCCTGGGTGACGGGCTCGGAGAAGTCGCCGCCCGGGGGCGAGACCGCGCTCACCACCGTCACCGATCCGATTCGACCCTCCGCTCCCAGCGAGCGCACCCCGCCCGCCCGCTCGTAGTAACTCGCGAGCCGGGCCCCGATGTAGGGGGGATAGCCTTCCTCGCCGGGCATCTCACCGAGCCGACTGCTGATCTCACGGAGCGCCTCCGCCCATCGACTGATGGAGTCGGCCATCACCGCCACGTGGTAGCCCATGTCGCGGAAATACTCGGCCACGGTCATGCCCAGGTAGATGGAGGCTTCGCGCGCCGCCACCGGCATGTTGCTGGTATTCGCGATGAGCACCGTTCGGGAAAGAAGCGGTCTTCCGGTGCGCGGATCGCTGAGCTGGGGAAACTCCGAAAGGAGCGCCGCCATCTCGTTGCCGCGCTCGCCACATCCCACGTACACGATGATCTCCACGTCGGCGTGCTTCGCCAGGAGGTGGTCCACCACCGTCTTTCCCGTTCCGAATCCGCCGGGGACCACGGCGGCGCCGCCCTTCGCCACCGGGAACAACATGTCGAAGACGCGCTGGCCGGTGAGAAACGGAGCCTCGGGGGAGAGCTTCCCCCGGTGGGGCCGCGGGACGCGTATGGGCCAGCGCTGCATCGGCGTCAAGAAAGCTCCGCCCTCGAGCTCCACGATGGGATCCTCGACCGTGACCTCCCCTTCTCTCACCGACTCCACCCGACCGCTCGCGCCCGGTGGAGCCAGGACCAGGTGGCCGATACCTCCTTCATCGATCTCTCCGAGCCGCCCCCCTCCCTCGATGGCGTCTCCCGCGGCAACCGCGGGCACGAATCTCCATCGTCGCGATCGGTCGAGCGAAGGAAGGCCGACACCCGGGGCGAGGAAGGCTCCCGTCGCCGCGCTCAGCGCTTCGAGGGGCCTTCCGACACCATCGAAGATGTTGCCCAGGAGTCCGGGGCCGAGCTCGGCCATCAACGGGCTCCCGGTGGTCGTCACCGGCTCACCTACGGCGAGACCCAGAGTGTCTTCGTAGACTTGAATACTCGCGACGTCTCCTTCGAGCCGGATGACCTCACCCAAGAGCCCTTTCTCCCCGACTCTCACCAGATCGTGCATGCGCGGGCGAAAAATGCCGCGGGCAAGGACGAGAGAGCCGGTGATGCGAACGATCTCACCCTGCCGATCCTCGATCTTCATTTGAGCCTCACCTGATATCCCACAATCCTGCGAATCACCCGCTCCAGGTACTCCCGTTCCATCCCGGCGGCGACTCCCATGGGAATGGGCAGAAAGAGAGGCTCATCGCTGTCGCCGATCGCGCGCGCGATCCGGTTTCCGACCAAGGCCACGAGTGCCTCGTCGATGACGAGAACGCTGACATCGCGATTCTCCAGAGCCCTCCGGACGCGTTTTTCGGCCTCGGCAGTCGAACCGTACGTCTCGGTGTCGAAACCGGCGAGGGCGAAGGATTCCTGCTTGCCCGAGGGGCAGAGGATTTTGACTTTACGCAAAGACCAGTCCTTCCTCGATGAGCCCCGCGGGTAAACCGCTCGCGAGACCGTAGGCGATGCGGCGGAGGTTCTCGACCTCGTTGGCTTCGAGCTGCATGAAGCGAAGGAGCACGCCGATGCCCAGGGGACTCGCTCGGCGGTAGAGCCTTCCGCACTCCTGGAGTGTAAGGGCACGAAGGCGTTTCTCCGTCCGGCCGAGGGCGCGCTCGGCTTCGAAGGGCGGGACCTCGCGGCGCACGGCTTCGAAGAACACCGAGCCCTCGAGAAGGAAAAAAGCGCCCTCCAGGCTCTCGCGGATCGCCATTTCCTCCCAGAGCTTCCGTGGAAGGCGGTGGCCTCCCGGGAGAAAAACGACCTCTTTAGCTCCTCCGCCGTGAGCGAGCCGAAGAGCGCTCATGACGTTCCGGGTGTCGGCCTCCCAGGAAAAGAAGGCGGCGAAGGTCGCGCCGTTCTCGCCGTTTCTCTCCGCTTCGGAGACGGCATAGCCGGCCCAGACCGCATCGAGTTGTTCCTCGAGGCGAGCCGGGGCCTTCTCGCCGCCTCGTTTCAATGCCAGCGCCCAGCGCTGGTAGAGTCCACTCCGAGCCGCCAGTCGTCGCGCGAGAGCCGTCACATCGCCGGCAGCTTGAAGCTCGGCAAGCTCCTCCGCGCTCAAAGTCCCGGCCAAAACCCAGGTCGAAGCGATCGCTTCCGAGGAGAGCCCGGATCGCCACCCGCGCAGGATGCGCTCGATATTGGCGAGATCCCATGGCGCGAGCCAGAGCTCGAGCCAGCGGCTCACCTGGGGCTCCGCTTCGCGCCAGAGGCTCCGGAAGGCCTCGGTCAGGTGCCCGAGGAAGATCGCCTCGAGCTCGGCGGGACCGATCCGGGAGACGTCCTTCTGTCGGATCTCCTGACCATAAGGTGTCGTGGCCGCGAGCGCTTCCGCAAAAGCACCGACCCGCCCCAGATGACTCCACTTCCGAAAACGGTCGGACGAGACGAGCCTCGACTTGAGCGCTTTGGCGCGGGCGTTGAGAAAGTCGTATCCCACCGCCATGGGGCGCTACTGCCCGAGAAAGATCTTCCCCAACCGGACCCGGATCTCGGAAGCCCGGGCGTCGAGGCGTGCCTCGAAGGTGTTGTCGATCTCGAAACGTCCCGCCTCGTCGCCGGCTTTCAGACCGCCCAGAAAAGGCCCTCCGCTCGCAACCAAGGCGATCGGAAGGTCACGGTGGCCGAGCTCTCGCTCGAGCGTAGCCTGGTCGCGCGGATCGATGACGAGCTTCACCCGTGTCTCAGTAGGAAGCTCCGCGAGGCACTCCTCGAGGAGGCGGCCGAGCAAGGTTGTGTACTCGGAGCTCGCCCGGAGTTCGCCCAGAGCTCTTCGGGCTTCCCCGAAAGTGCGCGAGACCGCATCGTCCACCAGGCGCGTCCGCTCGGCGGCGGTCTGGAATCGAGCTTCGCTCACCTGGCGGGAAAGCTTCCTCTCGGCGCGGCGACGCGCCTCCATGAGCCGCTCTTCTCTGAGAGCTTCCACCTTCACGCGCGCCTCGCCGAGAGTCGTCCGGGCTTCTTCGGTTGCTCCGTCTCGGATGCGACGGGCGTCTTCTTCGGCGCGAGACAGAAGGGCCCGGACGAAATGACCTCCCTCCGGGGAAAGCTTCTTCGAATCCACGTTCGGCTCAGCCTCCGGGAAGGATGAGCATGATCATCACCGCGACGACGAAACCCAGAATGACGACGGTCTCGGGGATGGCCATCAGGATCACCGCCGAAGTGAACATCTCCGGCCGTTCCGACATCGCTCCCACTCCTGCCGAGCCGATCCGTGCCTGCGCATAACCGGTCGCGATTCCGGTGAGGCCGATGGCGAGTGCAGCCCCGAACGCCAACGCGAGTAGCTCCATAGGTTACCTCCTCGTGTCATTTGCGGAAGGGCGCATAGGGAACGCCTCCCGGCTCGTAGAACTTCGAAAAGAACTCCACGTAGTGCAAGCGCAGAGCCTGGAGGGTGGGGCTGAACAGGCTCATGACGAGGTGCAGCAAGTGCAACAGCAGGGCCACCAGGATTCCGAGGACGACATTTCCCGCCCTCGAGCCCAGGGTATTGGCCACGTGAGCGAGCATCGCGCCGGCGACGCCGAGGGCCATGAGTCGCGCGTAAGAGAGAATGTGACCCGCCGTCGAGACGAGCTCGAGGAGGGCTACCAGCCCGCCGGCATAGAGCAAGACGGGAACCATCGCCAGCATCAGGACCAGCCCGGGCGTGAACCAGCCGGAAGGGATGAGCTTCACCCCGGCACCCAGGAGCAGGAGCCCGCCGAAGATGGCCGCCATGGTGGCGGCGCGCTCGGTGGCCTTCCGGGGCTGCCGGAGTCGGAGGGCGCCGATGATTCCCAGCAGATGGCCGAGAAGGACGTGGGCGACGCCGATGGCGAGAGCGAGCCACAGATAGGAAATCATTCGCTCGGTTCGGTCGAAGAGGAGGGGACGGAGCCAGCCTTTTCCGAGATCTCCGAACAGCTCGCCGAAGAGAAAGCCGAAGGCGATGGCCGATCCGCCCATGGTCATGAGAATCGAGGAGACCGCTCCGGGGACGCGCGGAAGCCACCGGCCGACCATCCACCCTCCGAGAAGAATGACCGCTCCATGGCCGATGTCTCCCACCATGAGCCCGAAGAAGAACGGAAAGAACAGCGCCAGGAGGATCGTGGGGTCGAGCCCGCCGTAGCGCGGACGCCGCATGGGGAGGAGCAGCAGCTCGAAAGGGCGGGCGAGCGAGGGATTGCTCAGGGCCACCGGCACCGTCGCCCATTCCTCGGGTCGAGGCGGACGAAAGCTCACGAAGACCCGGTGTCCGAAGCGCTCCTCGAGCCCGCGCCGGAGCGGGGCCATCGCCGACTGCGGCACCCAACCGATGAGGCCTATGGTGTAGGAAGACTGGACGAAGGCCGTCCTGGTCGAAAGCTCCTTGGAGCGGAGCCGGGCAAGCTCGCGAAGGGCGACGATCTCCTCCCGGGATTTTACCAGAAGGTCGCGATACGCCGCCTCCGCCTCGGCAATTTCGCGCGGGATCTCGCGCTTCCGTACGGAAATCTCGGTCAAGACTTCTTCGAGGGGCTTCCCGAGATACTTGCGGGGGAGCGTCAGGTGGTCGACGCCCTTGCCCCAGATCAGCCGTTCCAGGTCCCTCTCGAACCGCTCTTCGTAGAAAACGATGGCGGCGAGGCGAGTGGGATCGAGCGTCGCCACGGAGAGCTCCATGCGGCCTTTCGTCACGCGCGCGATCTCGTTCCGGAGCGCGTCGATGTCATGCTCGCGGGCGCGGTCGAGGATGAGGCCCATCATGGACCAGTCGGCGCGGAGGGCGAAAGCGTACTGGATGGAGAGAAAGGCGTCGACCAGGCTTTCCCAGTGCGGGAGGAGGCGGCGCTCCTCCAGAAGCTCCTCGTGCCGCGCTTTTCTCCGGCCGAGCTCTTCGGTGATCTCCTGGAAGCGGAGGAAGAGCTCCCGGGTCGGCGTCGCTTCGAGCCGTCGCACGCGGTCGAGGTCCGCTTCGTCCGCGGTCGAATCGAGAAGGGCGGTGACCGCCTCGAGGATCGATCGGAGCTTTCCGTGCTCCTCCTCCTCCTCCTCGGTCAAGTGGAGCCGGGCGAGGCGGCCGCCGGAAGGCACTTCGGTGAGAGGCTCGATGTGAACGACCCCTTGCTCGTGAAGGAAGCTCAGAAGTTGCGGAAAGACGTCCTTGAGGGCGGCGACCTCGATGCGGTTCATGCTCTGGATCATGATCGGGTCTGCCCCAGAACGACGTTGACCACGGCCAAAACCGCTTCCGAAAAGCGAGCTTCCAACCGTTTCTGGAGAGAGACCAGCTCTCGAGAGCCTTCCTGCTCGATTTGCTCGATCTTCCTTTTCCCTTCGGTGAGTATGGACTCGAAAGCCTGCCTTTCGTCCTCCTCCAATCTCTCCCGCTCCCGCCGAACGAGCTCGGAGGCCTCGCGTCTCGCCGCCTCACGGGTTTTTTCCGCCTGCTGCCGGCTCATTTCCATCATCTCTTCGATCTCTTTCTCGATCTCGGAGATGATGGAGAGCGGAGATGGGCTCTCGTTTACCATATCGTCGCCGATGCCACGGCGGCCTGTCCGAGGGCGAGACCGCCGTCATTCGCGGGGACTTCGCTCGGCGCCAGAACGTCGAGACCCTGGGCTTCGAGACGCGAGGCCACTCTCGACAGAAGAATGCGGTTCTGGAACGACCCGCCGCCCAGGGCCACCCGGGAGAGCCCGGACTCTTTCGCAATCGAGGCGGCGGCATCCGAGAGCGCGTCCGCGAGACCGAGGTGGAACTCGGCGGCGATCGACGAGACCTCGCGACCATTACGAGTCGCCTCGACGACATCCCGAACCACGTCGTCGACCGCCCGAGGAGACTCGACCGCGAGTGAGTCTTCAGCTTTTGCCGCGAGCGCTTCGAGCTCCATCGCCGCCTGCCCCTCGAAGCTCGTCTCCAGGCGAAGCCCGACGAGCGCGGCGACGGCGTCGAAGAGGCGCCCGCAAGAGGAAGTGAGGGGCCAGGAGAAGCCCGACTCGATGGCGCTCACGAGGCGGCGCACGCGGTCCCGGGGGACGGCGTCGAGAAACGGGAGATCGAGTTCGAAGAGCCCGCGCCCGTAGAGCCGGTGGAGCCAGGCGACCGCCATCCGCCAGGGCTCGCGGGCGGCTCGGTCTCCTCCCAGGAGGACGACCTGGGGCAGATGCCACCTTCGCTCGAAGCCTCTCAGAGAGGCCACGAGAATCTCTCCGCCCCACACCGTGCCATCCCCTCCGAATCCCGTGCCGTCGATGGCAATCCCGACCACGGTCTCGTCGAGGCCGTGCTCGGCGAGGACCGCAGCGACGTGAGCGTGATGGTGCTGAACTCCGATCGCGGGAAGGCCCGACTCCTCGAGCGCCCAACGCGTCGAGAGATACTCGGGATGGAGATCGTGGACGACGGCGACGGGAGCGATCTCGAGCGTCTTCGAAAGGTGGGAGATGGACTCGCGAAACCCTTCGAAGGCTCGGAGGTTGTCGAGGTCGCCCACGTGAGGAGAAAGAAAGGCTTCCCTGCCCCGGGTGAGACAGATCGTGTTCTTGAGCTGTCCTCCCACCGCGAGAATGGGCGGCGTTTCGTCTCTCAGGAGAATCGGGCGCGGGGCGTAGCCGCGGGCCCTTCTCAGGAGTCGTGTCCGTCCCGCGGCGACCCGCGCCACCGAGTCGTCGGCGCGGCGGTGGATTCCCCGGTCGTGCACGAGGAAGGAGTCGGCGATTCCGCCGAGCCTCTCGACGGCTTCGTCGTTGTCGAGAACGATGGGCTCCTCGCTCCGGTTTCCGCTCGTCGCGACCACGGCGTAGAGCGAAGAGTCGAGAATCAGCGCGTGGAGAGGCGTATAAGGAAGCATCACCCCGTAGCTCGACTGACCGGGAGCGACCGAGGGAGCGATCTTGGAGTTTTCCGCTCGCTCCAGAAGAACGATGGGACGCTCGGGGCTTTCGAGGAGCGCTTCCTCTTCGGGGCGAACCCGGCAGAACTCACCGACCCGCGCC